>NZ_DATMRX010000289.1:0-48316 GCF_035565855.1 Pseudorhodoplanes sp.
ACCGGCGCCGTCCGAAAGGAGGATCAGGTTCTCGCGCTTCTGCATTCCCCCGTACTTGCCGTCGAGCGTCAGCAGGTCGCGAAAGTTCAGCGAGGCGGCGCGCATGCGCACCAGCACCTGGCCGGGACCGGGCTTGGGATCGGGTACGTCACGCAGCGCGAGGTTGGAGAGGCCCAATCCGCCCATCACCATGGCCTTCATCGAAGCAGCTCCGTGTTTTTCTGCAGACGCGACGCGGCGCCGGCGCTCACAATGCGTGGAATTTGCGGTTATCCCTGGCCATGTCGAGCAATATGGCCGGCGGCGTGAACCGCCCGCCGAAGCGATCGGCATATTCCTGCGCCTTGCGCGCGAATTCCGCGGCACCGATGCGATCGACATAGGCGAAAACGCCACCGAGATGCGCAGGGTAACCCCAGCCGAGGACCGCGGCGAGATCGGCATCGATCGGCCGCGCCACGATCCCCTCCTCCAGCGTGCGGATCGCCTCCAGCGACTGAACATAAAGCAGGCGCTCGCGCACTGCCGTTTCATCAAGGCTCGATGGCTTGGTGCCGAGACACGCGGCGAGACCATCCCAAGGATCGCGCACCTCGCCATCGTATGAATAGACGCCGTTGCCCTGGACCTTGCCCACGCGGCCGGCATCGACAAGCTTGCCGACCGTCTCGCGCGCCACGCTTCCCTGGTCGGCGATGCGATGACCGTCACCGCGCATCGACGCAAAAATGTCCTTCAGCAGCGGCATGGTGACCATGTCGCAGAGCGAGACTGGCCCAAGCGCGAAACCCGCGTTGATTGCCGCGTTGTCGATCAGCTGCGGCGGAACGCCCTCCGCGAGGAGATTCATGGTCTCGCTGGAATAGGTCGTGACAACCCGGCTGGTGAAGAAGCCGAGACCATCGCGCACCACGACCGGTGTCTTGTCGATCGCCTTCAGGAAATCCAGCGCGCGCGCCAGCGTCTGATCGGATGTGGCATCGGTGCGGACCACCTCCACAAGGGGCATGCGCTCGACCGGCGAGAAGAAATGCAACCCGATCATGCAGGATGCATCGGGAATAGCGGACGCGAGCTCGGAGATCGGGATGCTCGAAGTATTGCTCGCGATCGGAGTGCCTGGCCGCGCCACGGCCGCCGCCTTCTTCAGGACGTCGCGCTTCAGGTCGGGACGCTCGAACACGGCTTCGACCACGATGTCGCTTGTCGCGATCCCGTCATACGATGAGGATGCCTGAATGCGCCCAATCACATCGGCATGAGAACCGCCGCGCAACCGTCCGCGCTCGGCGTCCCGCTCGGCGCTCTTGGCAATGGCCTGCCGGCTCTTGGCCGCGACGTCATCCGACACGTCGATAAGATCGACCTGCATTCCGGCCTGGGCCGAGACATAGGCAATCCCGCGCCCCATCACCCCGCCACCGATCACCGATACGCGCGCGGGCTTCGACGGCGGCACGTCTTTCGGACGCATCTTCATCGCCTTGGCTTCGGTCGTGCCGACGAACAGCGTACGGATCTTCGCCTTGGCGTCGGCTGACGCTGCGAGCCGCGCGAAGTAGCGGGTCTCGATGGCAATGCCGGCATCGAGCCCACGCTCGAGACCATGATGCAGCACCTGCAGGATCGCTTCGCTCGCAAGATCGCAACCGGCGCTGCGCTTGTGCAGCCGCGTCCAGCTTCCCATGAAGAACATCCGGCCCTCGGCCGATTGCGGCGCGAAGCCCGGCAGCTTGTACCCCTTCACGTCCCAGGGCTGCGCCGCGCCCGGATTGGCGAGCGCCCAGGCTTTCGCGGCCGCGCGCAACTCGTCCGGCGGCACCACTTCATCGATGATCCTGGCTGCAAGCGCATCGGCGGGTTTGAGCCGCTTGCCTTCGAGCAACAGCGGCGCGGCGGCAGCAATCCCGATCAGGCGAGGCAGGCGCTGCGTGCCACCGCCACCGGGCATAAGCCCAAGCGTAACCTCCGGAAGACCGAAGCGTGCGGACGGCACATCGGCCGCAATCCGCCGATGGCATGCGAGGGCGAGTTCGAAACCGCCGCCAAGCGCGGTGCCGTTGAGAGCGGCGACCACCGGCTTGCCGCCGGTCTCGAGCTTGCGGATCGCCTTCAGAAATGGCGTCACGATTGCGATGGCATCCGCCGGAGTTTCGACGCGCCGCAACTGGTCGAGATCGCCGCCGGCGAGAAAATCGCGCTTCTCCGAGGTCAGGACGATTCCCTTCACGGACTCATCCGCCAGCAGACGGTCGATCAGGGCGGCAAACTCGACATTGTCCTCGGCACCGAGTGTGTTCACCGGTCCGGGACTGTCAAAGACGAGAAGTGCAATGCCGTCGCCGAGGCTCTCTTGCCGGATCATTGTACGCTTTCTCACACCCGCTCGATGAGCGTGGCTACGCCCATGCCAAGGCCAACGCAGAGTGTGGCAACCCCGCGCTTTGCGCCGGTGCGCTCGAGTTCATCCACCAGCGTGCCGATCAGGATATTGCCGGTCGCGCCGATCGGGTGGCCCATTGCAATGGCGCCGCCATTGACATTGACGCGATCATGCGAGACGCCGGTCTCTTCCATGAAATGCAGCACCACCGACGCGAAGGCCTCGTTGACCTCGAACAAATCGACGTCATCGAGCGTCAGCCCCGCCCGTGCGACCGCCTTGCGCGCAGCCTCACCCGGCGCGGTCAGCATCAGACAGGGCTCGCAGCCGACCGTGGCGAAGCTGACGAACCGCGCACGCGGCTTCAGACCGAGCTCCTTGCCGAGCGCGGGCGAACCGATCAGCATTGCGGCCGCGCCGTCCACGACTCCGGACGAGTTGCCGGCGGTGTGAACATGGTTGAGCCGGTTCACCTGCGGATAGCGGTGACGCACGATGTCGCCGAAGCCGCCCTTGACCGCCATCGTCTCGAATGCGGGCTTGAGCTTCGCAAGCGTCGCCATGTCGGTCGTGGGACGCATATGCTCGTCGCGCGTGAGGCACGGCGTTCCGTTGAAGTCGTTCACCGGAATCACGGAGCGTGCAAACCGCCCCTCGTCCCACGCGCGCGCCGCACGTTTCTGCGACTCCACCGCGAAGGCATCGACATCCTCCCGGCTGTGACCGTCGAGCGTCGCCACGAGATCGGCGGCGACCCCGAGCGGCGTGAAATTCGTGATCGTGTTGAATTCGGCATCGCTGCCCCATGGGCCACCCGTGCCACCCATGGAGATGAGCGACATCATCTCGACGCCGCCCGCGATCATGCAATCCGCCTGCCCGGCCATCACCCGCGCCGCGGCGGCGTTGGCGGCATCGAGCCCGGAGGAACAGAAGCGGCTTACCACCGATCCCGAAATGCGCTCGTCGAAGCCGGCGCGCAGCAGCGAAGAGCGCGCGATGTCGGCCCCCTGGTCGTCGACCGCATCGCCGCAGCCGAACACGATGTCGTCGATTGTCGCGCGCGTGCAGCCCGTTCGCTCGTCCAGCGCCTTTAGAACAGTCGCACCGAGGTCGATCGGTGAAAGCGTGTGGAGGCTTCCCGTGGCGCGCCCCGAGCCACGCGGAGTGCGCAAGGAATCATAGATCAACGCATCGGCCATGCTGCGTTTCCTGCCCGGGGGCCGCGTGCGCGAACATCAACGCTGCGGCACCTCTCCTTCATTCCGTTGTTCGGAATGACGTTTCATTATTGATATCGGACCGCTGGTAGGAGTTCAAGCCGCGGGGCTTCGAATTCTCGCCGGTTGATCCGTGCCCTGCAACCCGCGCAAAAAGCGAAATCTGAATGCGCGAGCAGCCAGGATCAGGGACGGGTCGATCTCTGCGTGCGGCATCCGCCGAGAAAAACGCGAACGGCGACACGCACGGTCTCCTCGAGCTTCGCTTTCTGCGCAGCATGCGGCATACCCGTCAGCCAGCCGAGTTGGTGTTCCCCGATCAGCATGTCGAGAAACAGCACCGCCAGCCGATAGGGGTCTTCTTTTATGATCAGGCCTTCCTTCTGCTGCCGCTCGATCCAGCGCGCAACGATGAGATAGGCCGACGCCGGTCCGGACTGGAAGAACAAGCGCCCGGCTTCCGGAAAGGTGCGGCCGATCGAAACCATCAGCCGATGGAATTCCAGGATCGGCGCGGTCAGCACCGTCGTGACGAAGGATCGGCCGATCTTGGTTAACTGCTCGTCCAGAGTGCCGCCGGCGTCGATGTCGATCGCGAGCGTGACATCGTCGCATTTTTGCTGGACCACGGCTTCGAACAGGCCCTGCTTGCCGCCGAACCATGCGTAGATCGTCGCCTTCGAACCGCCCGCAACGCCGATAACGTCGTCAATCGAAACGTTGTCGTAACCCTTCTTGAGAAAAAGCGGCGCAGCGAGCCTGATCAGCCGCTCGCGCCGCGGATCGGAGACAGGAGCCGCCTTTGCAACCGGCCGTGATCGCGCGCGCTTCACACTCGTGCGCGCCTTTGCACGCGCTTTCCCCGGGGCGGCCTTTATGTCCTGTGCTGACATACGATTTACCAAACCAGGGGATGTCGTCATCTCGCGCCAGAACTTTTCTGTTGCACGCATCGAGTGCTTGACTGTAACGTACAGTACAGTACTAGGCAACAGAACAAACTTCGCGCTGCTCGGGAGGACATGAATGCAGTCCGGTTATCGGCTCATCAGCTATGCCGACAATCAGGGAACGCCGATCGCAGGTGTTCTGATCGAAGACCGCGTGGTGCCCGCCACGCAAATCCTCGGCGACAAATTCTCGACCGTCATCGACATTCTCCGCGCCTGGGACGAAACGCATCAGCGCCTTGCGAAAGCCGCGACGGACAGCGCTATTGCTCAGCGCGGCGTCCCGCTGGCGCAGGTCAAGCTGCTGGCTCCGGTCCTCTATCCCGGCGCGTTCTATTGCGCCGGCGCCAATTACTGGGATCATCTCAACGAGATGGCGGCCATCGCCAAGCAGACGACCGGGCGCGATGTGCATGTCAGCAAGCCGGCGGAGCCATGGTTCTTCCTCAAGACCGCCGCCGGGTCGATCATTGGCGACGGCGCCCCCGCCCGCTTGCCGAGCTTTTCGAAGCAGGTCGACTGGGAAGCCGAGATTGCCGCCGTCATCGGCCGGCCGACCCGCAATATTTCCGAAGAGGACGCGCTCAGCGCGGTCGCAGGCTACCTGATCGTCAACGATCTGTCGGCCCGCGATCTGATGAAGCGGGAAGGCTCGATCTTCGTCTATGACTGGATCGGCCAGAAATGTTTCGATGACGCGGCGCCGATGGGGCCCTGGCTCACGCCGGCGGCGTATATCTCCGATCCGCACAATCTCAGCATCAAGCTGTGGGTGAACGGCGTCCTCAAGCAGGATTCCAACACCAGCAAGATGGTTCACAACACCGCGGAACAGATCGCCTATCTCAGCCGGCACGTCACGCTGCAACCGGGTGACATCATCGCGACCGGCACGCCATCGGGCGTCGGACTTCCGAGGGGTGAATTCCTCAAGCCCGGCGACGAGGTGAAGATCGAGATCGCCGAGCTCGGCACCCTGACCAACCGGATGGTTGCCGACTCCGCGTAGATCCGAAGTGCGTCAAGTGCATAGCGCGTTTTTGTAGGGAGTTGCGTGATGCCGTCGGCCGCCCAGATGAAGATCGCAGAACTCCTGAAAGGGATGCTGCGACTGAAGTTGTTCGTCATTTTCTCGCAGGGCAAAGGCCTCGATGTGACGCCTTATCTCGCGGATCATCTGCAATACATGATCGAGCTCGAACGCGAGGGAAAGCTGTTCGCATCCGGACCGCTCGGCGATCCGTCAAAGGCCGACGGCATGACCATCGTGCGCGCGGCCGATGAGGACGAAGCCCGGCGGATCGCGTTGAAGGACCCGTTCGTCATTCACGGCATCCGCACGTTCAAGATCATGCCCTGGACGGTGATGGAAGGCTCGCTCAGCGTCACCGTCAACTTCTCGGACCAGACTGCAAAGATTGCATAACGCCGCGCCGCGCGAGGGCAAAACCGCGGATCAGGGAGGTTGCCGCGTGCAAACCATCGGGTTCATCGGCGTCGGGAAAATCGGCTTGCCGATTTGCGAGCACCTGATCAGGAAGGGTTACCGCGTCCTCGGCTATCGCCGCTCGTCACTCGCGGAGTTCGAGGCGCTTGGTGGCATCAGGGCGAAATCGCCGGCCGATATCGGTGCGCAGGCCGACATTGTGTTCACCTGCCTGCCGAACGACGACGCGCTCGAAGAGGTCATCAACGGCCCGGATGGCCTGAAAAAGACGGCGCGGCCCGGCCAGATCATCGTCGAATTCGGTTCGCACCCGGTCCCGGTCAAACAGCAATATGTGGCTCCGCTCGCCGAAAAGGGCGCGGTCTTTCTTGACGGCGAAGTGAGCGGCACGCCGGGCATGGTCCAGGCGCGCAAGGCGGTGATCTATCTCGGCGGTCCGGCTGAAGCGGTGAAAAAGCTCGAGCCGATCGTCGCGGATTTCGCCGATCTGTGCCTGCATCTGGGCGATTTCGGCGCTGCGACCAAGGTGAAGCTGGTCAACAATTTCCTCGTCGCTTTGCATATCGCCGGCACCGCGCAGGCGATGGCGCTCGGTCTGAAAACCGGCGTCGACAAGGACATGCTCATCAAGGCGGTGGCAACCGGCAGCGGCGGCTCCTCTGCTTTCGCGATCCGCGCACCCTTAATGGCGGAGCGCAGGTTCATGCCGCAGATGGGGTCGGCGGCAGGTCTCGCTCATTACCTCGACACCGCGAAGGACATGGCCAAGGACGCCGGCGTCGCCACCGATCTTCTGGACTCGCTGATCGATCTGTTCGCGCGCGCCGTTCCGAATATCGGCGACCGCGATGTCGCAGCGATGCTCGAATATTTCGAAACCACCAGACGCAACTGATCACCAGACGCAACTGAAGGAGCCATCGCGATGATCGGCGTACGGAAAATCTCTCATGCCGTCTACGAGGTCCCCGACCTCGAACATCAGCTTGAATATTACACGGAGATCCTCGGGCTCACGGTGACGGGGCGCGACAGCGACGCTGTCTATCTCGCGAACACCGTCGACCATCATTCGGTGGTGCTGCGCAAGGGTTCGCACCCCCGCTGCACGCATATCGGCTTCCAGCTCGGACCGAACGACGACCTCGACGGCTTCGAGAAGCAGACGGCGGCGCATGGCATTCGCACCGAGCGCAAACGGGATTCACAGCCCACGATCCCCGACATGGTGTCGTTCGAGGACATCAAGGGCACGGTGATGGAAGTGTTCCGGCAGCCAGAACCGCAGAAGCAGCCTTTCACCAGCAAGGGCGGCGTGGTGCCGCACAAGCTCGGCCACATCGCCTTCCACGTCACCGATGCGCAACGGGCAACGCGATTCTATTGCGACGTGCTCGGCTTCCGGGTGTCGGACTGGATGGGCGATTATTTCTCGTTCCTGCGTTGCGGTCCGGATCACCACACGATCAATCTGGTGGAGACCGGGAAGAACAAGCATTTCCATACGGCGTTCGAGCTGCGCGACTGGGCGCATATGCAGACCGCGCTCGATTACATCAGCCAGCATGGATACAAGACGCTGTGGGGTCCCGGCCGGCACGGGATCGGGCACAACCTGTTTTCCTATCACCGGAGCCCGAACGGGCTGATTACCGAATTCTTCGCCGAGCTCGACCAGATGAAGGACGAGCAGCTCGGATATTTCGAGCCGCGTCCGTGGCATCGCGACAATCCGCAGCGTCCGAAGACCTGGCCGAAGGCTCCGGAATCGGCAAATCTCTGGGGGCCGATGCCCCCCGACGAGATGATGGAATAAGCCGCGTTTTCGGCGTACCGGACAAAAGCCCGGCCGCGAACTGATCGATGGCAGACGGCGCCCCTGCGCGCCGTCTGCTCTCCTGCCAGGACGAGAAGACGCCTTCATAACCTCGTGCCCGTCGTGCGGGGCAGGCGGCGAAATGAGCTTTCGACATGCACGCATTACAGCCGAGCTTCATAGCCAACATTCGGGCCGCGGACGGGATCGAGCTCGCTGCGGCCGTCTATTTGCCCGAAGGCAAGGGCCGCTTTCCGACTTTGTTCGCCGCTTCGCCTTATCGCTTCGACAACAATGTCGCCCCGGCGACGCCGATCTTCCTGTGGCGTGAGACCGGGCCGATCGATTATTACCTGTCACACGGCTACGCCTTCGTGCACCTGGACGTTCGCGGCACCGGCCGCTCGGGCGGCGAATACCGCTACATGTGCCCGAAGGAGCAACGCGATCTCTACGACGTCATCGTATGGATCACGCAGCAAAGCTGGTCGAACGGCAAGGTGGGTGGAATCGGGCAATCCTATTATGCCCGCATGCAATGGTTCATGGGCATCCAGAACCCGCCAGGGCTGGCTTGCATCGCGCCCTATGACGGCAATGTCGATACCTATCGTTCGTCCGCCTATACGGGCGGCATTCCCGGCGCGTTTCCGTCGATCTGGTACAATTCGACGACGCGCAACATCAACCAGTATCCGGCCAGCGGCCCCTCGCGCCTCATCGAATGGGACTATGTCGGGGAAGTCAAACGCCACACCACCTATGACACCTTCTGGAAAGAACGGGCCGCGGCGGAACATCTCGACAAGATCAAGGTGCCGGTGTTCTCGATCGGGGTCTGGACCAAGGTCGACCTGCATCTGAACGGCAACATCGTCGGATTCCAGCGCACGCAATCGCCGAAGAAGCTGCTGGTATTCGGTTCGTCATCGCTGTTTGCCGCGGTCGCCGACTTTTCCAGTATCGCTTTCCACGAGACTTACTTGCGTCCGTTCTACGACTGCTATCTCAAGGGCGAGAAGACATCGTATCTCGACGAACCGGACGTCCGCTATTTCGTGCCCGGCGCGGAAGAGTTTCGCACCGCGAAAACCTGGCCGCCGGAGAACATATCCTATCGCGCCTATTATCTCGGCGCTGGCCCGACGGGGTCGGTGACCTCGCTCAACGATGGCAGCCTGAGCGACACCCCGCAGACCGGCTCGACGAGCTACGACTATCCCAATCCGCAATGGCGCGCGGGCGTCGTCGGCTTCGACAAGAGCGGCAGGCCGGACCCGGTGCGGAACGTGCTCACCTTCACCTCCGCCCCGCTGGACAGCGATCTGGAGATCGCAGGCCCGATCCAGCTCAATCTCTACGCGTCATCGAGCAACAGCGACACCGATTTCATCGTCAAGCTGTCCGAACAATTTCCTCGGGACGCCGAAACGCCCGAGGGAGCGCAGCCGCGTTCACGCGTGGTGACGAAAGGCTGGCTGCGCGCCTCGCATCGGGCGATCGATGCCGAAAAGTCGCTGCCCTGTGCACCCTGGTACAGCCATGTCGCCCCCGAGCCTATCGAGCCCGGAAAAATCTACCTGTTCCAGATCGCGGTGATGCCGACGGCCAACCGGTTCCGGAAGGGAAGCCGCATTCGCCTGGAGATCGCCAACGGCGATTCCCAGCTGACCGAATTCGTGTTCCAGCACGATTATACGCCGGACAAGGTCGGACGGGACACGCTGCACCACAGCAGCGAACACCCCTCGCACATCCTCTTGCCGGTCGTGCAGGGCTGAAATCCCAGGACACAAATTATTTGCACATGAAAATAATTTGCCATAGGACGTCCTGAACTAATCAGGTCAGCGCCGGGAGGGCAGTATGAAAGGCAAAATCGCGCTCGAAGAGCATTTCGCCATCGACGACACGCTGCAGGATTCAAACGGCTTCCTGCCTGACGCGATCTGGACCGAGCTCAGCGCGCGTCTCCTCGACATTCACGGCAAGCGGCTGCAGCAGATGGACGAGCACGGCATCGAGATGATGCTGCTGTCGCTCAATGCGCCGGCCATCCAGGCCATCCCGGACGTGAAGCGGGCAAACGAATTGGCCCGCAAGGCCAACGACTTCCTGGCCGAACAGGTCGCCAAGCGCCCGGACCGCTTCCAGGGTCTTGCGGCCCTGCCGATGCAGGACCCTGACCTCGCGGCGCGCGAATTGCAGCGCTGCGTCAAGGAGCTCGGCTTTGTCGGCTCGCTGGTCAACGGCTTCTCGCAGGCCGGCGATCCCAATGTGCCGCTCTATTACGACCTCAAGCAATATTGGTCATTCTGGGCCGAAAACGAAAAGCTCGATGTGCCGTTCTACCTGCATCCGCGCAATCCGCTGGCGCAGGACGCACGCATCTACGAGGGTCATCCCTGGCTGCTCGGACCGACCTGGGCCTTTGGCCAGGAGACCGCCGTCCATGCCTTGCGGCTGATGGCGTCCGGCCTGTTCGACGCGCATCCGAACCTGAAAATCGTGCTCGGCCACATGGGCGAGGGCCTGCCCTATTCGATGTGGCGCGTCGACAACCGCAATGGATGGACGCTGCATCTGCCGCCCAAATACCCGGCGAAGAAGAAGCTCGGCGACTATTTCCGCTCGAATTTCTGGCTCACCACGTCGGGCAATTTCCGCACCCAGACCCTGATCGATGCGATCCTCGAAGTCGGGTCTGACCGCATCCTGTTCTCGACCGACTGGCCGTTCGAGAATATCGATCATGCGTCGATCTGGTTCGACGCCGCCTCGATCAGCGAAAACGACCGTATCAAGATCGGCCGCACCAACTGCGTCGAGCTGTTCAAGCTGAAGATTTGACGCGGCGTTTCGCCCGCTTTCTGGCCGGCCGCGCTTTTGCGGCCGGCCGTTTCGCCGGCTTCTTCTCGGCCTCTTCAAGATTCGTGTAGGCGCGCTTGAGCAGGTCCTTGAGCGTTGCGACTTCCCGCGTACTCATGCCTTTCATCGCCACCATTTCGTAACGCATTGCGTATGGCGCGATCTTCTCTGCCAGCGTCAATCCGCGCGGTGTGAGCGTCAGGCTCAGTGCGCGACCGTCAAGTCCGGATCGCCGGCGCACGATCAGTTCCTTTCGCTGCATCGCAACGACAAGGCGGGACAACGTCGACATATCGATGGACGTCCGCTCCGACAATTCGCCGAGGCGGTGCTCGCCGTTGCGCCACAGCTCGACCAGCACGCGCCACATCGGCAGCGAAACGTCGAACGGCTCGATGTCGCGCGAGAACATCAGCCCGACACGCAGACCCGCACGATTGAGAAGGTAGGGCAGGAAGTCCTGCAGGATCAGCTTGCGTGGCATTTCGCGGATCTGGCTGCGACGATTTGCTCCCTCGATAGGCGTCATGATCTTCGCATTCAAGTATTTTTGGCTACGCACGGCACCGCAGCAAAGGAAGGTTCACGGGTGATTACTTGCAAATGCAAGTTTCTGCTTGCCGCTGCCCTGCCGGCGGACTAATCTGAAAACAAAACAAAGGAGGAAGACGTGGCACGTGTCGCAACCGCCCAGACCCCGTCTATTCCGAGCATCGCCGAATTGCTGACGCGCGCCGAAAAGGTCGGCGCGATCGCGCGCGAGCGTGCCCCGGAATTCGAGAAAGCGCGGCAGGTATCCTCTGACCTCGTCGAATTGATGCGCGAGCTGGAATTGTTCCGCGTCATGCAACCGAAGCGCTTCGGCGGCTTCGAATACGGGTACGACGTCTTCGTCGAGGCGGTGTCCAGGGTCGCGAGCGGCGACGGTTCGACCGGCTGGGTCTATAGCCTCGGCGCGGTCCATCCCTGGATGATTGCCTGCTATCCCGAAGAGGCGCAGCACGATTTCTGGCGCGACTCCTACGATACGGTCGCCGCGGTGTCGTATGCGCCGGCGGGCAAGGCCGCGCCGGCGCCGGGCGGGTATCGACTGAGCGGACGCTGGAGTTTCGCGAGCGGCGTCGACAACGCGTCATGGGGCATTGTCGGCGGGATTATCCCGATGGCCGATGGCGCGAAGCCGGGCTTTTTTCTGGTTCCGAAGTCCGACTACACCATCCATGACGACTGGAACACGATGGGTCTGTGCGGCACCGGCAGCAAGACCATCGTCGTCGAGGATGCGTTTATCCCTGAGCATCGCGTCGTCACGTTCCAGCAAATGCTGACCGGCCAGACCCCCGGGACCGCAATCAACACCAATCCGATCTACCGGCAGCCGATGCTTGCTGTCGTACCGAATTGCCTCGTGTCGCCTGCGCTCGGCATGGCGCGCGGTGCGCTGCAGGCCTTCATCGACCAGGTCGGAAATCGCACGACGCGCGGCGCGGTCGCCGGCGGCAATAACCGGATGTCGGAATTCGCCACTGTGCAGCTTCGCGTCGCCGAGGCGACGGCGTCCATCGATGCCGCGCAATTGATGGTGCATCGTGACATTCGCGAAACCAGCGAAGCCGTGCATGCCGGCAAAACCGTTGACGTCGACATGCGCCTGCGCAATCGGTTGACGCACGCCTTCGCGACGAAGCTTTGCGTGCAGGCGGTGGACGCGGTGTTCGTCGCGATGGGCGGTTCCGCGCTCGGCATGCACCATCCGGTGCAGCGCTTCTGGCGCGATATCCACGCCGCGAGCTCGCATATCAGCCTGAACTGGGATGCGGTCGGCTCCATGTATGGCCAGCATGTCTTCGGACTTGAGCCGAAAGGACAATACTGACCCCGGCTAACTGATCAGGGCAAACGTCCGCAAAGGAAGCACAAACGGAGGAATAATGACTGTATTTCGTAGCCTTGCGGCCGGCGCGGCCGCACTGCTTTGCGCCACGGCAGCCCAGGCGCAAACCTACACCATGAAGATCTCGTCGCCGACGGTGAACGATGCCAGCCAGGAATGGGCGAAGGAGTTCAAGGCCGGCATCGAGGCGCGCTCGGGCGGCAAGATCAAGGTCGAGTTCTATCCGGCCAACCAGCTCGGTCAGATCCCGGCGACCGTCGAAGGCACCGCAATGGGCACGATCGAAGCCGTGGTGCCCGCCTCCGGATTCTTCATCGGTCTTGAGCCGCGCTTCCAGGTATTCGACGCGCCGGGGCTGTTCAAGGACCAGGCCCATGCCCAGCGGGTCTTCGCCGATCCCGCGGTGCGCAAGCAGCTTTCGACCCTCGGCAACAGCAAGGGCATCGAGCCGATCGCGATTGTGCCGCACGGGCCGCTGCTGCTGCTGTCGCACAAGCCGATCCGCGCGGTCGCGGACTTCAAGGGCCAGAAGATCCGCGTTCCCGGCGCGGCTCCCCTTCAAATCGAACCGTTCAAGAAGCTCGGCGCCGCTCCGGTGTCGATGCCGCTCGGTGAAGTGCTGTCGGCGATGCAGAACCGCACGATCGACGGTCTGATCGCCAGCGCCACGGTGTTTACGGCCTTCAAATACTATGATGTCGCCAAGGGCCTGACGACCCTTCCCGGCTCGTATCTGATCGCGCCGGTGATGGCCAATCGCAACTTCCTGAAGTCGCTTGGCCCGGAGCTGGAGGCAATGGTTCGTGACGAGGCCTTCAAGGCGCAGCAAAAGATCCAGAAGTTCGCCATCGAGGACGTCGACCGCACCGCCGGCGTCTGGAAGAAGAACGGCGGCGAACTGATCGAACTGTCCCCGGCCGAGAGCAAGGCTTACCTCGATCAGGTCAAGTCGGTTCTGCCCGACCTGCTGAGCAAGAACGCCGCGATCAAGGCCGACTTCGACGCGCTTTCGGCCGCCGCCGAACGCGCAAACTGAGGACGCTGGTCTTTTGCTACCCTCAATCGACAAGTATGTGGACGCGCTCGTGACTTGGATCGAGCGCGTCCTTGCTGTCGCCCTCATCGTCGGAATCTGTCTCAACTTCACCAACGTCGTCGGACGCTATCTTGCCGGATATGCGCTGAACGGTGTCGATGAGGTCGAAATCTATATCCTGGTCTGGATCGCTTTCCTTGGCGCGGCCCTTGTGACCTGGCGCGACATGCATCTGAGAATGGACGTGCTGATCACGTCGTGCCCGCCGCGGATTCGCGGGCTGGTGAGCTGGTTCGAACTCGTCGTGATGTTCGTCGTCGCCACATTCGTCGCCTGGCAATCGTTCAAGTATGTCGAACGCATCTATGCGCTCGGCGCGGTCAGCGACATTGCCCATATCCCAACTTGGATCCCGCACAGCGCGATCACGGTGAGCTTTGCGGCCATTGCGCTGATGATGCTGTTGCGCGCGCTGCAGCGTCTGACCGGCAGCCAGACCGCGCCCGCTCCGAAGGACAGCTGAGCCATGAGTTTCGCGCTTGGGCTGGTACCGATCGTCCTGCTGCTGCTGGGATTTCCGATCTTTCTCGTGCTGCTGACCGCAATCACGGTCGCGCTCGTGTTCTTTATGAATCTGCCGCTTGCGGCGTTGCACCAGAACCTGTTCGGTTCGGTGAACGCCTACGCGCTGCTAGCCATCCCCTATTTCATCTATGCCGGCGAATTGATGGGCCGGGGCAGCGTCGCCCAGCGGCTCGTCGATTTCGTGCAGTCCGGCACAAGTCCCCTGCGCGGAAGTCTCGGGATCACGACGGTCGGAACCGCGACGATTTTCGGCGCCATCTCCGGGGTGAGCGCTGCCGCCGTCGCGACGATCGGCAAGGTCATGTATCCGCCGATGGTGAAGGACGGCTATCCGAAGCCGTTCGCCGCCGGCCTGATCACGGCGGTCGGCGCCATCGACATCATCATCCCGCCCAGCATCCCGATGATCGTTTACGGGGCGGCGGCACAGGAATCCGTGCCGCGCCTTTATGCCGCCGGCATGATCCCTGGCTTGCTGATCGCCGCGATCCTGGCCGCCTATGTGATGTGGCAGGCGAGGCGCGGCAATTTCGGCGCGAGCCAGCCGTTCGAATTCAAGCGCTTCCTTCAGGCGACGGTACGGGGATTGTGGGCGCTCGGTGCTCCGGTCATCATTCTCGGTGGCATCTATGGCGGCGTGTTCTCGCCGACCGAGGCGGCGGCGGTCGCCTGCATCTACGCGATCCTCGTCACCCGTTTCGTGTTCCGCGAATTGACCTGGCGCGACATTCTCGAAGCCGCTGTCGCAACCACGCGCTTCACCGCACAGATTCTGATCGTCGTAGCATGTGCAGGCGTGTTCTCCTGGCTGCTGACGGTCAATCAGGTTCCCGCCGCGCTGGTGGCCTGGCTGCAGTCGCTCGGCGTCGGCCAATGGTCGTTTCTGCTGATCGTGAACGTCGTGCTGCTGCTGATCGGGTGCTTCCTCGATCCCTTGTCCGCGATCCTCTTGCTGACCCCGTTGCTGATCCCCGTTGTGAAGGCACTCGGAATCGACACGGTCCATTTCGGCATTGTCCTGATGGTAAACCTCGCGATCGGTCTGTTCACGCCGCCCTTCGGGATCAACATTTTCGTCGCGCAGTCCGTCCTCGGCATCGACCTGAAGACGATCTATCGCGGGATCCTTCCTTTTGCGGCGCTTTACCTGATCGGCCTTGCGTTGATCACCTACGTCCCCTGGCTGTCGCTGGCGGGGGTCTGGCTGCTGCTGAACTAGGCTCATCGCTTCAGCGCAAAAGCCGCACTTGTCACGCGAGCGCCCGGTTCCACGTCACCGGCGCCGCTGCGGCATCTTGCATCGGAACAAGCAGCGCTCTTCAGGGTTTGGCCCCCATTACAGCCCTTCCCATCGAGGAGAATAATATGAGACGCGGCGTGATTGTTGCCACCTGCATGGCAATCGCCCTGCCAGCTTACGCACAAACCGGCACCCCGAAGGCACCTCAAGGCGCGCAAACCCAATCGCAGTCAGCACCTCAGGGTCAGACCGAAGCCTCGGCGGCGACCAGGCAATTCGTCGAGAAAGTCGCCATTTCAGACATGTTCGAACTTCAGTCGAACAAGATGGCCCTCGACAAGTCGAAGGATGATGCCGTCCAGCGCTTCGCCAGGCAGATGGTGGACGATCACACCAAGACGTCGAGCGAACTGAAGTCGATGGCGCAACAGATCCAGGGCATCAAACTCCCGGATCAGATGGACAAGCAGCACCAGCAGAAGCTTGAGCAACTGAAATCGGCCGACGACCGGCAATTCTATCAGCTCTACCGCACCCAGCAGATCGAAGCGCACCAGTCCGCCATCCGGCTGTTCGATGATTACGCCAAGAACGGGGACATGGCGGACCTGAAGGCCTGGGCGCAGAAGACCTTGCCGGCTTTGCAGCAGCATTTGCAACATGCGCAGGCGCTGCCGCAAAATCCGGCTCAGGTGGGACAGGCGCCGGCCGGCGCAAGCCAGAACCGGCACGCCCAGACCCAGCACCGGACTCAGGCCGGGCAGAAGACCGCCCCGCTGGCGACGGCAAGCTCCAACCACATCATGGCTTCGGACCTGCGTGGCACCACCGTCTACGGCGCCAATGAGGAGAAGATCGGCGAGATCGACGACATCGTTCTGCAGCGGGATGGTGAAGTCGCGGCCGTCGTCGTGGGCGTCGGTGGCTTCCTCGGTATCGGCGAAAAGAAGGTCGCAATCCCGTTCGAGGCGCTTGACGTTCAGGCCCGCGATCGCAACGCCGCCACCACCGGCACGATGCGATCCGACCAGAACCGCGCCAACGAGAACTCCGGGACGACCAATCCGGACCGCATCGTTCTGCGTGGCATGACCAAGCAGGACCTCGAGGCAGCTCCGGCCTTCAAGGCCCGCGGAAACTGACAAACAGATGCGTTTCCCTGCGCTCTGCAGGGAAACGCGTCGCTCTACGGCGGCGGTCCTGCGGAACAATTGGTCACGGTGAAACTTGGAAAGGGACCAGGCGATCCTCCCATTACCTGGCCACTTCAACCCCGACCATAGTTGCCGGAAACGGTACGGGCCGGGGTCATTTTTTGGCGTGCGATGGGCGCTCCGGCATCCGCTCGATAAGTCGTCTCGCAAACGCATCGATAGGCGGCGTTGTCGGCTTTCGGGTAACCTTTGATAAATCAAGCGTCCTGTGATCTTACTGTGTCCGGCACTCCGCTCTCGGACACTGGCATGACACCGCCGCGACTTCTTTTCCTGAACGGCCCGAATGCAAATCTTTACGGGCTGGACGCGAAGGGCACCTACGGCACCGAAAGCTTTCCGCAAATCGAGGCGCGCTGCCGCGCACAGGCCGACCGTCTCGGGGCCAGTCTGGATTTCCGGCAGTCCAACCACGAAGGCGAATTGATCGACTGGGTCCAGGCGGCCCGCAAGGATACCGACGGCCTCCTGATCAACGGCGCCGGCCTCACCTACACTTCGATCGCGCTTCTCGATGCGTTGCTGGCCTATGAAAAGCCAATCATCGAAGTGCATATGAGCAATATCTACAAGCGCGAGCCGTTTCGGCATCACTCCTTCATCTCCAAGGCCGCAACAGGAATCGTGGCCGGCCTTGGCCCCCTTGGCTATGAGCTTGCGATCACCGCGATGGTGCAACTGATCGAGAAAGTGCGTCAGGCATGAGCGGCGATGCCCTGATTTTCTACAGCGCGTTCGACGATCCGGCCGCCTGGAAGAAAACCCTCACCGCCGAACTTCCCGACCTTGAATTTCACACCGATCCGGACGCCGTTGACCCGGCGCGCGTGCATTACGCACTGACATGGAAGCCGCCTACCGGCTTCTTCGGCCGCTTTCCGAATTTGAAACTCGTCACCAATCTCGGCGCGGGCGTGGATTCGCTCGTCGGTCGTGACGATTTGCCGGACGTGCCGATATCGCGGCTTTCCGACACCGGCATGGTGTCGCTGATGACATCGTATGTCCTGTTCTCCGTCATCCGCTATGCGCGCGATATCCATGTGTTCGAGCGGGCCCAGCGCCGCAGCGAATGGAAATATGTCCACCCGCGCGCCTTGTCCGATATCCGCGTCGGTGTCCTCGGTCTTGGGGAACTCGGCGGTCCGGCGGCCGAGGCACTGGCCAGAACGGGCTTCGATGTGCGGGGCTGGAGCCGAAGCCAGAAACAGATTCCGGGCGTCACCTGCCAGGCCGGCATCGACACGCTGGATGGCTTTCTCAGCGAAGTCGAGATCCTCGTCATCCTTTTGCCGCTGACGCCGGAGACGCGCGGCCTCCTCGACGCAAAGCGCCTCGCCAGACTTCCTGCGGGCGCCAAACTGATCAATGCGTCGCGCGGCGCCGTGGTCGATGAGCCGGCACTGATTACGGCCCTGCAATCGGGCGCGATTGCGGAGGCGACCCTCGACGTGTTCGTCGTCGAGCCGCTGCCCAAGGATCACGTGTTCTGGCGCATGGAGAATGTGCTGATCACGCCGCATCTCGCCAGCATCACGGTGCCGGAGGCCGCCGCGCGGGAAGTCGCCGAAAGCATCCGGCGCGTCCGCTCAGGACTTCCGCCGCTTCACCAGATCGATCCCCGGCGCGGTTATTGATCCGGGCGCAAAGATCCCGCCCGGCGAGAAGGCTTCGCGCACATAGGTCTGGAATGCCTGCACCGCCGGGCGCGTTGCGTAATGCTTCAGCCGCAACGTCATGATCCGGGTCGGCTGCAATTGCTCCTCGAAAGGCAGCACGGCGATCTCGTTCCCGTCATAGGCAATGGTGGTCGCGGGGATCGCATTCTGAATCGCAAAGCCATGGCCATGGGCCACGAGGCCGCGGATCAATTCCTGTGACCGCGACTTGAATACGACACGTGGCGTAAGGCCTGTGGAGCGGAACAGCCCGAAGAAATAATCGCGGGAATGCGGCAGATCGAGCAGGATGAAAGGCTCGTCGGCGAGTTCCGCCAGTCGCACTGATTTGCGGCGTGCAAGACGGTGATTGGCCGCGACGATGGCAAAAGGCGGCAGGTCGATCAGCGGCTCCGCATTGATGTCTTCCGGCACCGCGAGATTGTAGGCAAGCGCGAGTTCGACCCGCCCGGCGAGCATCGCCGAAATCATCTCCTCCTGGTCGCCTTCGCGTAGCGTGACCGTAATCCGGGGATATTTCTGCGCGAAGCCGGCAAGCAGGCCCGGCATGAAACGGATGGCGAGCGTCAGGAAGCACCCGACGGTGATTTCGCCCTTCACGGCGTCGCCGAGTTCGATCGCGTTTTGCGCAAAATCCTGAGCCTGTTTCAGCAGAAGCCGCGCTTCATTCACGACCCGCTCGCCGACCGGCGTCAGCGTCACGCCCCGGGCGTGATGACGGATGAAGAGCGGCACGCCGATTTCGTTCTCGAGCTCCGCGATCGCGCTGGATATCGACGGCTGCGACACATTGAGGCGCTTCGCGGCCGCCGTGACATGCCCGCTGTCAGCGGCCGCCACGACATAACGCAACTGGCGCAGGGACAAATTCATCGCACCCCGTCCCTCCATCAGGAATTCCGATGGAGATTGGAAGAATAAAATATTTTACCGATTTAGGTGCGCTGCGCAATCCTTGAGACTGATCAAGGCGGAGGCACGGCAATGATCCGGACGGGCGCGCAATACCGTGAGGGCCTCCGCGACGGGCGCGAAATCTGGATCGACGGCGAGCAGGTCAAGGATCCGACGCGGCATCCCGCCCTTAAACCGATCATCGATATCCGCGCACGCATGTACGACATGCAGCACGAGGACGCGCATGCGTCGACGCTGACCTATCTGGAAGACAACAACCGGCATTCGATTTTCAACCGGCTGCCCCGCGAGCAGCAGGACTGGAACGACAAGCGCGCCGCCTGCGACGCGGTGATGAACGAGATCAAGGGCGTCGTCACCCGCGTCGGCGACGAAACCGTCGGCGAGATGTGGTCGCTGTATGACGGCCGCGACGTTCTGAACGAGATCGACCCGCGCTTCGGCAACAACATCGCCAACCACATCCAGGCGGTGATCGAGAACGATCCCTTCCATGTGTCGGCCAATACCGATCCGAAGGGCGACCGCTCGAAAGCGCCGCAGGATCAGGACCCCGACATGATGGTGCACGTCGTTCGCGAGACCGATGCCGGCATCATCGTCCGCGGCGCGAAATACGAGACAGCCTCCGGCTATGCCGACCAGGCCTTTCTGAAGCCCACCGTCGGCGCCTGGACCAACGAACAACTGTCCGATTACGCGGTCGGCGGCATCGTGAGAATGGGCGCGAAGGGCGTCAAGCACATCGCCCGCTCAGGGTTCGCCGGACGCGCCAGCGCGGCCGATTATCCGCTCGCCAACAAGTTCGACGAAGTCGACTTCCTCATGGTGCTCGACGACGTCCTCATCCCCTGGGAGGACGTGTTCTTCTATCGCTACACCAAGGCTGCCCAATATATCCGCGGCACGCTGCACCGCTATTCCGCATTTCCCTACGTGCTGCGCATTCTTTACGTCGCCGACATGATGATCGGCGCGGCAATGTGGAACGCAAAGCAGACCGGCCTCGACAAGATGCAGGCGGTCCGAGAAAAGCTCGCCGACCTCGTCTGTTACCGCGAAGGCATCAACGCGCATCTCACAGCCGCTGTCGCCGCGGCCCAGAAAAGCCCCGGCGATCTTCTGATGCCGAACCAGCCGATGCTCTATGCCGGCCGCGTTTTCGCCTGCTCGAACCTGCCGCAGATGATGCATATCGCCCGCGAATTGTGCGGGGGCCAGATTTGCGTCACCCCGAACGAAGCGGCGTTCAAGGCGCCCGGCTCCGGCAACTGGCTCGAGAAATTCTACACCCTGAACGACAACTGGCATGCCGAGGATCGGCGCAAGCTGCTCGCTTTCGCGCGCGACCTTCTGAATTCGGATTACGCCGGCCACCGGCTGACCTTTATCCAGTTCGCGCAGGCGCCGCACTTCAACCATCTGGCCGCGGTCTACAATTCCTTCGACTTCTCGGGGCCGCTCGATTTCGTCAAACGCGCGGCGGACCTGTCCGATCGCGTCACCGGCGGCAGGGCATGATGTGCGTTTATGCGGCACAACCTGAAGAAATGACACGACGCACCACATGGTGCGTCGTTTCTCTGACGCGAGGCGACGCTTTTTCGCAATCGCGCAATCCAGTCTTGTTCAAAGATCGCAAACTCGACCGTTTAACGGCAGCATGAAGGGGGCTTTGTCGTCGTGTCACATACCCGTATTCGAAAATTCAACACCCGCGACGCCTACCCCGAACAAAATCTAGACAACGATCTCTGCATGGCCGTTCGCGCCGGCGATACGGTCTATCTGCGCGGCCAGACCGCAATGAGCCTCGAGGGTGAGGTTGTCGGCATCGGCGACCCCGCGGCGCAGACCGAAAACGCCATGAAATGCGTGAAGATCCTGCTCGAAGAAGCAGGCGCCAGGCTCGAGGATATCGTCCGGATCACGATCTACATCACCGATCGGGCGTATCGGGAACCGGTCTATCGCGTGGTCGGCAAATGGCTCAAAGGCGTTTACCCCGTGTCGACCGGCCTCATCGTCGAAGGACTCGCCAAACCGGAATATCTGATGGAGATTGATGTCACTGCAGTCATTCCCGCCGACCGCGCTTAGGTCGAGCGGTTAGCGAACAACTGCCGCGCGCGTGTCGGGCGCGTCGACGGTGGAACTTGAAACCACAATGACAATGTCCGTGCCTTTGATCGAGGTCAGGGCGACACGGGTGAGGAAACTTGGATGGGCAAGGGATGGCGGAAAGCCGCCCTCCCCGATTTGCGTCTCCCGATGGCGCGCAACTTGCTTGCTCTCGGGTCGATCAACAGAGGGAGTCTGAGCATGAAACGAATATTTCTCGCATCAGCCGCAATCGCCGTGGCGCTTTCGACGCTGCCGGTCCACGCCGCCGAGAAGCTTGTCGTATCGACTTGGGGTGGAAGCTGGAAGGATCTCCTGGAGAAGACCGTCGCCAAGAAGTTCAAGGAACAGACCGGCGCTGATGTCGAATTCATCACCGGCGGCACGATCGACCGGCTCAACAAGGCGAAGCTCGCCAAGGGCAATCCCGAAAGCGACATCACGTTCACGACGTCGCATGTCGGCTGGCTCTATGCCAATGATGGCCTCTACGAACAGCTCGACATGAGCAAGATCCCGAACGCCAAATCGCTCGTCGAACAGGCCAAGATCAGTCCCTATCACATCGGCTCATGGGCCTATGTCTATTCGATCGGCTATCGGCCGGACATGGTGCCCGCCGGCATCACCTTCGAATCGTGGAATGACCTCTGGAATCCGGCTCTGAAAGGCAAGATCTCGGCTCCTGATTTCGATGCCAGCCATCTGGTCGTTGTGTCGGCGATGCTGTCCGGCGGCGATGCGGCAAGCTGGGAAAAAGGCAACAACAAGCTCAAGGCGCTGAAGCCAAACTTCAAGGCCTATTACGCCAACGACGCCGCCTCGCAGCAGCTCCTGCAGAATGGTGAAGCACCTGTCCAGGTGATGCTGTCGATGAACGCCTATCACATCGCGAGCCAGGGCGTTCCGGTGAAAGTCGCCATGCCCAAGGAAGGCGCCGTGCTCGGCATCGACACCGTCGCCATCATGAAGGGCACGAAGAACGCGGACCTCGCCTACAAGTTCGTGAACCTGATGCTCGATCCGGCGGTCCAGACTGAAGTGGCGACCATCAAGAAGGGCAGCCCCGTGGTCACCAACACCAAGCTTCCCGATGACGTCGCCAAGCTGCCCGGCGTGTTCACCACCCCTGATCAGTGGAACAAGGAAGCGCTGATCATCGACCACAAGCTCCGCGCCGAGAAGACCGGCGAATGGAGAAAGTGGTTCACCGAAAACGTCATCAACTGATGATTGTTGCCGGGCTCATCCCAGCGGTGAGCCCGGCTTCAGTTTCGCACTAGGCAATACGTTCTTGGATCAGTCTGGACCGGCGTCGGGGGGCGCGCAGACGCGACCCTTTCTGAAGCTGTTCACGGCGCCCGCCGTGATCGTTGCAGCTGTTTTCGCCATATCGATGCTGGCGATCCTGCAATTCAGCGTGCGGGCCCACATCCCCGGCTCGCTCGACGTCGGCGGCTTCACGCTGGCGAATTTCGCCGCGATGGCGCGCCCGCTCTATGCCTGGGTCTTCATCGACACGGTCTGGCTTTGCCTCCTCACCGCGATCCTGAGCCTGATCTTCGGCTATCCATTGGCCTATGCGCTGGTGCGGTCGAAAAGCCTGTTCGTCAAATCTTTCATCCTGATCGTCACGGTCACGCCGCTCTTTCTCGGCGAAGTGGTGCGCACCTATTCCTGGACCGTGGTGCTCGGCAATAACGGCTTCATCAACTCGGTCCTGCGGCAAGCCGGCATCATCGAGCAGCCGATCCAGCTCCTCTTCACGGTGACAGGGGTGACAATCGCGCTTGTTCACGTCTCGCTGCCGGTCGTCGTTGTCATGCTCGCCGCAGCGATTGCCCATATCGATCCGGCTTACGAAAAAGCCGCGGAAAGCCTTGGCGCCGGCCCGGTGCGGGTATTTCTCACGGTGACGCTGCCGCTGTCCGGCCCCGGTATCGTCGCCGGACTGACCACCGCCTTCGCCTGGACATTCAGCGCCTTCGCCACGCCTCAGCTTGTCGGCGGCGGCAAGGTCAACATGGTTTCGAACCTCGTCTACACGCTGGGCTTTGCGAACTTCAACTTCCCGTTTGCCGCCGCTCTCTGCGTCGCAGGTCTCGCGCTGACATATGTCGCCATAGCTGCAATGCGGCTGACGCTCAGGCCTCTCGAGAAGGTCGGAGTGCATTGATGGCGCAACCGGTGTCGCAACGCCTGCTCGGTCTGACCGGCAAGTTTCTGGTCGTTGCCGTGCTCGGCTTCATCATCCTGCCGGCCTTCGTGGTCACCATCGCGGCCTTCAACGACAAGGCGATCCTCGCCTTCCCGCCGAAGGAATTTTCGCTGCGCTGGTTCCAGAACGCGATCAACTACCGCGACTTCCGGCTGGGCTTCGAGAACGGTGTGATCGTCATGCTGGCGACGTCGATCATCGCACTGGTCGTCGGCTCCGCGTTTGCGTATGTGATCGACCGGTACAGGTTCCGTGGACGCAACGTCATCGAAGGGCTGCTGCTCGCACCGCTGGTCGTACCGCATTTCACGGTCGGCCTCGGCATGCTGATCTTCGCCGCCCAGATCGGAATGACGCGCACTTACACTGTCGTCATCGTTTGTCAGGTCATCCTCGTCCTGCCCTTCGTCCTGCGCAGCGTCTACATTTCGCTTCGCAATCTCGACCATCGGCTGGAGCTTGCCGCGGCGAGCCTCGGTGCGAAGCCCTGGCGCGTTCTTCTGACCGTGACATTGCCGCTTCTGACGCCCGGCCTTGTCAGCGGCTGGCTGTTTGCCGCCATCCTGTCCTTCAACGAATTCACCGCGGCGCTGTTTGTGACTGCGCAGCGCACGCAAACGCTACCGGTCGCCATGTACAATTACGTGCGCGAATATGCCGACCCGACGATGGCGGCGCTTTCGGTGATCTTTATTGTCGTGACAGCGACGCTGCTTGCGCTCGCCAATGCGTTTCTCGGTCTGGGGAAGGTACTGAATGTTGAGCAGGCCCGGTGATCGTCAGCCGACCGAGCAGGTCGCGGCCGAGGCAGCCGTTCGTCTCGACGGCGTCAGCAAGCGCTTCGGCCCGAGCGTCGCGCTGGATCAGGCCTGGCTGAAGGTGCGGCGTGGCGAGTTCATGACGCTGCTCGGGCCTTCCGGATGCGGCAAGACGACTTTGCTCAATCTGGTCGCCGGCTTCCTCGCACCGAACGAGGGCGAGATTTTCATCGACGGCGCACTCGTGACCGACGTGCCAGCCTTCGCGCGCCAGACCGGAATCGTGTTCCAGAATTATGCGCTGTTTCCGCACATGACCGTCGCCAACAACGTGGCTTACGGGCTGAAGGCGCGGGGCGTCCGGAAGGACGAAATCCGGCGCCGCGTCGCCGAAATTCTGGCGATGATGAAGCTGTCCGGATACGAGGAACGCAAGCCGCGCGAATTGTCGGGCGGGCAGCAGCAGCGCGTTGCGCTGGCGCGGGCCCTCGTGATCGAGCCGAAGGTGCTGCTCCTCGACGAACCATTCTCCGCGCTCGACAAGAATTTGCGCGCTTCGATGCAGGTCGAGGTCAAGGAGATCCAGCGCCGGCTCGGCGTAACCACGATTTTCGTGACGCACGATCAGAGCGAGGCGCTGTCACTGTCCGATCGGATCGCGGTGATGTCGGCGGGCCGCATCTGTCAGATCGACACGCCGGAGGCGCTGTACCGGCGTCCTGCCGACCGGTTCGTCGCCTCCTTCATCGGAGAGGGATCGCTGTTGCATGCGACCATCGAGCAGATGGCAGGCGACAGCGCCATTGTATCGGTCGGCCGATCGAAGATCGCTGTCCCCGCGGCGCCGCTGTCCGGCCTCTCGACGGGTTCGCAGGTCGATCTGTTCGTGCGGCCCGAACATATGCAGGTCGGCGCGCCCGATACGGCGGCATTCGAGGGACAGGTGGCGGCCGCGATTTATCAGGGCGATCATGTCGATCTCTATGTCGATGCGCCGGAAGCTGCGAACGGGCGGCTCATGATGCGCCTCGCCGCCCGCGAGGCGGCCGGCCTCTCGCACGCGGGATCGAAGGTGGCCATCGCCATCCTCGGCGAGGATGCGGTGGCCTTTCCGCGGACGGCGTGAGGTGACCTTGCTAGAAGCTTGGAGCCGTGCCGGGGGCGCGCGCGCGCGATATGTAAGCCGCTCGCTGCGGCGCATACAGGTCCCAGATGCGCCGCAACTCCGCGATCGGATCGTCGTGCCAATCCACGCGCAGATCGACCACCGGCCAGTCATAGACATCTGCAACGTGAAGGCCGGCCGCATGCTCGTCGCCGGTCTCGCCGCCGGCCTCGAGCCCCGCTTCCAGCGCCCGCATCAGACGTTCCGCAAGGGGCTCACCTTCCGCAGCAACATAACCGGCGATCATGCGCGCAGGCACATCCGGCGAGGCCAACAGATTACCCAGGGCGACACAGGATGGCCCTTCGGCCATGGCTGCAAGCGGCAGCGCTTCGGCGCCCGAATGCATGGCGACCTGACCGTAGCGGTCGACCACGCTGATCTGACGGAATTCCGGCTGCGGCGTTCCCTGGAGCAGGAGCCGCAGCACCGCGCCGGCGCCGAGGCCCTGCCGCAGCAATCCAAGTCCGGTGGGGCCCAGGGCCGGATCGGTGATATTTTGCGTCGACACGCATCCCAGCGGACCAACCCATGCACATCGGCTCGCGACGCAAATCGAGGAGGAGGTGATGGCGATGCCGAAAGCTCCGCTCTTCTCGCATCGCGCGGCGATCGAATAGGTCATGGCGCGTGATCCCGATTGTCCCGCATTCGTGATGGCACACAATGGCTTCTGAGCAAAGCACGACGGCCATCCTCGAACGTCTGATCGGATTTGCCAGCGTAAGCAGCGAATCCAATCTCGATATTGTCTCATGGATCGAGGATTATCTGTCGCAATACGGCGTCGCGTCTCGCCGGATACCGGACCGGAGCGGACGCAAGGCATCGCTTCTCGCCACCATCGGACCCGACGATCGGGCCGGCGTCGTATTGTCGGCGCATACCGATGTCGTGCCTGTTGCCGGGCAGAACTGGACGACATCTCCTTTCGCAGCGACGCGCAGCCCAGATCGTATCATCGGCCGTGGCGCGACCGACATGAAGGGCTTCATCGCCTCCGTCCTCGCGCATGTTCCCGACTTCAAGGCTGCCGCGACGGCGACGCCGGTCCATATCGCATTGTCCTACGACGAAGAGGTCGGCTGTCTCGGCGCGCCCGATCTCGTCGCCGAAATCGCCGGCCTGCGCGAAACGCCTCTCCTCTGCATCGTCGGCGAGCCGACCGGCCTTGGCATCGGCTACGCGCACAAGGGCAAGGTCGCGCGCCGTGTGGTCGTTACGGGCCGCGGCGGGCATTCGGCATTGCCGCATCGGGCCGCGAATGCGGTTTCGGCCGCGGCTCGCATCGCAGCCTTTCTCGATGAGCTTGCGCTGCGCACCGCGAGGGACGGCCCGCACAACGCGGCCTTCGATCCGCCCTACACCACGATCCATGTCGGCTCGCTGCACGGCGGAAGCGCGTTGAATTTCGTGCCGGACCGCGCGGCGCTCGAGTTTGAAGTCAGATACACGCCCGGCGCCGATGCGGCCGCGCTGCTGGCACAGGTCGATGCCGCGATTGCGCGCGAACGCGACCGGTTGAAGGCGCAGGCGCCCGAGGCCGACATCACGGTCGAGGACATGGCCTCCTACCCCGCACTCATGACCGCGCCCGATAGTCCAGCCGTGCGTGCGGCGCAGCGGCTGGCCGGCCATGCCGGTCCGGCCATGACCGTCAGTTTCGGAACCGAAGCCGGCATCTATGCGCAGGCCGGCATTCCCACCGTTGTGTGCGGGCCCGGCGACATCGCACGCGCGCACAAGGCAGACGAATGGATCGCCGTAACCGAATTGGCCGCCGCCGACACAATGATGCAACGGCTGGCATCGCAACTCGGCAAGCCCGCAAAGGTATGGATGAATGACGACAAACAGTGAGAAGCCGGCCACGCGCCCGTTCCTGAAGCTCACGCATGCCGGCGCGATGATCGCGTTGCAGGCCGCCATCGCCAAGGCCGAGGAGCTTGGCGTGCCGCAGAACATCACCATCGTCGACGACGGCGGCAACATGCTGGCCTATATCCGGATGGATGGCGCAAAGCTCCTGTCCGCCGAAACGTCGAAAAGCAAGGCGATCACAGCAGCCTCGCACCGGCAGCCGACCTCGCGGCTCGACCCGTCGCTTGAAGTCAAGCTGGCGATCGCCGCCGGCGGCCGTCTCACCAATCTCGAAGGCGGGTTGCCGATCATTATCGATGGCGTCTGCGTCGGCGCTATCGGCGTCGGCTCAGGCACCGGTGCGCAGGACGTGGAAGTCGCGCGCGCCGCGCTGAAGGGCCTCGGCGCCGAGGACCAGATGCCTTGATTGGACTTCGCTTCGTGCGACGCGAGCGACACCGCTCGCCGGGACCGGTCAGCGCTCCTGCTCGATGATCCCGGCGATGGCCTTGATGCGCCCGCGCGCGAATTGCGGCAAGCCGGCGCTAATCGAATCCCCGCTGTTGAACGAGCTGCGGCCCATGAGCAGCTGCGCGGGAACGAGATTGCGCAGGATCGGCGCGCTCAGGAAATCGCGCTGCTTGGTCAGCACGTCGCTTCGGATCGCCAGCGCGAGATAGACGGTGGCAATGCTTGCGCGCTTGTCCGTCGGGTGTTCCTGGATAACTGCGAGAATCTTGCCGGAATGGATCACCTGGTTGACCCAGAAGATGCTCTGCTCGAACACGCCGGTCACCGGCGCGTCGAGGCCGGTGAGTTCATTGAAGCCGGCGAATTGCAGATCGCTCACGGCGCGCAGCCGGATCTCGCTTTGGAAATCGATGTAATCGGCGATCGGCTTCTTGGTCTCGTCGCGCAGCTTGTTGACCAGCAGAATTCCCGCGGGGATGCGCCCCTCGAAGCGGTAGCGCGACTGGAAGCATCCGGCCGCATCCTGGCACCACGCGCGAAGCGGCGCGCGATTCGAGGACGCGGGATCGGTATTGGGCACGGCTTCCGCCGCGGCAATCGTGCGGTGCTTGATCGCCGGGTCTAGCTTTTCGAGAAAAGCGAGGTTGGCGTAGCGGGACAGGTCCAGGGTGGCCGCGGGTTTGTTCAGACGGAAGCGGGCTTCCGCCACATACATCGCAAGCTTGATCCCGGACGGCTCCTTGAAGCCCGGAAACAATGACAGAAAGCGGTATTGCTGCGGATACCTGCGCACCCACTCGTCGAACGGAATGAGTTCGCTGGCGGCGTCGCTGGCCTTTTCGGAACGGTGCTCGACAAACACAATCGTGCGCTGCGCGAGCTTGTCCAGGGGAACGGACGCCAGCGACGGCGCCGGTTCGAGCTTGAAATCCTGGGCGCGCGCCTGACGCACATCGCCAAGAAAGGCGGCGGCCAGGCCCGCGATGGCCACAAGAACGGTTCCGAGGCGTCTCATCCGTTACCGCTCAAAATGGCCGGCGTCCAAAGAAGTAGTCCGGATCGACGCGCCGCGGGGCGCGTCGATAATAATCGTCATCGGGGAATTGCTGGGACGGTGGCTGCACCCGTTGTTGCCCGTAATAGTAATAATAGTTCTGCTGCGGCTGGAAGAAGTCACGAAACCCGAAACGGTTGTCATACGGCGATCTCTGAACGCGGCTGCCATCCTCGTAGCCGTCACCCCCGCGGTAATAGTCGTAGCTGTCGCTGCGCGAGACAATCTTGTAGCGGGTGTCGGCGATGCCGCCGACCTTGTCGCGCCGCAGATATTCGACGGTGCCGGTCCGCTCGCCATGCTGGCTCACATCGCCGGTATAGGGATCGGCATTCACAGCCACGAGTTCGCGGGCGGCATCTTTCGATGGGCCAGTAAGAGCCACCTTCGGCGCATGCAGCTTCCACACCGCCTCGAGGATCGGCTCGAACATCGGCAAGGCGACCCGCGCTCCGGTCTGGCCGCCGCCAAGCGTGCGACGGCCTTCCGCGTTGTCGTAGCCGACCCAGAGGACGACCGTCACATCGTTGGTGAAGCCCGCGAACCAGGCGTCCAGCTCGCTATCCGTCGTTCCGGTCTTGCCCGCGGCGTAAGCGGAAAGGTGCCTGACCGAGCGCGCGGTGCCGCGAGCCAGCACGCCTTGCAGCATCGACCTGAGCTGAAAGAACGCCGCGCGATCCACCGAACCGATCCAGTCGACCGCATTATTGTCGGCCTTGTAGATCTGCCGGCCATTCTGCTCGACCGCCTCGATGACATGCGGCCTTGGCCGTGCGCCTTCATTGGCGATCGCCGCATAGAATGCGGCAAGATCGATCGGGCGCAGCGGCTGCGCACCCAGAATGAAGGGATAGAACCGGTTGCATTCCTTGTAGAGCTTGGCTTCGACAGCGAGTTCGCAGACCTTGTCGAGGCCCTGTTCGGGGCTGCTTTCGATGCCGTTCGCCATCAACTGCGCGGTCGCAAGGTTGCGCGAATCCTCAAGGGCACGGCGCAGCGTGACCGCGGCGCCCGAGCCCCCGCGCGGCGCCCAGTAATCCTTCGCACGCGCCCGCGCCGTGCCGCCGATTGGCGGCAGCACGATCGGCGAATCCATCACCAGCGTGTTGGGCTGCAATCCGCTGCGCAGCGCAGCAAGGAAGGTCACCGGCTTCAGTGTCGAGCCAGGCTGGCGCACGGTCTGCACCGCCCGATTGAGCTGGCTTTGCGGATAGGAAAAGCCGCCCGCCATCGCGAGGATGCGGCCGGTCTTGTTTTCCATCACCAGCGCGGCGCCCTGCACGCTCGGCCGTACCCGCAATTCGGCGCGGGCCGCCTGCTTGCCTGCAGCCTCCCGCACCCGCACATAGATCACGTCGTTGACCTGCAGCTTCCGCCTGACCGCAGCGCTCCAGGGGTTGAGAGGAACGATGCGGCCATCCAGGAGACCGACATTGGTGACCTCGCCGCGCTTGGTGCGCCCGTTCTCGAGAACGACGGCGGCCTGCCAATGCACATCGTAGAGCGGCAGCCGTACCGCCTTCAGGGCTTCGAGCCAGGCCGGCTCCTTGCCCTCGCGCGCTTCGGGAATCGCCTTTAAGGCTTCGGAGATATTCGCTTCGGCACCCTGGAACTTGTAACGCCCCGTATTGAGTTCGTAGCGCGCGAGCGCCTCCTGCAAGATTGATTCGGTGGCGCGCTGAAGGTCGGGATTGATCGTCGAACGTACGACATAGGACGAACCGTCGAGCGCGCCGATGCCCGGGAGGGAGCGCGCCTCACGCGACACCTGATCGACAAAATGGAACCCGGTGTCCGGACGCAGCCGCTCATAGGCGACCAACTGCGGCAACTGCGCCTTCGCGTCGACCTGGTCGATCATGTCATCTTCGCGCATCCGGCCAAGGACATAGGCCATACGGGCGCGCGCGCGAGCCGCGTTGCGATCCGGGCTGAAATAGCTCGGCCCTTTGGCAAGGCCGGCGATGAAGGCCGCTTCGACCGGCGAGAGCGCAGCGACCGACTTCCCGAAATAGCCGCGCGCCGCCATCTCGACACCCCAGGCGCCGCGGCCGAGATAGATCGAGTTCAGATAGAGTTCGAGAATTTCGGTCTTGCTGAGGGTGCGCTCGATCTGCGAGGCGACGATGATCTCGCGCAGCTTCCGCTCATAGGTGACGTCGTTGCCGACCAGCAGGGTCTTTGCGAGTTGCTGCGTGATGGTGGAACCACCCTGCGGCCGGCCGGGTTGGGCAAGATTGCCGACAAAGGCGCGCACGAGGCCGCGTTCGTCGACGCCGCGATGCTGGAGAAAACGCTTGTCCTCGGCGGCGATGAAGGCATTGCGCACGGTTTCCGGAATGTCGGAGATCGACACCCAGATGCGGCGGTTCTCCGGCGAATAGACCTCGGTGAAGGGCTGCCCCTTGATATCGAGGATCAGACTCATGCCCGGCAGCTTCATGCCCTTCAGCCGCGAGACGTCGGGCAGATCCTTCAGCGAGTCGTTGTAGAAGGCGATCACCTCGCTGAGGTCGACGGGCGAGTTCTCGACGGCCTCGCCCTTGCAATATTGCCGGTAGACGGCGTGGAGGTCCCCGAAGGACAGGCCCTTCAGCGCCTTGATCTCTTCGCCGAGCGCGGCCTTGTCGTCCATTGCGGTGGAGATCAGGTCGTCCAGATTGATCTGCTCGATATCGAAGGACTTGCGCATGTGCAGGCAGCCTGCCTGCAGCAGCTGTTCCACTTCGATTTTGTCGGTGACTGCGTTGAATTCGGTCTTGATGGCCTCAGGCCGGGTCGTCGCCTGGCTGAACGCGAGTGCCGTGGCCAGGACCTTGACCAGTATGATGTTCATGAACCGCCGCTACCCGAATGCCGCCCCGGCTTCGCGTGACATGATACTAGCCGAAAGTTGGCCAAATATGGAGCGTAATTAAAATGATATCAGGGTTTTGATCACGGTTCGTAAAACTGCGGCGGCGGTCGCTCTGGATTCGGCAACGCCCCACGCGGCCGCTAGCCCTGCTTGCGGCGTGGCGTGAACGGCAGGACCGCGACCGGCGCCGGCGCCCGCGCCGGCTCGTGTGCCGGGACGAAATCGCCGTGTGCATTGATGACGCTATGCTGCGCGACGGCAACGGGGCGGACCGAACGAATGTCGGCGTAGTCCACGACAGAATAATCGCCGAACACATTCAGAATTTCGGCGAAACGCTCCCGACAAACCACCGTCTTTGCCGAGATCAGCCCGGTTTTCGTCTCGATCAGGGTGAATTCGCCCCTCTGACCATGGTCTGCGAGCGACCGCTTCACCCGGTCGGCGCGAACGGCGGCAATTGAGATAACGTTGCTCATAATCCTTAAACCCGAAATCCGAGTTGCTGTTCCAAGGCTTGAGCATTGGTCGGCGCAGGCGAGGCAGGGTTCATCGGCCGCCGGGCAGGCGCATCGGCGCTGCGCCGGGGGCGTTAACCCGGCGTTAGCCTCAATGAGACATTAATTGCACGAATATCGTGCAGGTTGTGTCCGAAGCGGGTGGCTGACAAGCCGTCAGTTGCGTCAGGTGACCATCGTGCAAGCCATAGAACAAAAGCCGAGATCGCTGAAAAACGTTTCGGTCAATCTGCGCGGCCTGACCATCCTGATCGCCGATCCCGGCAACTTCATGCGCCGGGTGATCTACGGGATGCTGCGCGGCTTCGGCGCCAACCGCATCCTGGAGGCGGCGGACGCGGCCGACGTTCTGTCGGCCTTGATGCAGCAGAAGATCGACATCCTCATTCTCGATGCCAAGCTGCCGCCGCACAACGGGCTTGCCGTCACGCAGGCGATCCGGCGCAATACCGACAACGAGAACCGTACGCTCCCCATTCTGATCATGACCAGCGACGCCCAGCAATCAACAGTGAAAGAGGCGCGGGACGCCGGCGCCAACATGGTCGTGGCAAAACCGATGTCGCCGACGACGCTGTATGATCGTCTGGTCTGGATCGCCTTCGACCGTCGGCAATTCATCGACTGTCCGACCTATTTCGGTCCCGACCGCCGCTTCAAGATCGAAGGCTATCCGACCGGTGTCGGGCGCAGAGCCAGCGACAGGATCGAGGTCGCAGCGGCGACCGAGCCCAATCTCGAACAGGACGACATCGACAGCCTGTTCCAGGCAGCGCGCGCCGGGCAAAGCGAATGACCGCCAAAACGCCGCCGAACGTCCGGATCTTTTCGGTCAAGACGCGATTTCAGGAACTGGCGCAACGCCCGGGCGGCGTGCCGCGCGAGCTTGCGATTCAGCAGGCCGAGAGCCAGATCGCCGACATCAAGCCGGAATTCATCGGGTGGGTCGATCACGAGCTGCAGCAGCTGACCCAGGCGCTGCGCAAGGCCACGGACCGGAATGTGGACAATGCCGCGCTCGACGAAATTCAGTTCCGGGCCCGCCAATTGCGCGACACCGGCACCACGATGGGATTCGTCCTCATCACATTCATTGCAGACAATCTCTGCCGTGTGATCGATACCGTGAAAAACGGTGCCCCCTATGACGGCGAGGTTGTCGACTGCCATGTCGACGCGCTGAACCTTGCGAGGCAGGACGCCTATCGCAGCCTTGGTCCGGATGATGTGCCGGAGATGACACGGGGCCTTCACCGGATGCTCGAACGCGCCAACCGCAGCATTCCCGGAAGAGCCGGTTAGAACTCGACGTCCACCTCGACTTCGTGTTCCTTCAGATCACCCATGGGTTGGAACACAGTTCCGAGCCCGTTCTCCAGCCGGCCCAGGAAGCGCTCCTTCAGATCCGACAGCGAAATCTCGTCAATGACGTCGCGGCCGAACGGCCCGCGAGCGTCTACTTTTGCACGCGGCGAGAGCGTGTGGGTCGATTCGGCGTAGCGGGCGAGCGCACCACTCAACGCCTCGAATTCCTGCTTGAGGCGATCGAAACTCTGCAACGTCACGATCAGCTCGCGATCCGGCTTGCCATCGCGCAGCACGAGGTTCGTCACGCGCGCAACGGTGTCTTCGAGCTCCCGTACATTGTCGAGAAACAGCGTCGCAAGAACGCCAAGGAGCGCTGCGACCTCCGATAAGGCATCGTCTGGTGCGGAAGCGGCCGCCTCTCCGGCATCCGACTCGACGATCTGACGCGGAGCAATCGCGCTCATTTACGACAGCTTTCCCATCACCTGTTCGATCTTCTGGCGCAGGACCTGCGGCGTGAAGGGTTTGATCAGGTAATTGTTGACGCCGGCCTGCGCGGCCTTGACCACGAGCTCGCGATCGCCCCGGCCGGTGAGAAGGATAAACGGCACACGGCGCACCACCGGATGCCCGCGAACGGCGCGCAGCAGGTCAAGGCCGTCCATCCCGTCCATGTAATAGTCTGACAGAATGAGATCGATCGGCTGCAACGAGGCAATCTCCATTGCCTTCTTGCCATTCTCGGCCTCATGAATCTGGCGGATACCGATCTGCTCCAGAATCAGCGAGGTCATTTTCCTGACGCTTTCCTGGTCGTCGACCACCAGGACCTTCAGTGCGACCGCGTTTGGCATGATCGTTTCTCCTCACTCAACTGGACGACACCGGGTCAGCCCCGCCCGAACCCGATGATCGTTACGCGACTTTCGCAAATCCATGACCGGTATGTATCGTGATGGCCGACGACGGCTCGCTCGCGAGATCCGCCAGCTTCTCCACGTCGAGAATTAGCGCCACGCTCCCGTTTCCAAGGATCGTGGCGGCCGCGACGCCCGGCACCGGCCCGTAGCTTTCCTCGATGCTTTTCACCACGACCTGCTGATGGCCGCACAATTCGTCAGCCACAAGCCCAAGCCGCGTTCCGTCGCCGGCGTCCGTGATAATCACCACGCATTCGCCCGACAGATCGGCGGCCGATCCGATGTCCAGGAGATCGCCGAGATACACGAGCGGGACGAGGTCGCCGCGCAATTGCAGCATGCCGCGGGTGCCGACCAGGTTGTTGATGCTCGACCGCGGCGGCCGCAGGCATTCCACGATCATCGACATCGGCATGACGTAGGTTTCACGCCCGACCTTGATGACCATGCCGTCCATCACCGCCAGCGTCAGCGGCAGCGAGAACTGGATGACCGTGCCCTTGCCGCGAACGGATTGCAGCGACAGCCGCCCGCCGATTTCCTGGATGTTGGTCTTCACGACATCCATGCCGACCCCGCGGCCCGAAATGTCGGACACGACATCGGCGGTCGAGAAGCCAGGCATCATGATCAGATTGTTGATCTCGTCGTCGGTGAGAGCGGCGTCCGGGCTGATCAACCCCTTCTCACGGGCCTTCTGCAGCACCTTCTCGGTATTGATGCCACCGCCATCGTCACTCACCTCGATCACGATGCGGCCACCGCGATGCTCGGCGGAAAGGCGGATCGTGCCTTCTTCGGGCTTGCCGGCGGCGACACGCACGTGCGGTGCTTCGATGCCGTGATCCACCGAATTGCGGATGATATGCGTCAGCGGATCGGTGAGACGCTCGATAATCGAGCGGTCGACCTCCGTCGTTTCACCGGACAATTCGAGCCGGACCTTCTTGCCGACCTTCGTCGCCGTTTCCCGCACGAGGCGCGGCATTCGCTGGAAGACTGTGCCGACCGCCTGCGCGCGCATCGACATCAGCCCGTCCTTCAGTTCGCGGGTGTGATGGACCACCTCGTCGAGGATCTGCGACAGCCGGCTGCTGACGCCTTCCGGCAGGTCCTGCACGATCTGGCCGAGCATGGCCTGCGCGATCACGAGCTCACCGACCATATTGACGACGCGGTCGATCTTCTCGAGTTCGATCCGCGTGGTGGTGGCCTGCGGCTTGACCGCCCGCGCCGCTGGCTTCTCCGAAGCCGCGACTGCAGGGGCTGGCGCAGGCGCCGGTGTCGGCGCCGTCTGCGGGGCGACTGGCGCGTCGGCATGAGCGATCGGATGTGGTGGCGGCGCGGACACCTCTACCGGCGGCGCAACGATGGCTGGCGCAACAGGTGGCGCAGTGTCGATGACCGGGAGCGGCGCGATCTCCTCCGCGGCCTCCGTGGTCTCCGTGATCGTGACTTCGCAATCACCGACAAAATCGAAGATGTCCTGGAGCTGCTCGCGCGTGCCGGCTGTTCGCAGCGTCGCCGTCCAGCTCAGGTAGGGAATCTCCGGACGCATCGCCTTCAGATCCGGCAATCGCGCGGTATCGGCGGTGAGCACGAGGTCACCCAGTTGCCGCAGCTGACGCATCAGCAACAGCGGATCGCTGCCGTTCCGTAGCATGTCGGCGTTCGGCCGGAACTCGATCCTGAACGCGCGAACGCTGTCTTCTTCGGTGTAGGAATCCGCTTTGACAGGGGTGAAATCGATACCGTCGAACTCCGCCATCTCCTCATCGTCGGCGGTGTCGGCGCGCACCGGAACGAAGTCGAGGCCCTCGAACTCCGCAGGCGCTGCTTCGGTCTCCTCGGACTCCTGCCCAAGAAGACGCTCCAGCGCATGGCGCGTATCATCCCCGAACCCGGCCGGGATGGCATCGCCCGCCCGCGAAATCTGCACGAGGTCGGAGAGCACGTCACTCGCCGCAAGCAGCACGTCAACGACGTCGGTCGTTGCCGCAAGATCGCCGCGCCTGACAGCGTCGAGCGTGGTTTCGAAGACATGAGCGAAGCCGACCAGCGCTTCAAACCCGAAAATTCCGGCGCCGCCCTTCACCGAATGTACGGCCCGGAACACGGCATTGATCGTGTCGTCGGAGCCCTGACCTTCGCGCATATCGCTCAGGCCCTGCTCGATCAGTTGCATGCCTTCTGCGCATTCGTCGAAGAAGGTCTGCTTGAGTTGCTCGAAGCTCGCCATCGATTCGTTCCTCGCCTAGCAGGCCACCTTGCGCACCGTGGCGATCAACCGCTCCGGATCGAACGGTTTGACCAGCCATCCGGTGGCGCCGGCCTCGCGCGCGATGTTCTTCTTCTCGGCCTCGCTTTCGGTCGTCAGAACGAGGATCGGGGTGGTTTTGTGCTCAGGACGCGCGCGCAGCTGACGCACCACCTCGTATCCATCCATCCTCGGCATGTTGATGTCGGTAATGACGACGTCGACGTTTTCGCGCTCAAGAAGATCGACACCTTCCTTGCCGTCGGCCGCCTGAATGACGTCGAAGCCGGCATCGGCCAGCGTCAGCATCAGCATGTCGCGCATGGTCTTGGAATCGTCGATGGTCAGAATGCGGAGGTTGCTGGCCATCGATACGGACTCCTCGGTGAGGCTCGTCGCAGGACTGTCATCACTTGACGACGCCGAGGGAGCGCCGACCTCGGATGCCGCGTTCGGCATCGAAGACAAGGTACCGGACGGCGCTTCGGCCATTTCGAGCGCGGGGCTGGCCGGCACCGCTTGCAGACCCTCAGCCCAGTCGAGGCCGAGATCCGCAAAGGCGCTGATGAAGGCCTCCGAAGGCCGTTCGATCGAGACGGCCGTGTCCCGCTTCGCGGCCAGAATGATCTGGATGCACGGCAGCGTCAGCACCTCGACGTCCGAGGCGTCGATTTGCACACCGCCCTTGAATTGGGCTTCGCGCAGAATGTCTTCATGCAGGCCGATGGCGGCTGCGAGATCAAGCACCTTGGGCAGTTTCATGACCGGCCTCTCAATGCATTCGAATGAATTTTCGTCATTCCCATTACGTCAGTATCAAACAGCGTGTGCCATCCGGGACGCCCGGTTCGCTTCGAGTTTGCCTTCGCACGCGTCGAGGATCGCGTCGGCAACCTGGTTCAAGGAAAATTGCTGCATGACAGCCCCGCGCTCGAACGCGACATGCGGCATGCCGTAGATCAGCGACGAGGCTTCGTCCTGACCAATCGTGAGCCCGCCGGCGTTGCGCAATTCCAGCAATCCGTCGGCGCCGTCCTTGCCCATGCCGGTCAGGATGACACCGACTGCCGATCGCCCGACCGCTCGTGCCATCGAGCTGAACAGCACATTGACCGAGGGGCGATGTCCAGTGACGGCCGGGCCGTCATCGAGCGTGCAACGATAACCGCTGCCACTGTTCACGACCTGGAGATGGTGAGAACCTGGCGCGATATAGACGTGTCCCTGCTCGATCACATCGCCTTCCGCGGCCTCCTTGACCGACATCGGGCATTCGCGATCGAGACGTTGCGCGAAGGCCGTGGTGAATCGCGGCGGCATATGCTGCGTGATGACGATAGGAGGGCAATCCGCCGGAAGATTCATCAGCACCACCTTGAGCGCCTCGACCCCGCCGGTGGATGCACCGATCGCGACGATCTTGCCGTTCGCACGAACAGAGCGCGCGACTTTTCTGACCGGGGTCGGCGCTCTTGCGGCGCGAGCGGCAATGCGGGTGCGCGCGGCGGCCTTGACCTTGGCTTGCAGCTCACTGGCGAGGGCCGGCAGCGCATGAGCGGCGTCAGCCGATGGCTTGGCAATAAAATCCACCGCGCCGATCTCCAGCGCCTCGAGCGTGACGTCCGCGCCGGCCTGCGTCAAAGTCGAGATCATGATCACCGGCATGGGCCGCAGCGTCATGATCTTCCGCAGGAAGGTGATTCCGTCCATGTGCGGCATCTCGATATCGAGTGTCACGACGTCCGGATTGAGCGCCTTGATGCGCTCGCGCGCGACATAAGGATCGTCCGCGGTTCCCACGACCTCGATCTCCGGGTCCGCGGAAAGCACCGTCGTCAGCAATTGGCGGATCAAGGCCGAGTCGTCGACAACAAGAACCCTTACCGGTTTGCCCATGGCCTTGTCCTTCACTCGAAGAGTTCGATTTCACCCGCCGGAGCGCGGGTCGAAAGACGCTTTGCATGCTCGAGTTCATCGCGTGCGACGGCGCTCGACGCATCGCTCGCGAGGAGACGTCGGACGACGCGCCCGGTTGTCGGGGAATAGTGAATGCGCCGCGGAAACCGCCCGCCCAGATCCTGCGCAACACAGCGCAAGCGCTCCGCTTCGAGATAGCGAAGCGCGAATTGCGCGTTGTTCGATCCGACGGCGATGTTGCTGTCAGTGACGTTACCGCCGCCGAACACCTTGATCTCGAGCGACTCACGAGCGCAGCCCATTTTCATCAGCTCGTTGATCAGCTTCTCCATCGCGAAATTGCCGAACCGGGCCGATTCCGAATCGCGCCCCCAGCCGCCGCTGCGTCCTTGCGGGAGCATGAAATGGTTCATGCCGCCGATGCCGAGGCGCGGATCGCGAATGCATGCGGCGACGCACGAGCCGAGCACCGTCACCAGGGTCTCGTCAGGCTTGTCGGTGACGTAGAACTCGCCCGGAAAGATCTTGACCATCCAGGTTCCGGCCGAAGCGTCGAAGAAGCGACGCGTGCCGGGCGAAACCACCTCAGCCTTCACGTGATCGAGAGGGCGGACCGCCGCCGCGAGGCTCATGGCTTCCTCCGGTAGGTGGTCCGGCCAACGAGTTGAAGCTCGGGATGCAACCCGTGGAAGGATTCGGAATGTCCGATGTAAAGGAAGCCGCCCGGCTTGATGGTCTGGATGAACCGATCGATCAGCGCCGACTTCGTCGCGTTGTCGAAATAGATCATCACGTTGCGGCAGAACACGGCGTCGAACTTCCCGCGGAACGGCCACGGCTCGATCAGATTGAGACGCCGAAAGACGATCAGCGAGCGAATGTCTTCGCTTGCCATAAGATTGTCCCCATCGCGACCGCCGCTCGCCGGCTTGAAATACTCGCGGTAGATGCGCGGCACGTTGTCGAATGCACTGACCGGATAGAGGCCGCGGGCCGCCCTTGCGAGCACATCGCTGTCGATGTCCGTCGCAAGGATCCGGATGTCATGGCGCGACCCGGCCGGAATTTCGCGCTTCAGCACACAGGCGATGGTGTAGGGCTCTTCCCCGGTCGAGCAGCCGGCGGACCACACGCGAAACCGCCCGTCGCCGCTGCGCGGACCGCTGACGAACGGGATCACGACATGATTGCGAAAATGATCGAAGTGATGGGATTCGCGGAAGAACTTGGTCAGGTTGGTCGAAATGGCATTGATGAAGCTTTCCAGCTCGGCTTCATTCTGCGCGAGGTAGTTTCGGTATTGCTTGAATGCGGTCAATCCGAGCGCGCGCAACCGTCGCGACACGCGCGTATAGACAAGATTGCGCTTGCTGTCCGACAGCGCAATGCCTGCATGCTCCCGCGCGAGCTGAGCGAGACTGCGGAAATCGGCATCGGAGAACGCGAATTCGCGAACCGCTTCTGCGGTCGTCAGCCCGCTCGTCGCGCTCGCAGCAGACGCTTCTTTTACGCGCGGTACAGCCATTGCCGCTAGCATTCTTGCCGGAGCTGTGCAGGCGTGCGCACCAGCGCGGCGTTACCGCGCGCGGCGCGAGAGGACGCGGCAGCTGTACCAGAGCGCGGGTGCGTCAGCATCGGAACCGCAGCTCAATTCGCCTGGGGCCGATCAGCATCGCTCACCGGAACCGAAAGAAGATTATGAAGGTCAATGAGCGCGATCATTGCGTTATCGACCGTCACCAGCCCGGACAGAAAGTCGATGCGTGACGCCTGGGCAATCTTCGGAACCGGCTGTACCGCGCTTGCGTCGAACGACACGATATCGAGAACGCGATCGGCCAGAAGTCCGACCTGCCGCGTCCCGACCTGCACGATGATGACGACATGAATTGGCGACGCCTCGGTCAGGCCCTGACCGAACCGGCATCGCAAATCGATGATGGGAACGATGGCGCCGCGCAGATTGAGGACGCCGCGCACCGACTCCGGCTGGCGCGGCAAATGCGTGATCTCCGACCAGCCCTTGATTTCGCGAACCGCCATGATGTCGACGCCATACTGGTCGTCATCGATCGCGAAACTGATGATCTGGCTTGGCGCCGAGGAGGCGCGCATTGCGGCAGTGGTCTGCCAGTCGCCTACGCCGGGAATGTCGGCCGCCGCCTCCGGCCGATGAGTACCAGGAGTCATTGCACGATTCCGCTCGCTGCCCTCTTTCTGAGGCCAAATCGACGTAGTCCGACGGGAGAGACCTGGGAGAGACGGAGCAACCGCGCAGGCTCAGAAAGACACCGCTTATTTCGATGCCAAAAATTGCAGGTAAACCTTTAGGAAAGGGTTAACTACGAGCGCGCGCTCAATTCGTCCGCGGCGCTTAAACGGCTCGAAAACCGCGCGCGCAGAAAGTCCACAAGGACATCGACGCGCGCCGGGCGCGGCCCGCCCGCGGGCATAACGAGATGCAATGCGATGTCCGGCAACGACCAGCCGTCGAGAAGCGTGACGAGCTGCCGCTTCCTCAGCGCATCGCGCACCAGAAAGAGCGGTTGCACCGCAAGTCCATATCCGGCCAGCAACGTCGGCATGAGCGCGTCCGCGTTGTTGGCGCGCAACGGTCCGCTGATGCGCACCGCGACGTCCTCACCGGACTTGTTCGTAAAGCGCCAGACATCCGCCGCCGGCAAATACGCGTAACCAAGACAGACATGGGTCGCGAGCTCGCGGGGATGTCGCGGCGTGCCATGCGCCTTCAGATACGAGGGCGCTGCCACTACGACGCGGGGCACCGCGCAAAGCCGTCGCGCGAGGAGCGACGAGTCCTCGAGCGCTGCGATCCGCAAGGCGATGTCGAAGCCTTCACCGATCAGGTCTACGGTCGCATCGCTGAGATGCAGATCGACCGAGACCTCCGGATATCGCCGGAAAAAATCCGGCAGCGCCGGCGCCACCTCACGCAATCCGAATGACATCGGGGCGGCGAGCCGAACGAGCCCGCGCGGGACAGCCGACTGCGCGCGCGCTTCATTCTCGGCGGCCTCGGCCTCCGCCAGCATCCGCGACGCACGATCGAGCAGGCTGCGGCCGGCATCGGTCAGCGCCAGCCGGCGGGACGTACGGTTCAGCAGCCGGGTGCCGAGCCGGTTTTCGAGCCGGGCGATCGCCTTGGAGACGGTCGGCTTGGACAGCCCAAGCTCGTCCGATGCTGCTGAGAAGGAGCGCAGTTCGGCCACCTTGGCGAAGATCGCGAGCGCCTCGAGGTCGGGGAGCATTGGTAAAATTCGGAAACAATGGATTTCCTTAGTTTCTATTTATTTCACAAGAGCGGTCAATACCTTCGGGGGCGAAACAGCGTTGCCAATCACGGCGGCTGAGGAAGGAAGGCTCGCTATGACCGCCACCACCAAGCACGGCATCCACCATGTCACCGCGATCGCGGGACCGGCCCGGCGCAATCTCGACTTCTACACCCGCGTCCTCGGGCTGCGGCTCGTGAAGAAGACGGTGAATTTCGACGATCCGGGCACCTATCACTTCTATTTCGGAGACGAGGCCGGCTCACCCGGCACCATCCTCACCTTCTTCCCGTGGGAGCATGCGGCGCCCGGACGGCTTGGAATCGGCGAGACTCAGGAGACCGTGTTTCGCGTGCCGGAAGGCGCGATGGGCTACTGGACGCATCGCTTCGTCGAAAAGGGCGTCGCGTATGACGCGCTGGTGCGCCGCTTCGGCGAAGCCGTTCTGTCGTTCCGCGATCCGGACGGCACACGGCTCGCGCTGGTCGGCGTACCCGGCATCGAGAGCGAACCGGCCTGGACCGGCGAGGTGCCTGCGGAATTCGCGATCCGCGGCTTCCACAGCGTGAACCTCTTGCTGAAGGAAGCCGCGCCGACCGGTGCGATCCTGACCGACGTGCTCGGCTTCAGTGAAGTCGGACGCGAAGGTTCGCTGGTTCGCTTCAAGGCGGGCGACACCGCGATCGGTGGCATTGTCGACATCCATGAGGCCGGCGCTTTCCTGCCGGGCCGCATGGGCGCCGGCAGCGTCCACCACATCGCGTTCCGCGCCGCCGACGATGCCGAAGAACTGGCGATGGCAAGGAAGCTTGCGGAGAATCACGGTCTCCAAACGACGGAGCAGCGGGACCGCAATTACTTCCGCTCGGTCTACTTCCGCGAGCCCGGACATGTGCTGTTCGAGATCGCGACCGACATCCCGGGCTTTGCCATCGACGAGCCGGTGGCTTCGCTTGGCCAGTCGCTCAAGCTGCCGCCGGTTTATGAAAGCCGGCGCCGCGAGATCGAACAGGTCCTGCCCGAAGTCGCCTGACGATTACTGCTCCTCCCGCCACTGTGGCGGGAGGAGTCTTCCTCCGCCAATGAGGTCGATCATGACCACCGCCAAACAGCTCTCCTTCACGCATCGCTTCGAGCCCGGCGCAGACCGCAACGCGCCGCCCCTTCTGTTGCTTCACGGTACCGGCGGCGACGAGAACGACCTGATCGCGCTCGGCCGCATGGTCGCCCCTGACGCGACTTTGCTGTCCCCGCGCGGCAAGGTCCTGGAAGGCGGCATGCCTCGCTTTTTCCGGCGACTCGCGGAAGGCGTTTTCGACGAAGACGACGTCAGGCGGCGTTCACACGAGCTTGCGGATTTCGTCGCAGAAGCGCGCGCGGCCTACGGCCTTCCCGCGCCGATCGCGCTCGGCTTTTCCAACGGCGCCAATATCGCGGCGGCGACGCTGTTGCTGCGGCCGGAAGCCTTCGCAGGCGCCGTGCTGATCCGCGCCATGGTGCCGCTCGCCGAGCCGCCTGCGGCAGATCTCTCCGGCAAGCCGGTGATGATCCTGTCCGGCTCCATGGACCCGATGGTCTCCGCTGACAACGCAGCTGGGCTCGCAGCACAGCTTCGCGCTGCGGGTGCGAATGTCCACCACCGGACGCTGCCGACAGGCCATGGCCTCTCGCAGGCGGACGTCACGCTGGCCCGCGATTTCATCAGGCGGGAAGCGCCCGCGATTGTCAGCCCGCCATAAGTCTCTATAACCTCCCGGTAACAAGAAATGTCATCGGGAGGGACTTTGATGATCCGGTTTGCCGCCGCCCTGATCGGGGCGATGTTCGCGTTCGATGCCGCAATCGCACAGGATTATCCGACACGGCCGATCCGCTTTCTTCAGGGTTTCGCGCCGGGCGGCAATGCGGACACGATTTCCCGGGTCCTCGCCGAGGAGATGTCGAAGACCTTCAAGGCCGGTTTCATCAACGAGGCCAAGGTCGGCGCGGGCGGCAATCTCGCATCCGATGCCGTGGCCAAGTCCGATCCGGACGGCTATTCGATCGTTCTCTTCACCACCGGCCACGTGATCTCTCCAGCGCTGAACAAGTCGCTGGGCTTTGATCCGGTCGAGGATTTCTCCTTCATTTCCACCGTGTCGGAATTTCCGTTCTTCATCGTGGTCGGCGCGGATTCGCGCTTCAAGACGATCGACGATCTCGTCAAGGCCGCGCGCGAAAAGCCGGGCACTCTGACGGTCGGAACGGCCGGTGTCGGCACCGGGCAGCATATGTGCTCGGAACTGTTCGCGGTGTCGCTGAAGAGCAAGTTCGTGCATGTGCCCTATCGGGGCGATGCGGGCGCCGTGACCGCATTGCTCGGCGGCAACGTGGATTTCATCATTGCGCCGGGAACGGCGATCTTCGGTCAGATCGAGGCGGGCAAATTCCGCGCCCTCGCGGTGTCCGGCAAGCAGCGCTGGGCTTCGTTGCCGAATGTGCCGACCATTGCAGAGAGCGGCGCGCCGGGCTTTGAAGTGCTCGCCTGGACCGGGGTCGCCACCACCAAGGGCGTCGCCAAGCCGATCGTCGACAAGCTGAATACGGAAGTGCGCCGCGCCATTGCGGTGCCGACTGTCTCCGACAAGCTGAAGGGTCTCGGCAGCGTGCCGGTGTCCAGCACGCCGGAAGAAGTCACCGAAAAGGTTCGCAGCCAGGTCAAGCTCTGGAAAGAGGTCGCGGAAAAGGCCGGACTGGAAAAACGCTAAGCGAAAGAAGGACAGATATCGAATGGTCAATCCCGGCTCGTCGACCGCGGAGCGTCTCTATTCATGGCAGACCGTCAAGATCGATTTCGATGACGGCATTGCCTGGGTGACGCTGAACCGGCCGGACAAGAAGAATGCGCTCAGCCCGACGCTCAACCGGGAAATGCTCCAGGTTCTCGACGCGCTCGAGGTCGACGACCGTTGCAAGGTCCTGGTGCTGACCGGCGCCGGCGAATCCTTCTCCTCCGGAATGGACCTGAAGGAATATTTCAAGGAGGTCGACAAGGCGACGCCGGTCGAGGTGATGCGGGTCCGGCGCGACTCGATGGCGTGGCAATGGCGTCGTCTTCAGACCTTTCCCAAGCCGACCATCGCGATGGTGAATGGCTGGTGCTTCGGCGGCGCGTTCACGCCGCTATGCTCCTGCGATCTGGCGATCTGCGCGGACGAAGCGACCTTCGGGCTGTCCGAGATCAACTGGGGCATCATTCCGGCCGGCAATGTGGCCAAGGCCTTTGCCGACAAGGTCAGCCCGGCCGACGCCATGTATTACGCCATGACCGGCGAGACCTTCGATGGCAAGAGAGCCAGCGCGATGCGCCTCGTCAATGAGAGCGTGCCGCGCGCGCAATTGCGCGAGCGGACCGCGGCGTTGGCGCGCAAGCTGATGGAGAAGAACCCGCACGTCCTCTGGGCGGTGAAGGACGCCACCCGCCGCCTTCGGTCGATGTCCTGGGACGAGGCGGAAGAATATCTCTACGCGAAGGCGCAGGCGACCTATTCGACCGATCCCGAACAGGGCCGCAAGAAAGGCATGGACCAGTTCCTCGAAGAGAAGTCCTACCGGCCGGGCCTGAAGAATTACCGGCGCGAGTGAGCGGCCCGCCACGCTGTCCTTCAAGTGCGCGCTTCAAGCGCGCATCAGGATCGCGCGAGGCGCGACACGACCTCGCGATAGCGCTTCGCAATTTCCTCACGCGCACGATGACGTCCGTCCGACACCACGCATTGTCCCGCGGCGATCACCGTGCGGATCAGGCCGCGTCCCGCCGAAAATACGAGGACGTCCAGCACCATGTCGCCGGACGCCCCCGCGAGATCGGGATGATCCGCATCCAAGACAACGATATCGGCGCGGTTGCCCGGCGCGAGTGCGCCCATCGGCTGTGCGAGCGCCTGCGCGCCGCCGGCAAGGGCGCGCGTGTAGAGCGAACGTCCCGTCGATTCACCTTCGCTTGCGGTCATGACATTGCGCGCGCGGGCCTTCAGCCGTTGCGAATATTCAAGCTGCCGCAACTCAGCCGGCGCATCGATCTGAATGTTGGAATCGGTGCCGATCCCGAACCGGCCCTGCGTCGCGAGATAAGTCTCGCCGTTGAAGATGCCGTCGCCAAGACTGCCTTCGGTCAGCGGGCACAGGCCTGCGACGGCGCCGGATCGTGCAAGCCGCGCGGTCTCGTCATCGGTCATGTGCGTTGCGTGAATAAGGCACCAGCGCTGATCGATGCCCATTTCATCCAGAAGCCATTGCACCGGACGCGCGCCGAGCGCCGCCATGCAGTCATCGACTTCCTTGGTCTGCTCGGCCGCATGGATATGCACGGGACCCGTGGCAAAGATCGCCGCGGCCTCGCGCAATTGCTCCGCTGACACCGCGCGCAGCGAGTGCGGCGCGATGCCGATCACGGCGCCCGGAAGCTGTCCGACAATCTCCCGCGAGCGGCTCATCAAGGTCACGAAACGATCCGTGGCGTTGATGAAGCGGATCTGTCCGGGATTGGGCGCGGCGTTGCCGAAGCCGCCATAGGTGTAAAGACAAGGCAGCAGGGTCAGGCCGATCCCGGTCGCGCGGCTCGCCGCCGCAATGCGGCCAGCCATTTCACCGATATCGGCATAAGGCCGGCCCTGCGGATCGTGGTGCAGATAATGGAATTCGCCGACCAATGTGAAGCCGACTTCCAGCATCTCGACATAGGCATAAGCCGCGATCGCCTCGACATCGTCGGGCGTCAGCCGCGACAGAAAGCGGTACATCACCTCGCGCCAGGTCCAGAAGCTGTCGCCGCCCGGCCCGCGCCGCTCCGCGAGACCCGCCATGCCCTTCTGAAACGCATGGCAATGCAGGTTCGGCAATCCGGGTATGGCGATCCCGGCCACCCGCTCGGCGCCGTCCGGGCCGCCCCCGGGCGTCACCCTGGCGATCAGGCCGTCATCCCCGATCTCGACGGTCACATCATCGGACCAGCCCGTCGGAAGAAGGGCTCTCTTGAATCGAAATGCGCGCAACCTGGCCTCGCTCGACATACGGTATTTGACCTCTATATCGTCATTCAGGGCTGCGTGCGAAGCGCCCGGCCTGGACCGGACCATACCGTTGGGACAGCGTATGCATTTCGATACCGTCTGGCGCGACGCCCGGATCGCGACGCTCTCGCCGCAGCGCGAGGGCCTCGGCGAGGTGACCGGCGCTGTCGCCGCCAGGGACGGGCGGATCGCCTTTGTCGGGCCGGAAAGCGAGCTTCCGACCGGCTGGGATGCGGCGAGGACGGTCAAGCTCGACGGCCGCTGGGTCACGCCCGGCCTGATCGACTGCCACACCCACCTCGTCTATGGCGGCGACCGGGCGCATGAATTCGAGCTGCGCCTGAAGGGCGCAAGTTACGAAGAGATCGCGCGCGCCGGCGGCGGCATCGTCTCGACTGTGAAGGCGACACGTGCGGCGAGCGAGGATCAACTCGTCGCGCAGGCGCTGAAGCGGCTCGACGCGCTGATCGCCGAAGGCGTGACCACCATCGAGATCAAGTCGGGCTATGGCCTCGATCTCGTCAGCGAAACCAAGATGCTGCGGGCGGCGCGCCGGCTCGGCCGCGAGCGCGATGTCGGCGTCACGACGACGTTCCTCGGCGCCCATGCCTTGCCGCCGGAAGCGCAGGACAAGGACACCTTCATCGCCAAGGTCTGCGCCATGATCCCGCAGATCAAACAGGCCGGCCTTGCCGATGCGGTTGACGCCTTCTGCGAGGGCATCGCCTTCTCTCCGGAACAGACCGCGCGCGTCTTCGATTCCGCGAAGGCGAACAGCCTGCCGGTGAAGCTGCATGCCGACCAGCTCTCCAATCTGCATGGCGCAGCACTCGCCGCGCGCTATGACGCGCTGTCGGCCGATCATCTCGAATATACCGACGAGACCGGCGTTGCCGCGATGGCGCAGGCCGGCACCGTCGCGGTGCTGCTGCCCGGCGCCTTTTACATGCTGCGCGAGAAACAGCTTCCGCCGGTCGATGCGCTGCGCCGTCACAAGGTGCCGATTGCGATCGCGACCGACAGCAATCCGGGCACATCGCCGCTGACCTCGCTCCTTCTTACCATGAACATGGCGGCGACGCTGTTCCGCCTCACCGTGGAGGAATGCATCGCCGGTGTGACACGGGAGGCCGCGCGCGCGCTCGGCAAGTTGTCCGACATCGGCACCATCGAACCCGGCAAGGCCTGCGACCTTGCGATCTGGGACATCGAGCGCCCCGCCGAACTGGTGTACCGGCTCGGCTTCAATCCCTTGCATACGCGCGTCCGGAACGGCCACTGAATGACTGAGATCACTT
>NZ_DATMRX010000290.1:0-23028 GCF_035565855.1 Pseudorhodoplanes sp.
CGGCAATACCGTCGACGTCGCAACCATCGGCATCTCGGTGACCAATTTCGATGTCGGCGGCCGCCTTGCGGTGGTGCAGGGCAACCTGATCCGCAATCTTCTGCCGGTCGGCAATGGAAACGGCATCGGCATCGGCATCGCGGCGGACAGCGTGGTGACTGGCAACGTCATCGAGCACGCGCCGACCGCGGGGATCGAGATCGGTTACGGTCCGTATCTGCGCGACGTGATCGTGAGCGACAACGTCATGCGCGGCGCCGGTGTCGGGATTGCGGTCAGCGTCGTGCCGGGCTCGGGCACCGCGCTGATCACCGACAATCTGATCGCGGAAGCGAAAAACGGCGCGGTGGTCGGCATGGAATGGGACAAGCGCGTCACCGGCGACATGACGAAGGATGGTGTCGGCCGGCACGCGCACGTGACGCTGAGCGGGAACCGCGTGCGGTGATGTTCTTTCCCTCTCCCCGTTCTTACGGGGAGAGGGTGGCGAGCGAATGCGAGCCGGGTGAGGGTTGAGTTTGCGTTCCTTCCGGGCCGGCCCCTCACCCGACCTTATTCGCTTCGCTCATGCGGTCGACCTCTCCCCGCACAGCGGGGAGAGGTGCAGCAACAGGACGTGGCAACGGCAAGGGCAAGACATCCCGGACGGCAGCAATAACCGCCCTTGTCCAGCCGCAAACCTCTTCTTAGCTGTGAAGCCATGGAGTCCCCGCTGCCGCAGCGCCGGTCCTGGCGCAAGATCCTGATGCTGACCATTCTCGCCCTGTTTCTCGTGCCGATTGCCGCACGCGCTGCCCTGTTCGCCTTCGAGGACCGGCCGAGCGGCTGGCGCAACGCCGACTGGTCGAGCATCGGCGCGCTCCCCGCGGCCTCGGCGCATCCGGAGGCGCGCGTCTTGTTTCTCTCGGGCCGAACCGGTGGACTGAAAGGCGCCGTCGCAGTGCATAGCTGGGTGGTCTTCAAGCGCGCGGGCGCCCGGAGCTGGACACGCTACGACGTCGTCGGCTGGGGCAATCCGGTGCGGCTCAATGGCTGGGCGCCCGACGGACGCTGGTATGGTTCGGCGCCGACGGTCGTTGCGGATCTCAAGGGCGCCGAAGCCGAAGCCATCATCCCGGCAATCGAAAAGGCCGTGAAGGATTACCGCTACGCCAATTACGGCGACTATCGGCTGTGGCCTGGTCCGAACAGCAATTCCTTCGTCGCCGCGATCCTCCGTGACATCCCCGAGATACAGGCCACGTTGCCGCCGAACGCGATCGGCCGCGATTTCCGGCCGGGGCCGTATCTAGGCTGGACCGACAGCCGTACCGGGGTGGAGGCAAGTCTGTACGGGCTGCTCGGCGTGAAAGTCGGCTGGGTGGAAGGCGTCGAGTTCAATCTGGGCGGGCTTGTCGCCGGCCTCGATATCCGCGATCCGGCGCTGAAACTGCCGGGGTTCGGCCGGATCGGCCTGCCCTCCTCGACCGCCAATGCGGCGCTGGCGCCATCCAAGTAAGCTTGCGTCAGCGTTGATTCGTGCGTTGCGTCGGGTGACGAGACCGAAGCCGTTTGTGGTCGCGCCTATCGTCGCATCGTACGATCGAGCTTAAGGGGGAGCATGGCCACATCGCGCAAATCGCCGCCGACCCTATCGATCATCGTGCCGGTCCGCGACCATGCGCGCACGATTACGCGCGTGCTGCAGGCGCTCAAGCCGTTCCGCGAGCGCAATACCGAGATTGTCGTGGTCGACGGCGGCTCGCGCGACGACACCGTGGCGCTGGCGCGCCCGCTCGCCGATCAGGTCATCCAGTCGGCGCCTGGCCTCGCGCAGCAGATGAACGAAGGCGCCAAGGTCGCGAACGGATTCATCTTCCTGTTCCTGCGGCCGGAAACGCAATTACCGCCCGATGCCGATACCCAGGTGATGTATGGCCGCGCGCGCGACACCGCGGTGTGGGGCAGATTCGATCTGCGGATCGCCGGGCGGCACATGCTGCTGCCGCTCGTGGCGCGCTATCTCAACTGGCGCTCGCGGGCGAGCGGCATCGCCACCGGCGACCAGGCGATCTTCGTGCAGCGCGAGACCTTTTTCCGGATCGGCGGCTTCCTTCATGTTCCGGTGATGGAGGATGTCGAATTATGCGAGCGGCTGCGTGCGATATCGCCGCCGATCTGCGTGACCTCGCGCGTCACCGTGCCAGGCGAGCGCTATGACCGCGACGGCGTGTGGAAGACGCTGCGCGACCAGACCGCGATGCGCGTCCGTTACCGGATGGGCGTCAAGCCGGAGCGGCTTGCGGCGCGCTATGCGCAAACACAAGTCGAGACATCGCCCGCGGTCAGCTCATCCGGATCAGCACAAGCCCGGCCACGATCATCAACGCCGCGATGAGCCGGGCCGGCCGCAGCGGCTCCTTGAGCAACACCAGCGCAATCAGCGCGCCGAACAACACGCTGGTCTCGCGCAAGGCCGCGACCAGTGCGATCGGCGCGCGCGTCATCGCCCAGATGACGATCCCGTAGGACATAAGCTGCAGGCTGCCGCCGACGAACCCGGTCGGCCAGGCGCGCAGCATCGGCGCGATGCCGGACGGGCCGCGCCGGATCGCGAAATAGACAAGCATGACCAGCGCATTCCCGACGAACATGGCGAGCGTATAGGGATGCGGATCGACGGCGACGCGGCCGCCAATGCCGTCGACGACGGAATAGATGCAGATCGTCAGCGCGGTGAACAACGCGAAGAAGATCGCACGCCGGTCCGGCTTTTCGCGCAGGCGCCCGCCGCGCAGCGACAGAAGAAGGACGCCCGCCGCAAGCACCGCAATGCCGGTCCAGCCGGTCGCATGGATGCGTTCGCCAAGGAGGAGCGCGGTAAGCCCTGCGGTCATCAGCGGGGCCGAACCGCGCGCCAGCGGATAGACCTGTCCGAGATCGCCGGTGCGATAGGCCTCGCTGAGCCCGATGAAATAGAACAGATGGACGACGACCGAGGCGATCACCCAGGGCCAGGCCGCGGCCGGCGGCAGCCCCGCGACCGGCATCAGCACGAGCGAGACGAGGCCCGCGCCGGTCGTAATCAGAACGGTGGACGAGAGCGGATCGAGTCCGGTCTTGATCGCGGCATTCCAGCCGGCATGACAGGCGGCCGCGAACAGCACGGCGGCAAAGACGAAGGAGTCCAACTATCCCGGCCCTTGTTCCGCGCGGGGCGCACGCTTCTTCCCCTCTCCCCTCCGGGGGAGAGGGTGGTCGAGGCTCGCGGAGCGAGCCGAGACCGGGTGAGGGGGAGCTGCCAGTTTCGATGCGAGATCGGTCAGCACACCTTGGGGATTGGCGAGGATATCGTTGTTCGCATATCGAAGGACGACATATCCCTCGCGCGCGAACCATCGGTCGCGTTGAACGTCATTGCCCGAAGCGTAATGCTGTCCACCATCGGCTTCGACGACCAGCTTCCTGCTCAGGCAAACAAAGTCAGCGATATACGGGCCGATCGGTGCCTGGCGTCGAAACTTCGCACCTCCGAGCCTGCGGCTTCGGAGGAGGAACCAAAGCTTCTTTTCCGCGTCGGTCATCTCGCGCCGCATCGAGCGCGCGCGCGACGTGGCCAGCGGGGGACGTTCGTACCGCACCATCCTGCAAAGCCCCCTCACCCGGTCCGGCCTGCGGCCGGACCACCCTCTCCCCCAATGGGGAGAGGGAAGCAACAGCATGCACCTCGCGCTACAACCTGATCCGCAGGAGCGCTGCGATTTCGCCGACGATGCCGCGGCGGAACAGCAGCACGCAGATCACGAAAATCGTGCCCTGGATGATGGTCACCCACTGACCGAATTCGGCGAGATAATTCTGCATCGCGATGATGACGAAGGCGCCGACAACCGGTCCGAACACGGTGCCGAGCCCGCCGACCAGCGTCATCAGCACGACCTCGCCCGACATCGTCCAGTGCACGTCGGTCAGCGAGGCGAGCTGGACGACCAGCGCCTTCGTTGCGCCCGCGGTGCCGGACAACGCCGCCGACAGGACGAAGGCAAGAAGCTTGTAGCGATCGGTCTTGTAACCAAGCGAGATGGCCCGCGGCTCGTTTTCGCGGATCGCCTTGAGCACTTCGCCGAACGGCGAATTGATGATGCGATAGATCAGCAAGAAGCCGCCGAGGAAGATCACCGCAACGAAGGCGTACATGTTGACGGCGTTGCCAAGATCGATGAGCCCGAACAGCTTGCCGCGCGGCACCGCCTGGATGCCATCCTCGCCGCCGGTGAAGGGCGCCTGCACCGCAAAGAAATACATCATCTGCGCAAGCGCCAGCGTGATCATCGCGAAGTAGATTCCCTGCCGGCGGATCGCGATGGCGCCCGCGACAAGCCCGAGACCGGCTCCGGTCAGCGTGCCGAGGATCACCGCAAGTTCCGGGGTGACGCCCCAGCTCTTCGCCGCATAAGCCGAGACATAGCTCGCCCACCCGAAATAGAGCGCATGCCCGAACGACAGCAGGCCCACATAGCCAATCAGCAGGTTGAAGGCGCAGGCGAACAGCGCGAAGCACAGGATCTTCATCATCAGGACCGGATAGATGAAGAGCGGCGCTGCAATGACGAATGCGGCGAGGACCACGAAGCCGATCATCTCGCTGCGCGAGCGTTCGGCCGCGGCCGGCGCGATGGGGGCTGTGATCGCTTCCTGGCTCATGTCAGGCGGTCCTTCCGAACAGACCCGCCGGACGGATCAGGAGTACGATTGCCATGATGACGAAGATCACGGTGTTCGAGGCTTCCGGAAAGAACACCTTGGTCAGGCCCTCGACGACGCCCAGCGTGAAACCGGTGACGATGGCGCCCATGATGGAGCCCATCCCGCCGATCACCACCACCGCGAACACGACGATGATGATGTCGGCGCCCATCAGCGGGTTGACGCTGTAGATCGGCGCGGCCATCACGCCGGCGAGCGCGGCGAGGCCGACACCAAACCCGTAAGTGAGCGTGATCATCAGCGGCACATTGATGCCGAAGGCGCGCACCAGCGTCGGATTTTCGGTGGCTGCCCGCAGATAGGCGCCGAGCCGCGTGCGCTCGATCACGAACCAGGTCACAAAACAGACGACGAGCGAAAACACCACGACCCAGGCGCGGTAATTCGGCAGGAACATGAAGCCGAGATTGCGGCCGCCGGTCAGCATGTCCGGCACCTGATACGGCAGGCCGGACGAACCATATTGCTGGCGGAACAGCCCCTGAATGATGAGCGCGAGACCGAAGGTGAGAAGCAGGCCGTAGAGATGGTCGAGATGATACAGCCAGCGCAGAAACAGCCGTTCGATGATGATGCCGGTGATCCCGACGAGGATCGGCGCGATGAGCAGCGCCAGGAAATAGTTGATGCCGAAATATTGCAGCAGGAAGAACGCGGCGAAGGCGCCCATCATGTATTGGGCGCCGTGCGTAAAATTGATGATGTTGAGCATTCCGAAGATCACCGCAAGCCCGAGACTGAGCAGCGCGTAGAACGAGCCGTTGATCAGGCCGAGCAGAAGCTGGCCGAACAGCGCTTGCGAGGGAATGCCGAAGATTTCGAACATGGATGTACGTCCTGGGCATCTTACCTCCCCCTGAAAGGGGAGGTCGGCGAGCGAAGCTCGGCGGGTGGGGGTCAAAACCGCTCGAACCAACGACCCCCACCCGGTCGCTTGCTGCGCAAGCGACCACCCTCCCCCCCTTCAGGGGGAGGGACAAGAGCTCAGCTCTTCACGAGCGGGCAGCCTCCCTCGCTCATCGGACGGAACGCCTGATCGGCCGGAATGGTGGCGCGGACCTTGTAGTAATCCCACGGGCCCTTCGATTCCGACGGCTTCTTCACCTCGAACAGATACATCGGGTGGATCTTGCGGCCGTCCTGACGGATCTCGCCCTTGCCGAACAACTTGTCGTCGGTCGGCATCTCTTTCATCTTCGCGACCACCTTGGCGCCATCGGCGTCGCTTTTCAGCGCTTCGACCGCCTTCAGGTAATGCGTGACGGCGGAATAGACGCCGGCATGCACCATGGTGGGATGAACGCCCTTGAATTGAGGCGCGAATTTCTTGGCGAATTCGCGGTTGTTGTCGTTCAGGTCCCAGTACCAGGCCTCGGTCATGACCAGGCCCTGCGCGGTCTTGAGGCCGAGCGCATGCACGTCGGTGATGAAGGCAAGGAGCGCCGCGAGATTCTGGCCGCCCTGAACGATGCCGAATTCCGCGGCCTGCTTGATCGCATTCGTCGTATCGGCGCCGGCATTGGCGAGGCCGATGATCTTGGCCTTCGAAGTCTGCGCCTGAAGGAGGAACGAGGAGAAGTCCTGACCCGGGAATGGATGGCGGACCTTGCCGACCACCTTGCCGCCGTTCTTCTCGACCACCGCCGAGGTGTCGCGCTCAAGCGCATGACCGAAGGCATAGTCGGCGGTGAGGAAGAACCAGGTGTCGCCGCCGGTCTTCACGATGGCGTTGCCGGTGCCGTTGGCCAGCGCCCATGTATCGTAGGTCCAGTGGACGGTGTTCGGCGTACAGGCCTTGCCGGTGAGGTCGGAGGCCGCGGCGCCGGAGACCAGGAACACCTTGTTCTTGTCCTTGACGATCTGGTTGACCGCGAGCGCGACCGAGGAGGTCGGCACGTCGACGATCACATCGACCTTGTCGACGTCGATCCAGGTGCGCGCCACGTTCGATCCGACGTCAGGCTTGTTCTGGTGATCGGCGCTGACGATCTCGACCTTCATGCCCTTGGCGGCGGCGCCGAAATCCTCGACCGCCATGCGGGCGGCGATCACCGAGCCCTGGCCCGACAGATCGGAATAGGTGCCGGACATATCGTTCAGGACGCCGATCTTGATGACGCCGTCAGTGTATTGCGCGAGCGCGCTGCCACAGCCCAGTGCGGCCGCGAATGCAGCAGCGCTCAGAGCGTGCCTTGCTGAAAGACGTGACATTCGTTCCTCCTCCTTCTTATGGCGTTTATTCGCCGTTATACGCCCAGATAATCGTGAAGCTTATCCAGGTTTTGTTCGAGCTCGGAACTGAGCAGTTTGTCTACTACCCGTCCGTGTTCCATCACATAATAGCGGTCGGCGACGGTCGCGGCGAAGCGGAAGTTCTGCTCAACCAGCAAAATCGTGAAGCCCTGCGCCTTCAGGGCGCGGATGGTGTTGCCGATCTGCTGAATGATAACGGGCGCAAGCCCTTCGGTCGGCTCGTCGAGCAGAAGCAGGCGCGCGCCAGTGCGCAAGATACGGGCAATCGCCAGCATCTGCTGTTCACCGCCCGACAGCTTGGTGCCCTGGCTCGATCCGAGCCGCTCCTTGAGGTTCGGGAAGAGCTCGAAGATCCGATCGAGCGGCAGCCCGCCCGGCTTGACCACCGGCGGCAGCATCAAATTTTCCTCGACCGAGAGGCTGGCGAAAATTCCGCGCTCCTCGGGACACAGGGCGATGCCCGCCCGTGCAATCTGGTTCGACGGCAGCGAGATCAGTTCGCGGCCCTCGAAGCGGACCGAGCCGGTGCGTTTCGCCACAATGCCCATGATCGATTTCAGCGTCGTGGTCTTTCCGGCGCCGTTGCGTCCGAGCAGGGTCACCACCTCTCCCGGATACACTTCGAAGTTCACGCCGTGCAGAATGTGCGACTCGCCATACCAGGCCTGGAGATTCTCGACGGCGAGGAGCGCGACGCGGGGATCAAGCATGGCCGGTCCCCATATAGGCTTCGCGGACCTCGGGATTGTTCGACACCGTCGCGTAGTCACCTTCGGCGAGGATGCGACCGCGGGTCAGCACGGTGATCTTGTGCGACAGGTTCGAGACCACGGAAAGATTATGCTCGACCATCAGCGTCGTGCGATCCGCTGATACCGTCTTGATGAGCGCGGCGATGCGATCGATGTCTTCGTGGCCCATGCCCGCCGTCGGCTCGTCGAGCAGCAGCATCTCCGGATCGAGCGCGAGCGTCGTTGCGATTTCCAGCGCCCGCTTTCGTCCATACGGCAATTCCACCGCTGGGACATTGGCAAAGCCGGACAGGCCGACGTCATTGATCAGCGACAAGGCGCGGTCGTTGAATTCGTTCAGCACACTGCGGGACCGCCAGAAGTCGAACGAACCGCCCCGCTTGCGCTGCAGCGCAACGCGGACATTCTCCAGGACGGTGAGGTGCGGGAATACGGCCGATATCTGAAACGAACGCACGATCCCAAGCCGCGCAATGTCGGCGGGCTGCATCGCGGTGATGTCACGGCCCTTGTAGACGATCTGGCCGCGCGTCGGATTGAGAAATTTGGTCAGGAGGTTGAAGCAGGTGGTCTTGCCCGCCCCGTTCGGCCCGATCAGAGCGTGGATCGTTCCCCGCTCCACCTTCAGATTGACGCCATTGACCGCGACGAAGCCCGCAAATTCCTTTGTCAGGTTATGCGTTTCGAGAATGATTTCGCCACTCATGCCTGCGACGCCTGCCCAACGCCCTGCCCCTTCGGCATTGTCTGCACGTCCCGCTGAAATGGTAAAGCCCGCCCGTGAAAAATCACGGGCGGGCTTTCTTATTGGGCAGGCCGCCGCGCCTGGCGGCGGCCTGGTTTGCGTCAACGAACGTCGATCTTGATCGCGGTCCGCTGGATGTCGCTGCCGGACGCCTTTGGCGCTTCGCCCTTGCCCGGGCCCTCGGCAACCTTGCCGCCACCCTGGGCCGGCAGGACCACGATCTTGCGGGTCGGGCCCTGCTTCTGCAGGCGCTCGCCGATCGACCGGGTGTTGTTCTTGACCGTGGTCAGCGGCGCCTTGTCGAAGTCATGCTTGATGCCATCGACTTCCGGCTTGTCACTGCACACGGCCATCACCGTTTCCTTGCCCTTGTCGCCGAGCTTGTAGATGAACGGCGCCTTGGCACCCGGGAAGCTGACCGGGACACCGGCCTTGATCCGGGTGTCCTGCTGGAACTTGTTCGGCAGGAGGACGGTCAAGGTGTCCTTTTCGTCGATATTGGTCAGCGTCAGGAAGCAGTCCCTCGAGGAGACCACGGTGAAGATCGGGGTCTCGCCGAGCTTGTAGACATCCTTGTCGGAGGTCAGCGCGAAGTCGACGTCGGTCTTCACCTTGGCGATTCCGTTCTTCTCCGCAGGACTGCCGCCGCCGTTGTTCGGCGCCGGATCGTTGGCCGCGACGCCGTCGTCGATCGGTTCCTCCTCGCCGAGTTCGGCCAGCTGGCGATACTTCGCCTCGAACTGGTCGCGCGGCAGCGAGTTCTGCTTGAGCCGGCGGACGGTCGGGATCAGCTCCGGCTTGAAGCCGCCGGCGGTCGCCTGCTCGAACTCGACCTTGGTCATGCCGAGCTCCGCCGCAGCCATGGTCAGGTCGACGTCCTGCTCATAACGCTGCGACAGCGCGGTGATCATCTCGATACCGTTGAGGTTGAGATTCGGATCGAGACCGGCGCGATACATGGCATCCTGGAAGCGCTTTGCGTCGCCGTCGAGGATCTTGTCCATCCTCTCGTTCTCGACATAGAGCGCATCGATCTCCCGCAGTTCGGCGCGCGAGAACGCCCTGCCGCCGGGACCGCCGAGCGCGATCTTGCGGATCTCGTCCTTGGCCTTGATCATTCCGAACTCATGGCAACCCATGCAGGAGATGCCATTGGTGACCGCAAGGTCCTTGGCGCGCTTGTCCTGGACGATGTTGGTCGGACCGGTGTTCAGCGCCTTGCCGTCGGCCGTGTTCAGGTAATAGGCCTGGAAGCCGTTCGGCAGGCTGAAGATGGTTTCGCCACCGTCATGCTTGAACGCGTTCTCGCCTTTGGGGCCAAGCGGGTGCTCGTACAGGTTCTGCCTGTCCTTGTTTCCGCCGAAGTCATACGAGGTCCAGAAGTAACCGTGCTTCGAGGGATGACGCTCGATCAGGCGGTTGTTCCGGCTCACGCCCGACACCTGGAAGCCGGCGCGCTGGGCGATGAACTTCTTCAGGTTGGCTTCGATGTCGACGCCTTCTTCCTTCGTGAGCTTGTTGAAGTCAGGCGCAAGCTTCAGAAGCTTCTCGTACATGCCGGGGCGCGAGGCCGTGTAGGCGAACCAGTCGGCGCGCACATACGGCATCTTGCTGTCGGTGGCCGAGACCAGGAGATTCTTGAAGCTGGTGTCGGGCTGCATCTTGTACGGGTAGGACTTCAGGACCAGTTCCCAGTCCTCCGACGTCCAGCCGAGCTCGTCGAGATTGACGCGGATAATCGTCTCGCCCGGATCGATCGCCTGGAAGCGAACGACGTCGGGTGACCGGCTCAGGCTGTTGAGCAGCTTGATGACGCCCTGACGATAGACCTTCATCGCCTTTTCGTCGGTGCAGGCATTGGCCAGATGCGTGAGCGTCAGGTAACGAAGACCCTTGCGCCGCGGCTGGATGCGTTCGCGCTCGATGTCGGCGGCGATCATCCCGATCATGTCGGAATGGCTGACATAGGCTTTCGGATCGCAGCTCTTTTTCAGACCGTCGATCCACGCTTCGAGCGCGGCGAGTTCCTCCGGCGCAACCGGATCGAACTTGCCCTGCCCGTTCGCCCAGTCATAGGGCATCTTCTCGTTGATGATTTCCGTGAAGATCCGCGACGCCTTGGCGTTGCCCGGCAGCACGTAATGAGGATTCGACGCGATTTCCTCAAGCTCAAGAATGTTGCCGAAGTTGCTGGCTGCATTCTCGCGCTTGTGTTCGACGCCGTCCAAATCCTTCTGACTGAGCTGACCGTTCTGATGGCAGCGAGCGCAGTGTTTCTGAAGAACGTCATAGGCCGCCTTGGCGGCAGGATCGCTCGGCGGAGCTGCATGAGCAGCACCGCCCAGGGACAGGCCGAGGCCGAAAACGGCCGCGACAGCCAACCCCTGGATCGGGTTACTTACTCGTTGACGACCGCTCATAGTGGTCTCCCATTGCAAATCGTTGCGACGCGCGGCGTGACACGCCGTGTCGTCTGTTTGTGTATGGCTGGGGGCAACGCGTTCAATTGCAAAGACAACGTGATGCTTTCCTAAACGGGCAGCGGATCCGTTCCGATCTTATCGCAATTCTATTGGCACCCTGAACATCAAAAAGCAGGCGCAAAACCCGGACGGTCATCACATTTCGTTTGACGCTTGAGGCTGATCTGTTCGCAAACGAATAAAAAAATAGACCCGCCCGGCGGGGACAAGCCGGACGGGTCAAGCGGACCGGCACAGGGTGGAAGGGGCGCGTGCGCCGGTCACACGTTGGGCGGAAGCCGCTGGGGGAGCGGCGCCGCTATCGCTGTGCATACATTGGTCGCGTGAGAGGCGCGGCAGGTTCATCGGTCGAAGCCGACAACGAGCGTCAACGGCTGAACAGGGAACGCAGCCAGCTTTCCAGAAGCTGCCAGAGACTGATCGCCTTGCGCTGCAGCCATTCGAGCGGCGTTTCGGCGCGCTGGCCTGCGTCGGAGTCGCGCGGATTGGCCCTGCGCCAGGCGTTCGGCGGATCGAAATGTCCCGCCCATATTCCGCGCTTGGCGGCGCGTGCATCGGCCTGCGCGTCTTCATACGTACGCGCTCTGCCGCGTCCTTCGAGGGTGATGGCGAAACCAGCGCGAACCATCTCGGCGGCGATGTCACGGCCCTGCGCATGACAGACCGCGATATGACGGCCATAGCGATCCACCGAGAGCTTCCGGCATTGCAACGGACTGGTTCCGATGATCCGGCGAAGTTCCGATCGGGCCCGCATTCCGCACGGCCAGGACTTTCCGGCGGCATCGGTGCATTGCTGATGAAGTTCGGGGGCGTCGATGCCATACAGGCGATAGCGTTCGTTCCCGAGCACGAAGGAGTCGCCGTCGGACAAGCGAACCGGCAGCGGTCCCGCTTGTCCTTGCGCAAAAGCAACGCCGATCAGCGAAAGGCTGATCGCAATGGCGACAGATGCCGTCTGTCGGGCTCTCTTCAGGCTGAACCGTCGCAACGTCTATCGGCCGTCGCCTTGTGCGGGGGCGCTGCCGGCAACGGCATCGGACCGTTCGCCAAGCGAGCGCAAGGCCTCGAACGCATCCGCAAGTCCCGCGCCGAAATCCTTGTCGCGTCCCCGTGGCCCAAGATCGCGCGCCGTCGATAAAAGTACGCGGCGCACCGAGTCCGGCGACAGGGTCGGATCGCGCTCGAGGATCAGGGCGGCGATCCCGCTGATGTGAGCCGCGGCGAACGAGGTGCCGGTGAGCATGTCATAGCTGCCGCCGGGGGTCGGCAACAGCAGCCGGACACCGGGCGCCGCGACAGCAATGTGGTGCCCGCGATTGGAACCCTGGAACAGCTTGTCCTCCGCGTCGGTCGCCGTCACCGCGATCACGTTCGGATCGGACGCCGGAAACAGCGGCGGCGATTTCGGCCCCGCATTGCCGGCCGCAGCGACCAGCACGATGCCGCGCTTGCCGGCCGCAGCGAGCATGCGCGCCAATATCGGATCCTGCGGACCCGCGAAGCTCATGTTGATGACGCGCGCGCCCTTCTGCGTCGCCCATTCGAGACCCTTCATGATGTTGAACGTCGTGCCTTCCGCGCTTCCCGCGACCGGGTCGAACGCGCGCACTGCAAGGATACGGGCGCTCGGAGCAACGCCGGTCAATTTCGATTGCGCGACGATTGCGCCGGCAATGCTGGTGCCGTGGCTATGCGGCGTGCCGCCGCCGGCAGGATCGAACATATCTTCGATCGTGCCTTCGAGTTCCGGATGTTGCGCATCGATTCCGGAATCGATCACCGCAACGAGGACGCGCTTGCCGAGCGCGAGCGCGTGCGCGCTTTGCAGGTGAAGCTTTTCGGCGGCGTATTGGATGCCCTGCCCGGTGCTGGATTGCTGAAGCGTGTGCCGGTAGTTCGGCTGCACGGACAGGATATTTGCATCGGCTTCGAGCTCGCGGATCACGGCCGCGACATTGCGGCCGTCCGGAATCGTCCAGCGGAACATCGTGGTGCCGCTGAGATTGAAGACCTGCGATTCCTCACGGTTCAAACGGTGCCGCCGCGCCAGCGCCTGCACTTCCTGCTCGCTCGGACGTCCGGCGACTTCGATCACCACTTCGTTCGAGACGAAGCGGCGCTCGCCCGAGGCGGGCAAACCGCTGCTGCGACGGCCAGGGGCCGGAATCACCGGCTCATCGACGCCGGGTGTGGGCTGAACAGAATTCGAGGACTGCACCGGCGCGCTGACCGGTTCCGGACGCGCCTGCGCTTCGCTCGCGCGTTTCTGCCGAACCTGCTTTGCCGGCTGCGGATTGGCCGGCGCGCTCTGCATCTGGAAGCCGCGCGCGGACGAATTGTCGCGGGATTGAGCGAGCGCCGGACCGGCAAAGGCGGACACCAGACCGGCCAGGGCGGCAGCCGAGGCGACGATCGCGACGTGGCGGTTGAGTGGCATGATCAGGCCTCCGCTCGATCGGCAGGCGCAGCGCTCCGGAAACGAAGCGCTGCGTGACCCACCTTATTTCGTGGCGGGAACGGCGAAGCTTATCACCTTGCTCTCGCCGAGCTTTTTCACGATTTCGGCAGTCTGCTCGGTCTTGGCCGGAACCCGGACCCGGAAGAAGCCGTCCGCGGGACCACCGACGATGGTGGCCTTGTTGGCATCGAGGAACTCGGTGATGTCGGTGGCACTCGCCTGCGGCGAGAACCGGATCAGCGCTTCCACGCCCGAGGTCACCGCCACACTGGCCGGCGCCGAGGCGAGATCGGGCGCACGCCCGGTGCGCTCGCCGACCAGCGTGCCGATCACGCCCGCCTGCAACAGGAGCGCGATGGCCGCGACACCGCCTGCATAAGCAAGCGTGCGGGGCGAGAGGCTTGCCATGAATTCGGAGACGCGGGCCATCAGGCTGACGGAAACCGATGGCGTGCGGACCGGCTCGGCGTCGATCTTCTCGAACAGCGCCTTCATGGCGCGCTGCGATGGCGCCCCAAGCGATTCATTGACCCCGATGGTCTCGCCGAGTTCTTCGCGGACCATCTCGAATTGACGAGCGAGTTCGCTGTCGCTGGCGAGCGCCTGCTCGACCCGCTGGGTGTCACGGCGGCTCAGCGTTCCTGCGGCATACCAGGGCAGCAGCAGTTCGATCTCTTCGCGCTCTGGCGCCTTGTTCATTGTCGTGTTCATGGCCAACCTCTTTCGATTCCTGCCGCCCTCAAGGATTCCGCCAACTTCTTGCGCGCATAGAACATGCGCGTCTTGACGGTATTCTCCGGGATCCCGACGATCTCTGCGACTTCTTCCACGGACTTCTCGTGGTAGTAGACGAGATCGATGATCTCCCGATGTTCCGGCGAAAGCGTTTCGATGCACTTCCGCAGGATTACGCTCGTATCCTTCTTCTGCATGGCGGCTTCGGGGGTGTCGGAGTCATCCTCGATCGCCTCTGCAACTTCATCGTCCAGTTCTGCGTCCTTGCGACCCCGGAGGGCCGAAAGGGCCTTGAACCGCGCGATGGCGAGCAGCCAGGTCGAAACCGCGGAGCGGCCCTCGAAGCGCCCGGCTTGACGCCAGACATCGAGGAAGACCTCGCTGATCAGATCCTCGGCCGTGGACTCGTTACGAACCAGGCGAAGGACGAACCGGTAGACCCGTACATGATGCCGCGCGAACAGCACCTGCATGGCAAGCCGGTCACCGCCTGCGATACGCTGGATCAGGACTTCGTCTGATGTCTGCTGCATCGGGACGGCCGGCTCATGGTTTGGTCGCGGGAGACCCGGACCCGGTTCAATTGGATGTGAGCGAATTTTTGGGCGGGGCCGAAAAAGTGCCCCAGCCTTTCCTACGCCAGCGGGGCAATATTCCCAATAGGGGAATTTCGTCATTGTTATCAATGGCTTTTCAACCGTTATCGGCTATTGTGACGGGCCATGAGCCAGAAATTCACCTTGGAATCGCTGAATTCGCTTCCGTTGCCGGCCTTTTCGGGCGCCGTCGGTGACGTGTTTGAACACGCCTCGTGGGTGGCCGACGCCGCCTTCGGGCATCGACCCTTTGCCAGCGTCGCGGCACTGCACGACGCAATGATGGGCGTGGTGCGATCGAGCCCGCCGGAGCGGCAGCTCGCTTTCATCCGCGCGCATCCCGAGCTTGGCTCCAAGGTACGGCGGCTCGACCTGACCGCGGATTCCCAGGCCGAACAAGGCTCGCTCGGCCTCGACCGGTTGAGCGACGCGGAGTTCAAGAAATTCTCGGAACTCAATGCTGCCTATGCCGACAAGTTCGGCATCCCCTTCATCATCTGCGTGCGGCGGCATACGCGGGACTCGATCCTGCGTGAGTATGAGCGGCGGCTTGCCAACGATCCCGATACCGAACGCAAGGCCGCGCTCGATGAGATCGCGCTGATCACCCGGCTGCGTCTCGTTGCGCGGGTCGACGGTCCCGGCAAGCCAAAGACCGAGGGGCGGCTATCCACCCATGTTCTCGATAATGTCCGCGGCAAGCCGGCGCAGGGCGTGAAGATCACTCTTTATGAAGTCGGCGCGAGCGCTCGCTCGCTCCTGAAGGAAAGCGTCACCAATGCCGACGGCCGCACCGATGAGCCGCTGATCGCGGGCGAACCCTTGCGGATCGGCTCCTACGAACTGCAATTCGATGTGGCGCAGTACTTCACCGAGAATGCCGTCGCGCAATCGGCGCCGCCCTTCCTCGATGTCGTGCCCATCCGCTTTTCGATCGCGGAACCCGAAGGCCATTACCACGTGCCGCTTCTGGTTACGCCGTGGAGCTATTCGACCTATCGCGGGAGCTGAGATGCGGCGCGGTCTCGTCTTCGGCCTCGCGCTGCTTGCGGCGCTCTCCAGCGCGGCGACTGCGCAATTTGTGAATGCGCCTGCCGATCCCACATGGTCGGTCCCGGAAATCGGCGCCCTGCCGGATAACGAGCACGGCCGTCTTGTGCGGCGCGGCCGCGATCTCGTGACCGCCACCTACGCCCATATCGGCCCTGCGGTGCCCGACGAAGCGAAGCGGTATGCCGGCAACAATCTTGCCTGCACCAATTGCCACCTCAATGCCGGCACCAAGAAATTCGGCCTGCCTTTGTGGGGCCTGTGGGATCGCTTCCCGCAATATTCGGCGCGGTCCGGCTCCGAAATCACGATCCAGGATCGCATCAATTCCTGCATGCTGCGGTCGATGAACGGCAAGGCGCTGCTCGAGGATTCGCCGGAGATGCAGGCCTTCGTCGCCTACATCAAGTTTCTGTCCACCGGCACCAAGCCCGGCGAAATCCTGACCGGCCTCGGCGCCGGCCACATGCCGTATCGGTCGCGCGCTGCCGATCCCGGACGCGGCAAGCAGGTCTATGCGCGGGCCTGCGCGATGTGTCATGGCCCGGATGGACTGGGCGTCCTGCGCAACCGCGAACTGCCGAATTTCGGCTATCTGATGCCACCGCTCTGGGGACCGGATTCGTTCAACGACGGCGCCGGCATGGCGCGCCTCGTCACGGCGGCGAACTTCGTGCATTTCAACATGCTGAACGGCACGAGCTACACCCGTCCGCGCCTGTCGCAGCAGGAGGCATGGGATGTCGCAGCCTTCGTCATTTCGCAGCCGCGGCCAGCCTATCCTGCACGCGAAAAGGATTTCCCGGACTTGCTGAACAAGCCGGTCGACACGCCCTATGGGCCCTATGCCGACGGCTTCTCCCAGCGGCAGCACATGTTCGGGCCGTACGCCCCGATCGAAGCGGCGCTCGCCAGGCTGAAGGCCGTGCAGAAGAAGAACTGAGCCGGCGCAACAGCCGCCGTATCCGGACCTGCCGTCCTGTGCGATACCTCTGTCCGGGGCGCACAGGAGAGAACCATGAAGACCTTCCCGGCTCGACTGGCCTGCATCCTTATTCCGGCCTGGCTCTGCTGCACGTCGGCGCTTGCGCAGACGGTCTTCACCAATGTGCGTGTGTTCGACGGCAAAAGCGCGGCGCTGTCGGCGCCGACCAATGTCCTCGTCAAAGGCAACGTGATCGAACGCATTTCGAGCACGCCGATTGCTGCGGATGCGGCGAGCGTCGTGATCGCCGGCGGCGGCCGCACGCTGATGCCGGGCCTGATCGACGCACACTGGCACACCATGCTGGTGCGCCCCAGTCCCGCGGCGGTGATGGTGAACGATATCGATTACACGACGCTCGTCGCGGCGGCGGAAGCAACCGACACATTGATGCGCGGCTTCACCACGGTCCGCGATCTCGGTGGCCCGGCTTTCGGACTGAAACGGGCGATCGACGAAGGCCTCGTTCCGGGACCGCGCATCTTTCCGTCCGGCGCGATGATCACCATTACCAGCGGTCACGGCGACTTTCGCCACACCTATGAAATCCCCCGCGCGCTCGGCGCGCCGCTGAGCCGCGTTGAATCCGTTGGCGGCGCCATGATCGCCGACGGTGCCGACATGGTCCGCATGCGCGTGCGCGAACAGCTCATGCTCGGCGCCTCGCAGATCAAGCTGACCGCGGGCGGCGGTGTCGCCTCCCCGCATTCTCCGATCGATGTATCGACTTTCACCGAAGCCGAATTGCGGGCAGCCGTCGAAGCAGCGGAGAACTGGGGCACCTATGTCACGGTGCATGCCTATACGTCCGCCGCGATCCAGCGCGCCATCGCGGCAGGCGTCAAATGCATCGACCACGGCCATCTCATGGACGAAGCGACCGCGAAGATGATGGCGGACAAGGGCATCTGGCTGAGCATCCAACCATTCCTCGATGACGAAGACGCGGTGCAATTCCCGCCGGGATCGATCCAGGCTTACAAGAAAGCGCAAGTCGTGGCGGGCACCGATCGCGCCTACGCGCTCGCGAAAAAATACGGATTAAAGACCGCCTTCGGCACCGACATTCTGTTTTCGCCGCAGCTTGCGCATCGTCAGGGCGCGATGCTCGCCAAGATGACGCGCTGGTACAGCGCCGCTGAGCTGTTGAAGATGGCGACCTCGGTCAACGCGGAATTGCTGGCGCTCTCGGGATTGCGCAGTCCCTATTCCGGCAAGCTCGGCGTCGTCGAGGAAGGCGCCCTTGCCGACCTGATCCTCGTCGATGGCGACCCGCTGGAGAATATCCAGCTCATCGCCGATCCGGCGAAAACCTTTTTCGTCATCATGAAAGACGGAAAGGTGGTGAAAAACACGGTGCCGCGTTAGACAGACGGCCGCTTGCGCGCAGACGTCGAAGCAAGTCGTGAACCGAGGAAACGATGATCGATCTCTATACCTGGACCACACCGAATGGCCGCAAGGTCTCGATCGCCCTGGAGGAGCTCGGGTTGCCATACAAGGCGCACCCGATCGACATTTCCAAGGACGAGCAATTCGCGCCCGCCTTCCTGAAGATCTCGCCGAACAACCGCATCCCCGCGATCGTCGACAACGACAACGGCATGTCGCTCTTCGAGTCCGGCGCGATCCTGATCTATCTCGCGGACAAGACCGGCAAGCTGATGCCGAAGGACGGCGAAGGCCGCTACCGCGTGATCGAATGGCTGATGTGGCAGATGGGCGGCATCGGCCCGATGCTTGGCCAGGTGCATCACTTCGTGAAGTACAACAAGGGTAAATCGACCTATGCCGAGGAGCGCTATTCGAAAGAGGCGCAGCGGCTCTATGGCGTGCTCGACCGGCGCCTGGAGGGCCGTGCGTTCCTGGCGGACGATTATTCCATCGCCGACATCGCGACCTGGCCGTGGGTGTCCCGCTTCGAATGGCAGGAAATCGACCTGTCGAAGTTCCCGAACGTCAAGCGCTGGTACACCACGATTGCCCAGCGCCCGGCCGTTCAGCGCGGCTACAAGGTTCCGAAGGATGTCGGCGACATTCCGATGCCATAAAGTTCAGGCGCCGCCGCGACACGGTTAACGAAAGTCAAAGCGGCGCCGGTTCCGGCGACGACTGCCCAGTAAGCATTGATTCACGTCGAACTGAATTGAGCGTCGCTGTTCAACATTGCGGCAACCACGAGCGGATATCCAGAAAGGCAACCACAACCAGAACGGGGAGTGGCACGTCTTGTCGCCCTCTTTGCCGCGCGTCTCATTTCACGGATTGCTGCTTGCCGCGCTCGGCATAACGGGCGTCGCCGCAATTGCCATCGCCGCAACCGTCTTCGCGTTGCGTAACGACGCAATCGACGACGCGATCAACGACACCAACAATATCGCGACGGTCCTCGCCGAGCAGACCGAGCGCGCGATGCAGGCGATCGACATCGCCGTGTCCGAGATTTCCGACCGGATCGCCAAGCGCGTCGACCTGAACCCGGCGGATTACGACAAGATCTTCGACAGCCGGATCGTTCACACGCTACTCGCCGATCGCGATCTGCGTCTGCCGCAGACCGAATTTATCGAGCTGATCGACAAGACGGGCCGCCGGGTCAATTCCTCCCGCGATTATCCGGTGACCAGCACGAATGTGTCGGACCGCGAATACTTCATCAAGGCGCGCGACAATACGAGCACGAAAATGTTCACGAGCCACGTCGTGAACAGCCAGCTCACCGGCCGCGACAGCATCTTTTTCGCAAAGCGCATCAGCGGCACCGACGGCGAGTTCCTCGGGGTCATCCTCGCCGGGATGAAGCCCGAATATTTCCGCGAGATCTATCGCTCGCTGACGTCGATGCAGGACCATGCCTTTTTCCTGATGCGCAAAGACGGAACCATCCTGCTGCGCTATCCCGACATTTCTCACAGCTCCGGCCGCAAGCCGAGCCCGAACTCGCAATGGTACAAGGTAATGAAAGAGGGAGGCGGCCTCTTTCAGTCATCGGGGTCGTTCGACGGCGAGGTCCGGCTGATCTCGGTCAAGCCGATCAAGGAAGCCGATCTCGTCGTCAATGTCGGGCTGTCGCTGAAACACGCGCTCGCCGCATGGCGCTACCGAGCGACGGCGATCGGCGCCGGCACCGCGCTCGGGCTGATCTGCTCGTTGCTGCTGATCTACGCGCTTTACCGGCAATTCGCCCAGCTCGCCGCGTCCAAGGCCTCGCTCATCGAGCGCGAAAACCGGCTTGCCGAAAAGACCGCCGAACTTGAAGACGCGAATGACCGCCTCGACACCGCGATCAATCACATCATTCAGGGCCTCGTCATGTTCAACGCGGACGGGAACCTCGTCGTCTGCAACCGCCGCTTTATCGAGGTTTACGGCCTGCCGCCCGAGGAAATCAAACCCGGCGTTTCGATCCGGCGGGTTCTCGAACTGCGCGCCGCAGCGGGAAGCTTCTTCGACGACATCGATGCCTATCTGGCCGAACTGAGAGGGAAGATGACGGCCGGCGAGTTGATGACCAAGATCACCGACTTTGCCGACGGCCGTACATTCTGCGTCACCAATCAACCCACCGGGAATGGCGGCTGGGTCGCGACGCATGAAGACATCACCGAGCGGCGCCGCGACGAGAAAGAGTTGCAGCAGACCCGCAACATGCTGCGGGCCATGGTCGAGAACATCCCCGAGACTCTGCTCGTCAAGGACGCCAAGACCCGTCAATACGCTTTCGTCAATCGCGCCGGCGAGAAGCTTCTCGGCGTCCCAAACAACGTCGTCGTCGGGAAAACGGCCGACGAGCTCTTTCCGGCGGAAGAAGCCGCGCGCGTTCGCGCCCGCGACGACGAGGCGATTCAGAAAGGCTCACTTTCGATCGCGAGCCGCGAAGTCAGCACATTCGACGGGCGTGAGCGCGACGTCTCCTCCAAGCGCATCGTCATCGCAGACAAGGACGGCGATGCGCAATATATCCTCAACATCATCGAGGACGTGACCGACCAGCTGCGCGGCCAGCGCGAGTTGGAGCAAGCCCGCAACATGCTGGGCGCCGTGGTCGAAAGCATTCCGCAGATGCTGGTGGTCAAGGACGCCCACACCGGACGGTACATATTCGTGAACCGCGCCGGCGGAGATCTGCTGGGCGTGCCGAAGGACGATCTGATCGGAAAAACCACCGAGGAAATCTTCGACAAGAAGCAGGCGGAGGTCATCCTCGCCCGCGACCACGAAGCTTTGCGCGCCGGCGTGCTCAAGGTCGATTTCCATACCACCCGCACGCCGGACAACCGCCTGATTGACGTTGCGTCCAAGCGCGTCGCCATCCTCGGCAAGGACAAGAAGCCGGAATATCTGCTGACGGTGATCGAGGACATCACCGAACGCAAGCGCAACGAATCCCGCATCGCGCATCTGGCGCATCACGACCCGCTGACCGACCTTGCCAATCGAGCGGCCTTCAACATGAAGCTTGCCGAATGCGTCGAAACGGCCGCAGCGCGCAACGCGGAATTCGCGCTTCTGTGCATCGACCTCGACCGTTTCAAGGAGGTCAACGATCTTTACGGCCACGCCGCCGGTGACAAGGTCCTGCTCGAAATCACGGCGCGCATGCGCAGGGCGGTGGGCGATACCTTCCTGGCGCGCCTCGGCGGCGACGAATTCATGGCGATCTGCGTCGACGACCCCTCGCGCGCGGCCGTAACCGCCCTCGCGGAGCATCTGGTGTCGTCCGTGAGCGGCGACATCGATTGCGACGGACGCAAGGTGCGGATCGGCATGAGTATCGGCGCGGCGATGTATCCGTCCGACGGCACCGAAATGGCCGCGCTCCTGCGCAATGCGGACGCGGCTCTTTACCGGGCGAAGGCGGAAGGCGGCGGCGCGATCCGCTTCTTCGAAGCGGATATGGACCGTGTCCTGCACGACCGTCGCGCTCTGCAGGCCGATCTCGCGCTGTCGGTCTCGCGCAACGAATTGCAGCTCTATTATCAGCCGCAGGCGCGGGTTAACGGACAGATCATCGGCTTCGAAGCGCTGCTGCGCTGGGATCACCTCACCCGCGGCTTCGTCCCGCCCGACACCTTCATTCCGCTTGCCGAGGAAAGCGGCCTGATCGACCAGATCGGCGAATGGGTGTTGCGCGAAGCGTGCCGTGAAGCGGCGACCTGGCGCAAACCCTTGCAGATCGCAATCAATCTCTCGCCGGTCCAGTTCCGCCACCAGGACTTCGTGCCGCTGGTGCACGCGGTGCTGCTGGAAACGGGGCTCGCGCCCAATCGGCTGGTGGTGGAGATCACCGAAGGCGCACTGATGGACGATTACTCGCGCGCGATTTCCATCCTGCGTCGCCTCAAGGCGCTTGGCATCCGCATCGCGATGGACGACTTCGGCACCGGCTATTCGTCCTTGTCGTATCTGCAATCGTTTCCGTTCGACAAAATCAAGATCGATCAGACCTTCATCGCCAATCTCGAACGCAACACGCAGTCCGGCGCCATCGTGCGGTCGGTGCTCGGATTAGGGCGCAGCCTCAATCTGACGACCGTGGCCGAAGGCGTGGAGACCCAGACGCAGCTTGCCATTTTGCAGAGCGAGGGCTGCGACGAGATGCAGGGCTACCTGATCGGACGGCCGCAGCCGATCTCGGATTATGCCGAAATTACCGGGCGGCCGATGCGCGAGCGGCGGGCCGTCGCCAACGGCTGACAGCGCCCGCCGGGGCCTTCCGAAATGCGGCGGAAATGCAGCGCCGCGTTTGTTCCCGCTTCTCGATAAGACCTTTTCGCGGCCGCAGCATTTTCACAAAACTGTCCGCTTTCCCCAGCATCACGCAAACTTCATCGAGGGGATACCTCAGCGGACAAACCTATTGTGACTGCCGGTCGGCGTAAGCCGCTGCGGCAGAGGGAGATTCTGCGCGCATGAAGCTTGCGCTCACGATCATTGGCGTTGTTCTCGCGACAAGTTCCACGAAATTCGGGTCTGACGCAAATCACATCGAAGGGTGGCGTTCGACGATCGAGCCTCAATACGAACAGACGGAGCAGGCGCCGGCCCATGGAAGTGCTGAGCGTGTTGTTCTGAATATCGCGATCAATCCGGTTCCAGCGGAGGAGATCGCCGCGGAGCTGGAGGCGCTTCGCGAACCCGAAGGGCCGCCCGCGCCGCCGCCGGATGTTCCCATCGAAGCGGTATGTTACACTCTCGCCTCGGCGGCGCAGGCGCACGACA
>NZ_DATMRX010000291.1:0-36576 GCF_035565855.1 Pseudorhodoplanes sp.
CCCGCGGTCGAAGATCTCGATACATTCGTCGAGCGCCTGATGCCCGAACTGACCGGATGGCTCGACCGGCCCTCGGCTTTCTTCGGCCATTGTCTCGGCGGGCTGACGATGTACGCCACGCTGCGCGAGCTGCCGGACTCCTGCGCGCATTTCGTCAAACACGCCTTTGCCTGCGGGATAAGGCCGCCGCATCTGTTGCGACGGCGCGGCCGATTCGAGGACAACCTCGCCTATCGCATGATGCTTCATCAGGACTTCGACATTCACGCCGAGCCCTACGAGCAGAAGGATGATCTCTTCGCCGAAATCGTTCGGCAGTTCGACACGCCTGAAGCGGACCGGATGCTGGCGATCCCGAAACTGAGAAAGCTGCTGTTGCCTGCGATCCGCGCCGAATTCGGCATGGCGTTCAATTATCGGTATCGCCCGGCGCCGCCGTTCCGGTTTCCAATCGCAAGCTTTGTCGGCGCGTCGGACCCCTGGGTCTCCGCAAGCGATTCCGCGGCCTGGGGCGCGCTGACGCGCAGCCGCTTCACCAATCATGTGCGCGAAGGCTCGCATTTCCTGATGGTGGACGATCAGGACTATATCCTCGACACCATCAACCGGGATTTCGTCGACGCCGCGCTCGGATGAGTGAGAAGGGTTGAGGCGATTTCGGCTGCATCGCCCGTTACTTGTCATGCCCCGCGAAAGCGGGGCATCCAGTCAACTCTTGAAGCATTTGTGCTGACTGGATCGCCCGCTTTCGCGGGCGATGACAGCTGGCGAGCGGGCGATGATAGCTGGAGAGCGGGCGATGATAGCTGGAGAGCGGGCGAGGACAGCTGGAGAGCGCGGGGCGATGACAACGAAAGAGCGGCCGCTACTGCACCATTACGCCGCCCTGAGCAGCGACCTCGCCTGCGTGAGATCCGCGGTATCGTGACCCTCGCTGAACCAGCCGGCGATCGCTTCGAGATCGCCGCGATACCGGTTGCGGTCACCGCAGGCCATTCCGAGATCGTGGAGGCTCATCGCGAGTCTTAGTTCGAGCGACTTCGCCTGTTGCTGGCGCGCGACGTCGAGCCCGTTGCGGAAATGCCATTCGGCCTCCTCCGCGCTGGTCCCGGATTTTAGCGCGACCGTCCCGAGCAGCCGGTGTATCTCGGCTTCGTAGAAGCGGCCGGACAGTTTCTCGGCGATCATCGCTCTGGCCTGATGCAGGAAATCCAGCGCGAGATCGCAGCGCTCGTTCCTGATGCAGGACTCCGCAAGGAGCGCGAGCGAATAGGAATCATAAAGGCGGGCGCCGGTGCCGCGTCCCATCGCAAGGCCGCTTCGCATCTCGGCGAGGCCGGCTTCGAAGCCGCCTTGCTGCGCCATCGCCCAGCCGCGCAACAACAGCGCCATCGCGAGGTAATGACCGAAGTCATGCGTTTCGCAAAGCTCGACCGCCGCGGTCGCGTCGCGCGCCACGGTGGCGGGATCGCCGCGCAGCTGATGGATGCGAAGGCCGATGGTCCGCGCCATCGCCTGCGTGAAGGGGTGACGCGAGCGGTCCGCATAACGGCGCGCCTCCTCGCACAGCGCGAGCCCGCGGTCGGGATAGCCGAGCAGCCACAGGGTCATGCCGTCGTAGAGACGCACATGCACGCGCGGATCCTGCGCCGACAATTGAAGATAGGCCGCCTCCTTGTCATCCTCGCACAGCGCGATGCTTTGTTCGAGATGAGCATGCGCCGCCAAGAGTCCGCCATGGGCGAACAGGGTGAAGCCAAGCGCCTCGTGGGCCAGCACCTGCAGCACCGGGTCGCACGCGCGCATTGCGGATTCGAGCAGGAGATCGGCGATCGCCTGCGCCTCGCCAAGCTCGGTCCGCACGAAATTCCAGGTCCACAGGCCGAAGGCCGCGGGCAAGGTGTGCTCGTCGAGCCCGCTCTCCTTGCCGAGTTCGAAGGCGCGGGTATAGGCCTCCTTCACCCCGTCGATGCTCCAGCCCCTGGTCGCGCGCAGCGCGTTGCCGAGCGTGGTCTGTAGCTGCATTTCGAGCTTGTTTCGGAGCGCGGCATCCTGGATCAAGGGCACGAGTTCCAGTCCGCGACGGAGATGATTGAGCGCCTCGGCATTCGCCGAGCGCCGCACTGCCTGCTGGCCCGCCTGCAGCCAATAGCGCACGGCGCGGTCGGCGAGGCCCGCCTCCGTGAAATGGTGGGCAACGATTTCGGGCTGACCGGCCGCGACGTCGCCGAACTTCTCTTCGAGGACATGCGCGATCTGTGCGTGGAGCTGGTGGCGCCGGCTCTTCAGCAAGCTTTCGTAGGCGGCATCGCGCACCAGCGCATGCTTGAACGTGTAGACGGCTTCGGGCGGGCGGCCGTGACGGATCAGCAATTCGGCATTTTCGAGCTGGGCGAGCGAGTCCGAAAGAGCCGCCGAATCACGTCCGACCACTGCGCTGAGGAGCGAGAACGAAAAGTCCCGCCCGATCACCGCACCGATCTGGCCAATCTCCTTCACCGCGGCCAGACCGTCGAGCCGTGACATCAGCGACGCCTGCAGCGTATCGGGAATGGCGAGCGGCGGCAGCGGACCCGCGAGGCTGTAGGCATCGGTGTCGCCGACAAGGATGCCGGATTCCAGAACCGCCTTGGTGAGCTCCTCGACGAATAGCGGATTGCCGTCGGTCTTCTCGACAATCTGCCGCATCACCTCGGCCGGCAGCATGCGGCCGCCGGTGACCTGTGTCACCATGGTCTCCACGGCTTCGCGATCGAGCCGGCCGAGCTGCAACATGTTGACATGCGGCAGCCCGGCCCATGGCGGCTCGAATTCGGGACGGAAGGTGAATATGCCTATGACCGGAAGCTGACGGATGCGCTCCACGGTCAGGTCGAGCAACTCCAGCGTCGTTGCGTCGGCCCAATGCACGTCCTCGAACAGCACCGTCAGCGGCCGCTGTCGTGCCAGCGCTTCGAATTCATCGAGCAGCCCCGCAAGCGTCTGACGGCGCTGCTGCGTCGGGCTCAGGTGAACCGGCGGGTAGCGCGTGCCGATCGGCACCGACAGCAGCTGGGCAAAAAGCGGCACGATCTTGGGGAAAGTGGAGGGGTCAATGGCAAGGACCTGTTCCAGTTTCTCCAGTCGCAGCTCGGGCGTGTCGTCGGCCTTGAAGCTCGCCGCGCGCTGCAATTGAAGGATGACGGGATGCAGCGCACTGCTGATGTGGTTCGGCGAGCATTGGTAACGCATGCGCGTGTGCGGCATGTCGGCGATGCGGTCCGCAAAGGCCGCCGCAAGCCGCGATTTGCCGATCCCCGGCTCACCGGAAATCAGCACGATCTGTCCGTCGCCATTCGCGGCCAACTGCTGACGTTCGAGCAGGAAGTCGATCTCCTGTTCACGGCCGATCAGATCGGTCAACTGCGTTTCGCGGACGGCTTCGAAGCGGCTTTCGGAATCCGACAATCCTTCGACCAGCCAGGCGCCGACCGGCTCAGTGAATCCCTTGACCTTGCGCCGCCCCATATTGCGAAGGCGGAACAGGTCGCCGAGCAGGCGCCGCGTCGACGTCGAGATGACAACGCTGCCGGGCTTGGCGAGCGCCTGAAGGCGTGCGGCGAGGTTGGGCGTGTCGCCGACCACGCCATTGTGCCACAGCGTGCCGGCGAGATTGCTGTCACCGACGAGAACCAATCCGCTTGCGATGCCGATGCGGACAGCGAGCGGTTCGGGGGCCGGCGTCGCGAGACGCTGCACGGCTTCGGCAATGTCCAGCGCCGCGCGCACCGTTCGCTCGGCATCGTCTTCGTGCGCGCGCGGATATCCGAAATAGGCGAGGATGCCGTCGCCGCGGAAATCCGCGATGAAGCCATCATGTGCCAGCACGATGCGCGCGCAGACCCCGTGATAGGCATCCATCACCGCGCTTAAGTCTTCAGGATCAAGGCGCGACGACAATGCCGTCGAGCCGACCAGGTCGCCAATCATCACGGTCAGGTGGCGGCGTTCGGCGCCGCCCGGCAGGATCGCCGGCGCATCGTATGAGGCTTGTACGCCGCCATTCAATTCGGCGATCGCGCGCATCATCTTGCGGCGATGGCCGAGGAGAACGCCAAGATCCCGCAAATCCTGTTCGGTGAGATCACGCAGCACCGACAGGTCGACCGCATTGTCAGCGAATTTTTGCGCGTACTCTGAAAGACCGAGCGTGCCAAGCCAGTCTTCTATCTGCCGCATGGTCGCAACTCGCTGGCCAACCGCGTGGCCACGACAGCGAACAGTACGAAATGCCGGACAGTTCCGTCCAGTATCGATGCGTCAGGCTCCCATCACGAATGGCTCATTTCTGTCAAATGCAGGCAAAAGCACGGCGCAAAATTTTTGCCGTCCGAATGACTTTGCGAACCTCTCGCTTATGGCGAATCTGCATGCGCTGACGCGTTCCAAGCGCCGTGGCACATGCTATGATACCTCACGGCGTGAGCGCGCGGAGAGGGCCCATGGGCAGCGACGCGGAAAGCCAAGCTGAAGGTCAGTCCGGTGCATCCGATCTGAAGCGCGTGGCGATCGCCTGTCAGGGCGGCGGCATTCATGCAGCGTTCGCGGTCGGCGTTCTCACCGAAATTCTCGCCGATCTCGAACGCAAGCGGTTCGATCTGATCGGCATCAGCGGGACATCCGCCGGCGCGCTCTGCGCGTTGATGGTCTGGTACGGCCTTGCCAAAAAGAACGGAAAGACCGGTTCACCGCGCGAAGCCTCCAAAAGGCTCACTGACTTCTGGAAAATCTTCGCCGCCGACAACACGCCCGAGAAGCTGCTGAATCTTGCGACCTACTCGGCCTACAAGTTCCGCGAAATCGAAGCGCCGCGGCTCGGACTGGCCGCGCCCGTGTTCAGGCTCAACCCGCGCGGTGCGATCACCCAGGCGGTGACGGCCGCGCTGCCCCTCCTCGGCGTGCGGCGGGAATATTTTGATCTCGAAACCTTGCTGAAGGAGGCGTGCCCGGAATTCGACGGCATCCAATGGGACGATCTCAACACGCGGCTTCTGGTCGGTGCAACGGATGTCCTGAACGGAATCGAGGCCGTGTTCGATTCACAAAGTCATATGTCTAACGACAATCAGTTCCATCGGCGCGGCAAGGTCGAGATTCCCGAGCCCATCTGGCGCAAGCGGCTGAAGCTGTCGCTGAATGGCATTGCTGCCTCGGGCTCGTTGCCGGAGCTGCGTCAGGGCGAACAGATCGACGGACGTTGCTATTGGGACGGCCTCTATTCGCTCAACCCGCCGATCCGCGAATTCTGGGAGGACGTGAACAAGGGCAGCATGCCGAACGAGATCTGGGTGATCCGGATCAATCCGCAGCAGATGAAATATGAGCCGCAATCGCATGCCGAGATCGAGGACCGCCAGAACGAATTGATGGGCAATCTGGCGCTGAACAAGGAGCTGGATTTCATCGCGCATATGAACATGCTGCTGAAATACGAGAACCGCCGGCTCAATCGCAAAGCCGGAGATGCTCCGGGATTCTTTGGAGAGGTTTACGAACCGGTCACCATCCGCACGATCAAGATGACCGCTGAAACCGCAGCCAGGTTGCGATATTCGACCAAATTCGACCGCAGCCGGCGCCGGATCGAGGAATTGCGCACCGAAGGCCGCGCGGTCGCGCGCGAATGGCTCAATCAATGGCCAGAAGGAGTGGATAGCTATCCGGAAGATGTGGGGTATTGGCCGCCGCAGCCCTGACAACCGGTTCGCCTTCACGCCCATGTGACGGCGAAGGGTCTTGAGTGTGACGGCACTCACATAACAGCGCCGCCCCAGCGCCTAGGTCTCAATCAGCTGAAAAGTCGTCATCCGATGACAAGGAGGCTGAACATGATCCGGGCCATTTGTCTGACTACGCTCGTCGCCGGCCTCATCGCCGCCGCGGCGGCTTTCGAATCCGATCCGCTCGTTGCGACATACGCACCGAAGGCCGGCACACATATCCGCACACACAACGTTGTGCACGGACACAGCGTCACCGCCTACGTCAAGGGCAACGTCCTCAATCCGTGCTTTGCGGAGCCGGTCGAATGCGGGCTGGTGGTCTGGTAGCGCGGATGAAAGAGGATGCGAAGCGCATATGAGGACGCGATCACATGGCGAGAGGCGGATCTCAAGCGATTTCGGTCGAGGTGAACTCGCATCGCGCATTTCTGGTCATGCCCCGCGAAGGCGGGGCATCCAGTAAACACTTGAAGCAGTTGTGTTTACTGGATCGCCCGCTTTCGCGGGCGATGACAGCGAGAGAAAAGCGGGTGCAATAGTAAAAGGCTGCGCCTGCAAAAGCTGAATGCGCTTCAGGTCTGCCCCGCCGCTGCGGTCTCGAGAGAAGCCGTGTCGATCAGCACAATCTCGCCGCGCTCGAGGCGAATCCATTTGAGATTCTCCCAGTCGCGCAGCTGCTTGTTGGTGCTTTCGCGCGAGGCTCCGATCAGTTGGGCGACTTCGCTCTGCGTCAGCGCGATACGCGGCTCGCGTCCTCCATTGCCCAGCCGCAGCAGCGTGCGCGCGAGCTTTGCCGACAGATCGAGAAACATCACTTCCTCGACCTGACGACTGGTGTTGCGCAGCCGCTTGCACAGCATCTCGATCAGCTTTTGCGCGACTTCCGGCCGGGTGTTCAGGAGCGGCATGAAATCCCGCCGCTCGATGACCAGAAGCTTGCAATCGGTGATCGCGATCACGTCGGCGGTGCGTTCGCCGCCGTCCAGAAGTGCGATCTCGCCGAAGATGTCGCCGGCTGTCAGGATGTTGAACACGGCGTATTTTCCGTGTTCCGAAAACGAAATCACCTTCACCTGACCTTCGAGGATGGCGAACAGGCTCGACCCCGGATCGCCCTTGGCGAACACCGTCGTTCCGCGCTCGACATTTCGCACACGCGCGTGCGCGCGCAATTGCGTGATGAGGTCCTGTCCCAGAATGCCGAAAATCGGATGATTTCGAAAGAACGCCAGCTTTTCCGCGATTTGCGCTTCGTGCGGCGACAGGGGCGCAATTGGCATTGGCGGCGATGTGCGAATGTGACAGCTCGCACGACGCTAGCATGGCCGCTGCTTTTGGAAAGTCACGCTGCAGCGAGCGTGCTTTACTAAGCCCTAAACCAGGACTGATCCGAATACGATGATACCGGTCTGGTGTCAGGGACCCCGCCACCGGAGGCGTGTGCGCGCCCGACACTCAATCGACGATTGTGCTGCGCCGCCTCCGGAGCCGACAGGCAGGCCGACAGGAGCTGGGCTATTGCGCCCTCAGGCCGATGCCGGTCAGGGCGCCGATGATCAGCATCGCGTAAAAGACCATCCAGATTGCGAGCAGCGGGATGGCTCGGCGCAGCGAGTCGCCCTCCTGCCGTCTCAGCTGGCTCGCGATTTCGCTTTCGCTCTTCTCATTGGCGGATTCGGCTGGCGGCTGGCCGTGCAGCGTAAACGCGAGGCGGTCCATGGTGGTCTCTCCATCGCAGGGTTCTGCGATGGAGACTGTGGACGGGCCTGTGCGGATCGGTATGTGAGGTGGCTCACACCGAGGCGGCTGGATTCAACCGAAGGAGCGGCGACGCTCTAGCGCGTCGCCGTCCAGTCCGCTTCCTTGCCGCCGGTATTGGCCTTGCCGGTGATCGCCTTGTCGGTCACGGTGCCGGTATAGCGCGTTGCGCCGGCCGTGAAGGCGATCTGGTCGCCGGTGAGCTTGCCGTCCTTGACCGGCGTGATGACGTTGCCGTCCTTCAGCACGCCCTTCACATCCTGGTAGGTCTGTTCGAGCGTGAGCTCGCCCTGCGGCGTCTTCCACGTGCCCTGCACCTTGGCGGGCACGATCCAGAAATACGCCGTGCAATGCGAGGTGCAGACCTCGCCGTTGAGCGAGGCTGTTTCATCCGCGCGCCAGTCGCCCATGTCGAACGAATTCGAGACGATCCGGGTGCCCGGCTTCATGTCGAGGATCTTGGGGCGGAGCTTGATATTCAGCGAGGGCAACAGGAACATCGTGATCACGGTCGCCTTCGAGAAATCGCTTTCGAAGATATCGGCCTTCTCGAAGCTGGCCTTTCCGGTGACGCCTTCCTTCTCGGCGTTCCGTTTCGACAATTCGACCATGTCCGGATTGTACTCGATGCCTTGCGCGGTGGCGCCGCGTTTCGCCGCGGTGATCACGGTGCGGCCGTCGCCGGAGCCGAGATCGATCACGTGATCGTTCGCAGTCACCTTGGCCAAGTCGAGCATCTTGTCGACGAGTTGCTGGTTGGTGGGGACCCAGACCACGTCCTTGCCGCGCTGCCCGACCTTCGGCTCGAAGGAGGGCGCCGGCTGCGCGAACGCGCAATTGATCGCAAGCGCTGCGGTCACGCAGGAGCCCGCGACGCCACGGACGGAGGTCTTCATTGAATACATTGCCGTCTCCTCATTGCGCTTTCTTGTTGCGCTCAGTTGGCGCGCTTCGCCTTCCATACCGCACCGGACAAGGTTGTGCCCTCGATCATATCGCCGCGGACCCGGCCTGCGAATGCCGTTCCACCCGCGGAAAAGCCAAGGCTGTCGCCGGTCAGTTTCCCGTCGGTGACTGGCGTCACCGTGTCGCCATTTGTAAGCGCGCCTGTGAAGGTTTGAAACTCCTGCTTGAATGACAATGTTCCGGCAAGGTCCCCAGTCTCCAGCACCCACGCGCCGTCGATTCGGGCAGGGACGATCCACAACAACGCCTTGCAGAAGAAGAAGTCGCATTCCTCGCGGAGGCTCGCGCTCTTGTCGGGCAGCCAGCCGCCCATCTCGAAGGTATTCGAAACCACCCGCGTGCCCGGCTTCATCCTGAGGATGGATGGACGCAGCTTGAGGTTCAGGTCGGGCAACAGGAACAGCACCACGACGCTCGCGTCGGAGAAGTCGGTCGCGAACATGTCGGCGCGCTCAAAGCGCGCCTTGTCGCTCACGCCCTCGCGCTCGGCGCTGGCCTTGGAAAGCGCGACGAGGTTGGCGTCATACTCGATGCCGCGAGCGGTGGCGCCGCGCTTTGCCGCCGCGATCACCGCACGGCCGTCGCCCGAGCCGAGATCGACGACCCTGTCCTGTGGCGTGACCTTGGCGAGATCGAGCATCAGCTCGATCAGCGCGTTCGGCGTCGGCACCCAGATCGCGTCCTTGCCCTGCTGGCCGACCAGCGGCTTGGCGGGCGCCGTCGCGGGCTCCGCCAATGCCGGGTGCTGCATCAAAAACGCAAAGACGAAGAGCGCGGCCGCGACCCTGGCAAATCGAGGCGCGATCATGCCCTGCGTCTCGCGCAGGCGCGCTCGCTGCTCACGCGCGCCGTGCATTCCATTTCTGACCGGACTTGGTCACGCCGCTGATGACGCGGCCGTTCACCGTGCCGGTATATTCGGTTCCGCCGGCAGTGAAGGTGATCGTGTTGCCGTTCAGGCGACCGTCCTTGATCGGCACCACGGTCTTGCCGCGCTGGATGGTGCCGCTGAAGGTCTGGAATTTCTGCTTGAGAGCGACAGTGTCTCGCCCCATGCGCCAGCGGCCATCAACCCGGGCCGGCACGATCCAGAGCAGCGCCTTGCAATAGGTCTGGCAATCTTCCTCGACTTCGGCGACCTGATCGGGCTCCCAGTCTCCCATCTCGAAAGTGTTCGAGACGATGCGCGTGCCCGGCTTCATGCGCAGGATGGTCGGGCGCAGCCGCTCGTTGAGTTCGGGAAGCAGGAACAGCGTGAGCACATCCGCATTCGAGAAATTGGTGCGGAAGATGTCGCCCTGCCGGAACCTCGCTTTGTCGGTGACGCCGGCCTTCTTGGCATTGAACTGGGACAGCTCGACCATCTTCGGATTGTACTCGATGCCGAGCGCATTCGAGCCGCGCTTCGCCGCGGTGATCACCGTGCGCCCGTCTCCGGAGCCAAGGTCGATCAGGCGATCCTTCGGCGTCAGCTTGGCAAGATCGAGCATCTTGTTGACGAGGGTGTTCGCGGTCGGCCACCACACGACGTCCTTGCCGTCCTGGCTGACCTCGGGGACGAAGGGCGGCTTCTCGTCATTGGCTTCCGCCGCTTTCGCCGGCTTGGGGGCGGGCGCAGGGGCCGCAGCCGGGGGCGCCGAGGTCTCGATGCCGGGAGTTTGCGGTACCGCGGCGGGCGCCTCGGTCTTTCGCGTGGGCGCTGGCGTAGGGTCCGTGCGCTTGGCCTGCCAGGTTTCGCCGGACTGCGTGGTCCCCGCCATAATGTCGCCGGCGACCTTGCCGGTATAGGTCACGCCTCCCGCGACAAACGAGATCTCGTCACCCTTCAGCTTGCCGCCGGTCACGGGAGTGATGACGTTGCCGTTGACGATGGTCCCGGTGACGTTCTGGAACTCCTGCTTCAGCGAAAGCACGTCCGTCGACGGTCCACGATCGAGCGTCCAGCCGCCTTCGACCTTGGCCGGCACGATCCAGAGCATCGCGCGGCAATAGCCCCGGCAATCCTCCGTGACGGTCGCTTCCTCGTCGGGCTTCCAGTCGCCCATCGAGAATGAGTTCGAGACGACGCGGGTGCCCGGCTTCATGTCGAGGATGGTCGGACGCAGCCGCAGATTGAGATCCGGCAGCAGGAACAGCGTGATGACCGTGGCCTTGGAAAAATCGGTCTGGAAGATGTCGCCTTCGACGAAGGTCGCCTTTCCGCTCACGCCTTCCTTCTCGGCATTGGCGCGCGACAGTTCGACCATCTTCGGGTTGAATTCCACGCCCGTCGCCGTGGCGCCGCGCTTGGCCGCGGTGATGACCGTGCGTCCGTCACCCGATCCGAGATCGAAGTGGATATCGCCCGGCGTCAGCTTCGCCATGTCGAGCATCCGGTCGACGAGAGCCTGTGGTGTGGGCACCCACACCACGTCCTTGCCCTGTTGACCGACGACCGGTTCGAACGGCTTCTCGGCCGGTTGCGCCAGCGCCATGTTCAGCGTCAGCGCAGCGGCCATGGAGGAAACAGCCGCGACGCGCGCGGCCCTTGTCATGAACGTCATCTGCATCGTCTCCGTCGCGGTCCGCGATCACGCGCCGCGCTTGGCCTGCCACTTGTCGCCGGATTTCGTCGTGCCCTCGATCGTCGAGCCATTGACCTTGCCGGTATATTCAACGCCGCCAGCGGTGAAGCTGATGTCGTTGCCCTTCAGCTTGCCGCCGGTCACCGGCGTGATCACGTTGCCGTTCTTCAGGGTGCCGGTGAAATTCTGGAAGGTCTGCTTCAGGCTCAGTTCACCCTTGTCGGTATTCCAGGTGCCATCGACCTTTGCCGGAACGATCCAGAAATACGCCTTGCAATAGGACTGACAGCCTTCTGTCACGATGGCTTCCTCGTCGGCCTTCCACTCGCCCATGTCGAAGGTGTTCGAGACCACGCGCGTGCCGGGCTTCATGTCGAGAATGGTCGGCCGCAGCTTGGCATTGAGGCTGGTGAGCAGAAACAACGTTACGACATCGGCGTTGGAGAAGTCGGTCTTGAAGATGTCGGCATTCTCGAAGGTGGCCTTGCCGGCAACGCCTTCCTTCTCTGCATTGTATTTCGACAGCTCGACCATCTTCGGATTGTATTCGATGCCGCGGGCGGTGGCGCCACGCTTGGCGGCGGTGATCACGGTGCGGCCGTCGCCGGAGCCGAGGTCCACCAGCTTATCGGCGGCTGTAACCCTGGCCATGTCGAGCATCTTGTCGACCAGCGCCTGCGGCGTCGGCACCCAGATCACGTCCTTGCCGTCCTGACCGACGGTGGGCTCGAACGGCTTCTGGGCCGGTTGCGCCAGCGCGGCGCTCATCGCCATCACCGCAGAGAGACAGGACACCATTGCGGTGCGCGACATCAGGCTCAGCACGTTCATACAGGCTCTCCAGGGATCAAATTCGGCGCCGACATTCCACGGCGCGCGGGCGGGACAGAGGCGGGCGATCATAATAGGTCGCGCCGGTTCTTACGAGCGGCCGTAAACCGGTACGATTGCCCCTCGCGTGACTGTGTTTTCAGGGGACGCAAGGAAAAGGATGGTCGCGGCCACCTGTTCAACTTTCGGCCAGAGGGCATGGTCGGCTTTCGGCATGGCTTTGCGGTTGGCCGCCGTATCCATGACGGACGGCGCCACCGCATTGACGAGAACCCCGTCGCCGGCGACTTCTTCCGCCAGCGCCATGGTCAGCGCGGCGACGCCCGCCTTGCCGATCGTATAGGCGGTCATGCCGGCGCCGCTCCGCGGTTCGAGCGCCGGACGCGCCGCGACATTAACGATCCGGCCGCCGTCCGTGCCGAACGCTTTCAGCGCGGCGCGGCAACACAGGAAGCAGCTCACGACATTGGTGTCGAGCTGCTTCATCAGATCGGCTTTGCCGCTGTTCTTCAGCTTCCTTGCCGCAAAGCCGCCGGCCAGATGGATCGATGCCCAGAGCGGGCCGACCCTGGCGTAGAAGGCGTCGGTCTGATCCTGATCGGAGAGGTCAATGGAGGGATAAAGCCGCACCCGCTCGTTCGATGCGAAGGCGAAGTCCTGCGGTGGGCCGGACCCGTGGACCGGGATGTGGCAAACCGCGCCGCGATCCAGCAGCGCGCTCGTGACCGCGGCTCCAAGCGCTCCGGTCCCGCCGGTCACGACAACATGGCGGTCGCGGAAATCCAAGCGCTACTCCCTGCCGCGCTTGCTGCGGGTCGGCAGCACCTGGTGGTGAATCCAGTTGCGGACCTCGCGCGTGCGGATGTTCTTGTCGAGAACCGTGGCGTCGAGACCGAGCCGCCACGCCAGCGGCTTGTTGTGCGGCGAATCGTGCAGCACCGCGACATTGCCGGCATAGTCGTTGAGCTCGTCATGATCGTTGAAGAATTTTTCTTCGATCAGGCGTTTGCCGTGCCTGCGGAAGCTCGCGGCGATGTCGGCGAGGGAATATTCCGGATGATATTGCACGCCCCAGGCCGTGCAGCCATTGACCTTCACTTCGGCCGCCTGCACCGCAGAAAAAGCGTTCAGCGCCAGCACCTGCATATTCGGGGCGAGCGTTTCGACCTCGTCGAGATGGATGGTCACCGCGTCAAAGACTTCGTCCTTGCCGGCGAAGACCGGATGACCGCGGCCCGCCGACGTCAGGCGGATGCGCCGCCCGAAACCGATTTCGCGACCCTTGGGATTGCGGCGCACGCTGCCGCCGGCCGCCGTGGTGATGACCTGCAGCCCCCAGCAGCTTCCGAATAACGGGGTCGAGGATTCGAAGACCGCGCGGGTCAGTTCGATCTGGGGGTCGATATGGGGCCCGCGGTCATAGACGTGCAAAGCCGAGCCGGTGATCACAACGCCGTCATAGGCTTCCAGTCCCAGGCTGTCCGGGAGGTTGGCGCCGGGATCGGCGGGGTAGCAGATGTCGATGGTCGCTTGCGGCAGGAATTCGCGCAGTAGATTGGCGTAGCCTTCGCTCGGCGCATCGCCGCCGGCTGCCTTGAGAAGGGCGCGGCCGTCGGCGGTGTTTCCCTCGATAACAAGAAGACGCGGGGCGGGCATCGCAGATCCGTCAAAGCCCCTGCGATGGGGCAGCAGGAGCTGGCCTCAGATATAAGGAATTTGCGGCCGTTTTGCGAGACCGCCGCTGGCGAGCTCTTGGCGACTCTGTTCCGCCACGTCATGCTTGTGTCCTTCGACGGGACGGGCAGCGGTAGTATGGCCGACTTCGACCTCGCCATCATCGGCGGCGGCATCAACGGCGCGGGCATCGCGCGCGATGCCGCCGGCCGCGGGCTGCGGGTGCTCCTGGTCGAACAGACCGATCTCGCCTCGGGCACGTCGTCGGCGTCGACCAAGCTCATTCACGGCGGGCTGCGCTATCTCGAGCATGGCGCCTTCCTTCTCGTGCGTGAAGCGCTCAAGGAACGCGAGGTGCTGCTGCGCAATGCGCCGCACATCATCCGGCCGCTGCGGTTCCTGCTTCCGCCGGAGCCGAAGCTGCGCTCGTCGCTGCTGCTGCGGCTCGGCCTGTTCCTCTATGATCATCTCGGCGGCCGCAAGATCCTGCCGCCGACGCAGATGGTGGACCTCACCCACGATCCGCTCGGCATCCCGCTGAAGCGGTCCTATCAATTCGGCTTTCTGTATTCCGATTGCACGGTCGACGATGCGCGCCTCGTCGTGCTCAACGCCGTCGATGCGGCCGAGCGCGGCGCCTCGATCCGCACGCGGACGAAATGCGTGCGTGCCGAACGCGGCGAGGAATGGCGGCTGATCCTCAACGAGCGCGGCCGGCGCGAGGTGGTCACAGCGCGCGTCCTCGTCAATGCCGCCGGACCCTGGGTCGGTCCGGTCGCGGAAACCGTGATCCGGATGCCCGGACCGCCGCGGGTCCGTCTCGTCAAGGGTAGCCATATCGTCGTGCGCAAATTGTTCGAGCACGACACCGGCTACATTTTCCAGAACCCCGATCGCCGCGTCGTGTTCGCGCTGCCTTATGAGCGCGACTACACGCTGATCGGGACGACCGACGAGAATTTCCAGGGCGATCCGGCCGGCGTTGGGCCGTCGGGGGCCGAAATCGCCTATCTGTGCGAGACCGCGACGCGCTACTTCCGGACCGCGGTGGCGCCGGACGACATCGTCTATGCCTTTGCCGGCGTGCGTTCGCTTTACGATGACGGGTCGAAGCGGCCGGAGAATGTCACGCGCGACTATCATCTGGCGCTCGACAAGCATTACGGCCATGCGCCGGTGCTGACGATCTATGGCGGCAAGATCACGACCTATCGCAAGCTTGCGGAAGCGGCGATGAAGAAGCTCGCCGAATTTTTTCCGCCGAACCAGCCATGGACCGCGCGCGTCCCGCTGCCGGGCGGCAATTTTCCCTATAACGGCGTCGAGGCGCAGGTGGCGCAGGCGCGCCGCACGTGGCCGTTCCTCGAAGAGGACCACGCGGTGCGGCTGGTGCGCGCCTATGGCACGCGGATCGGCGAGGTTCTCGGGAAAGCGGACAGCTATGACGCACTCGGGACGAGGTTCGGCGCGGATCTGACCGAGGCCGAAGTTCGCTACCTGATGACGAAAGAATTCGCCGTCGATGCCGACGACGTGTTGTGGCGGCGTAGCAAGCTCGGATTGCGCCTCACCGAGATCGAACGCGCCGCATTGCAACGCTTCATGGTGCCGCTGCCGGCGCTGAGGCTCGTGAAGTGATGGCGATCCTCGCGATCGACCAGGGGACCACCTCGACACGCGCCATCGTCTTTGACGAAGCGATGCATCCGGTCGCCACTGCGCAGCAGGAATTCCGCCAGATCTATCCAACCCCAGGCGAGGTCGAGCACGATCCGCAGGATATCTGGTCGAGCGTCGTGGCGACTGCACAGGACGCGTTGGCACAGGCCGGCCTCGGCGCGCGCGACATCGCGGCGATCGGCATCACCAACCAGCGCGAAACGACCGTGATCTGGGATCGCGTGACAGGCAAGCCGATCCACAATGCCATCGTCTGGCAGGATCGCCGGACCGAAGAGACCTGCGCGGCGTTGCGCGCCGGAGGCCATGAGGCGGAGATCGCGGCGAGGACCGGCCTTGTGCTCGATCCGTATTTTTCGGCCACCAAGATAGCATGGCTGCTCGACCATTGCCCCGGCGCGCGCGAGGCTGCGGAAGCCGGGCAACTCGCCTTCGGCACCATCGACAGCTATCTGCTGTTCCGTCTGACCGGCGGACGCGTCCATGCGACCGATGCCACCAATGCGGCGCGCACGCTCCTCTTCGACATTCACAACGGCCAGTGGGACGCCGATCTCGCGGACCTGTTTCGCGTGCCGCTGGAATTGCTGCCCGAAGTGAAGGACTGCATCGCAGATTTCGGCTCGACCGAATTGTTCGGGGCGCCGATCCCGATTCGCGGCGTCGCCGGCGATCAGCAGGCGGCGACGATCGGCCAGGCCTGCTTCACCCCGGGCATGATGAAATCGACTTACGGGACCGGCGGCTTTGCTCTTCTCAATACCGGCGACCGCGCCGTGCAGTCCCGCAACCGGCTTCTCAGCACCATCGCCTACCAGATCGATGGCAAGCGGACCTATGCGCTCGAGGGCGCGATCTTTGTCGCCGGCGCGGCGGTTCAATGGCTTCGCGACGGCCTCAAGCTGATCGCGGCGTCTTCGGAGACCGATGCATTGGCCGCGCGCAGCGACCCTGCCGAACAGGTCTATCTGGTCCCGGCCTTTGTCGGGCTCGGCGCGCCTTATTGGGATGCCGGAGCGCAGGGCGCGATCTTCGGACTGACGCGCAATTCCGGCGCCGCGGAGCTTGCACGGGCGACGCTCGAAGCGGTCGGCTATCAGACGCGGGACCTGATCGAAGCGATGCATGCCGATTGGCCGGCGGTCGCGGGCACCGTGCTGCGCGTCGATGGCGGCATGGCGGCAAGCGCGATGGCGATGCAATTCATCGCCGACATCCTGAACGCCCCGGTCGATCGGCCGGAGATCATGGAGACGACGGCCATGGGTGCGGCCTATCTTGCCGGATGCGGCGTGGACCTTTACCCCGATTTCGACGGCTTTGCCGCAAGCTGGCGGCGCGACCGGCGGTTCGAGCCCGCCATGGACGAGGCAACGCGCGAGCGCAAATGGCGCGGCTGGCGCAATGCCGTCAGCCGGACGCTGACCCAGCGCTGACGCTCGCGCCGCAACCTTATTTCAAATTGTAACGGCGGGGTTCAAGCCGGCGAAACCCGCAAATGCTGTAACAAAGAAGCTCAAATGCTGCAGAGACCGGCCCGGCGTGAAAACACTTCGTTCGAAAAAAATTCAGGAGCTCGTCCAGTCCACGCGCGTCCTGATCGTCGATGACGACTATTACATGCGCAAGGTGATCCGCAGTCTTTTGCAGGCGAACGGGATCCGCACCTATTACGACGCCGCCGATGGCGTGACCGGACTGGAATCGATCATCACGCTCAATCCGGACGTCGTCATTCTTGATTGGGACCTGCCCGACATCAACGGTGCGGAATTCATGCGCATCGTTCGCTCGCCGCTGACCTTTCCGGTGCCGGCGGTTCCGATCATCATGCTCACGGCGAATCCGGAGCGCGAGACGGTGATCGAGGCGGTGCGGCTTGGCGTGAACGAGTTCATCTGCAAGCCGGTGTCGGCGAAGACCATCTTCGAGCGGATCGTGGCGATCCGCGTGAAGCCGCGTGAGATGGTAAGGATCGGGAGTTATTACGGGCCTGCGCCGCGCAAGGCGGCCGCCGGTCTGGACGTGATTGCCGATTCGAACGAACCGGCCTGGATGAGTTGACGGGCGCGTTCGCCGCGCCGCAATCCGGGCTGGCGTCGCCCGACTTGTTCCCGACGCACAGGCTCGCGGCCTGAGCATCTTGAGCCGGAGGCCGTTGCCGACTAGCTTGCGGCGCGGAACGGGACCGCCGTTCGCCCTTCTTCGGATTTCATGATGTCTGACCACCCGGCCCGTCCCGCGGACAGGCCTCAAGCGACGACGACACCGATGGTGCGCTTTGATGGCGTCACCCGCCGGTTCGGTTCCTTCACCGCAGTGGACAAGGTGTCCCTCGACATCGGCAGGGGCGAGTTTTTCGCGCTGCTCGGCCCTTCCGGGTGCGGCAAAACCACGCTGCTCCGCATGCTCGCGGGATTCGAAACGCCGAACGAGGGCCGGGTACTGCTCGACGGCGAGAACATCGTCGGCGTTCCGCCCTATGAGCGGCCGGTCAACATGATGTTCCAGAGCTATGCGCTGTTCCCGCACCTGACGGTGGCTGGAAACGTCGCCTTCGGGCTGCGTCAGGAAGGCTGGACGCGCGCCGCCATCGACGCCCGCGTGAAGGACATGCTGGCGCTGGTGAAGCTCGAGGAATTCGGCCATCGCAAGCCGCATCAATTGTCCGGCGGGCAGCGGCAGCGTGTCGCGCTCGCTCGCGCTCTGGCCAAGTCGCCGAAAGTCTTCCTCCTGGATGAGCCGCTCGGCGCGCTCGACAAGAAGCTGCGCGACGAGACCCAGTTCGAATTAATGGCGCTGCAGCAGCGGCTCGGACTGACCTTCATCATCGTCACCCACGATCAGGAAGAGGCGATGACGATGGCGGACCGGCTCGGCGTGATGCACGCGGGCAAGCTGATCCAGGTTGGCACACCCGCGGAGATCTACGAGGAGCCGAAGACTCGCTGGGTCGCCGAATTCATCGGCGACGTGAATCTGTTCGAGGGACCGATCACCGGGCATTCGGGCGATCTTGCTTCCGTCGACACGCGCGTCGGACCACTGGTCGTTGGCCGAAAGGCAGGTTTCGCCGACGGCCAGAAGGTGTCGATCGCGGTGCGCCCGGAAAAAATCGACATCGCCCGCGAGCCGTTTGCGACGTCCGAGAACCAGCTGCACGGCATCGTTGCCGACATCGCCTATCTCGGCGATCTCTCCGTCTACAAGGTGCGCGACGAGCACGGCGTCATCGTCAAGGCTTCGGTCGCGAACAAGGACCGCCACGCCTCGGAGCTTCTGCATCGTGGCGACAAGGCGTTCCTGCGCTTCGCCCCCGAGGCCGGCGTCATGGTGCAGGACTGAAGCGATGGCCAAGCCTGCATCCTACGACCGCTGGTATCGCCGGGTCGTGATCGCCGTCCCCTATGCATGGCTGCTCGTCTTCTTGCTGGTGCCGTTCCTGATCGTGCTGCGCATCTCGGTGTCGCAGTCCGCGCTGGCGCAGCCGCCCTATGTCCCGGTCCTCGATCTGTCGGCCGGCTGGCAGGGCGTGAAGGATTTCATCGGCGCGCTCTCGATCGAGAACTTCAAGTTCCTGTTCGGCGACTGGCTCTACGTCGCATCCTATCTGCGCAGCCTGACCTTTGCATTTGTCTCGACCCTGATCCTGCTCGCGATCGGCATCCCTATCGCCTATGGCATGGCGCGCTGTCCGCAGCGGCTGCAGCCGGTGCTGGTGATCGCCGTCATCCTGCCGTTCTGGACCGCGTTCCTGATCCGCATCTATGCCTGGATCAACATCCTGCAGCGCGACGGTCTGCTCAATGACGTTCTGCTCGCGCTCGGCATCATCGACACGCCGGCCACCTGGCTCGCCACCGACACCGCAATCTTCATCGGCATGGTCTATTCGTACCTGCCTTTCATGGTGCTGCCGCTCTATGCCTCGTTCGAGAGGATGGACGACACGCTGCTGGAAGCCGCCGCCGATCTCGGCTGTCCGCGCTGGAAGGCGTTCTGGCTGGTCACGCTTCCGCTGGCGTTGCCGGGCGTCGTTGCGGGTTCGCTGTTGTGCTTTATTCCGATCACCGGCGAATTCGTCGTGCCCGATCTCCTGGGCGGATCGGATGCGATGTTCATCGGGCAGACCTTGTGGAACGAATTCTTCTCCAACAGGGACTGGCCGGTGGCTTCGGCGCTCGCCACCGTGCTGCTCGCCATCCTGCTCGTTCCGATCGTGTTCTATCAGACCGCGCAGTCGCGGGCGCTGGAGCGGAGGTGAGGATGCGCGACGTGCTCGGCTTTCTCAGCCGGTCATGCGCGGGCTTGACCCGCGCATCCATCAAGGCAGGACATTTTGTGAAAGCGATGGATGGCCGGGTCAAGCCCGGCCATGACAGGCGTGCGGAGCGGCGATCATGACCCGCACCTCACCCTTCAACATCGTCTCGGTCACGTTCGGCCTCGTCTTCCTTTATGTGCCGATCGCGATCCTCGTCATCTATTCGTTCAACGACTCCAAGCTGGTCGCGGTCTGGGGCGGCTGGTCGCTGCGCTGGTATCGGTCGTTGCTTGACGATGCTGCGATCCTGCAGGCGGCCTGGGTGTCGCTGCGCATCGCCTTCATGTCGGCGACGCTTGCGACGATCCTCGGCACGCTCGCCGCGCTCGCGCTGGTGCGCATGGGGCGGTTCCGCGGCCGCGTGCCGTTCTCGGCGATGGTGTTCGCGCCGATGGTGATGCCGGAAGTCATCATCGGGCTGGCGCTGCTGCTCTTGTTCGTCGCGCTCGATATCGGGCGCGGCATGATCACCACGACGCTGGCGCATACTACGCTGACCATGTGCTTCGTGACGGTGATCGTGCAGTCGCGGCTCATCGCCTTCGACTGGAGCCTCGAGGAAGCCGCGATGGATCTCGGCTGTCCGCCGTTCAGGACATTCCTGACGGTGACTTTGCCGCTGATCGCGCCGGCGCTTCTCGCGGGATTCATGCTCGCCTTCACGCTGTCGCTCGACGACCTGGTGATCGCGAGTTTCACCACCGGCCCGGGCGCTACGACATTGCCCATCCGCATCTATTCGGAGGTGCGGCTCGGCGTGAAACCGGAGATCAACGCAATCTCGACGCTGATGATTGCCTTCGTCGCGATCGTGGTGGTGACGGCCTCGCTGCTGACCAAGCGCTACGCTGCCGCGGAGAAAGGCGCTGCGGGCGGCGCGCCGCTGTAGCGGCTCACCCGGACGGCGCCGATACGGAAGCGCGCAAGTCCCGTGCCGAGCATCCGAAGCGCGCGCGGAACATCCGGCTGAAATGCGCCGCGTCGTTGAAGCCCCAGCCGAAGGCGATTTCGGTGATGGTGCGGCCGGCATGGGCCGGATCGCAGATCTCGCGCTTGGCGCCATCAAGCCGCTGATTCCAGATCCAGGCATTTAGCGAAATCGGCTCGCCCGCAAAGGCGCGATAGATCGTGCTCGGCGACAATTTCAGATGCGCCGCGATCGCGTTCACCGACAATTGCGGATCGCGCAGGTGACGCAGCACGAAAGCCTTGATCTGATCGCGGTGATAGGCGGTCATCTGCGAGATCGCGGGATCAGCGGCGCCCGGCAGCGAGCATAATCCGGCGACCAGGATATTCTCCACGCTTTCGGCTATGGCGGCGACCGACCCGACCTCCAGCGTGTCGATGTCGGCCGCGAGGGTGTTGATCATGCCGATCATCAGGTGACCGGCGCCGCGATCGCCGCAGACCTTGCGCGCCGTCAGCGTCTCGGTTTGACGAAGCCGTCCGCGCAGCACAGCGCCCGGTAATTGCAGCACATGCTGCTGGAATGGTTCGTCAAAGATGAGTTCGTAAGGCCGCGTTGAATCGTAAAGCGCGAAATCGCCGGGCGACAATTCGGCGACGCGGCCGTCCTGCACGATCTTGCCGCGGCCTTTGGTCTGGATGCTGACGATGAAATAATCTTCGGTGGCGCGGGCGATTTTCACAGGCGTCCGCCGGACATGCTGCGCAGAGGCCGTCACCGTGGAGAGGCCGAGTGTCGCAAGCTGATTGGCCTGGATCGTGCCGCGAAACGTGCGCTCGGGCTGCGGCGTGTCGCATTCCAGCTGCACATAGGTATTGCACACCGCCTCGACCCAATAGGAGAGCCGGTGACGCGCCTCCACTGTGTCTGTGGACCACAGCTTGTGCATGGGACGGAGCGTATCAACGCACACAACGCTGTCCATGCAAAAAATCAAGCAAAATTTGGCGATGCGACGATCAGTCAAGTCCGGCGCGAGAGCCAAGCAAGCGCGGGCGCCTGCGCGGCGATTACCCTTCACCGGAAGCTGCGGCGAAAAGCCGTGTCCGGAGGAGGAGAATTGCCGATGCCCGTCACCCATCCGAAATTCAAGGCCGCCGCCGTTCAGGCCGCTCCTGTCTTTCTCGATCTCGACAAGACTGTCGACAAATGCGTTGCGCTGATCACGGAGGCCGCGAAGAATGGCGCGTCGCTGATCGCATTTCCCGAGACCTTTATTCCCGGCTATCCGTGGTTCATCTGGCTGGATTCGCCGGCCTGGGGCATGCAGTTCGTCCAGCGCTATCACGACAATTCGCTGGTTTATGGCTCCCCGCAGGCCGACCGCATCGCGAAAGCGGCGAAAGACAACAACATCATGGTGGTGATGGGCCACAGCGAGAAGCAGGGCGGCTCGCTCTATATGGGTCAGTGGATCATCGGCCCCGACGGCGAAACCATCGCGATGCGGCGCAAGCTGAAGCCGACGCATGTCGAGCGCACCGTGTTCGGCGAGGGTGACGGCTCCGATCTTTCGGTGTTCGAGACCCCACTCGGACGGGTCGGCGCTTTATGCTGCTGGGAGCATCTGCAGCCGCTGTCGAAATACGCGATGTATGCGCAGAATGAGCAGGTGCATATCGCGTCATGGCCGAGTTTCTCGCTGTATCGCGGCGGCGCCTATGCGCTCGGGCCGGAAGTGAACAACGCTGCGACGCGTGTCTATGCAGTCGAGGGCGGCTGCTTTGCGATTGCCCCCTGCGCGGTCGTCTCCAAGGAGATGATCGACATGTTGTGCACCGACGACATGAAGAAGCGGCTCCTTCTGCAGGGCGGCGGCTTTGCCACCATCTATGCGCCGGACGGTCAGTTGATGCATGCGCCGTTGCCGGAAACCGAAGAAGGGCTCGTCTATGCCGATATCGATCTCGGCATGATCGCACTTGCAAAAGCGGCGGCGGACCCGGCGGGTCACTATGCGAGGCCGGATGTGACCCGCCTCATCCTCGACAAGACGCCGGGCGACCGCGTTGTGGTGCGTCGGCGTGGGGGCAGCGAAGTCGCGCGCGGTGGCGCGGATGCGCCCGCGGTCGGTGCGGCGCGGGGCGAGGCCCTGACGCTCGTCAAGGACGGAAGCGAGGAGGCGGCCTGATGGAATCGGCGATTCCCGATCACCTGAAGACCGCGCGCACCCGCCACACCCGATACGGCGACGATTACACGCCGCCGTATCCGGCTTTCGTCGCGCGGCACAAGCCCAGCGTCGCGCGCGTCGTCATGGCCTATTTCGGGGTGCAATTTCGTGCGGCTGATGAAGCCGCGGCGGATGCACCGCTCGCCGCGATCGCGAAGGCATTCGCCGCGGAGAACGGGCCCGGTCACTGGGACCGTGCGCGCTATACCGACGAGGCTGGATTTGAGACCGTCGTCAGCATTGCGTACTGGGACGATCCTGCGCGCTTCGATGCGTGGTTCGCGGGGCATGGTGCGGCCTGGGCCGGCGAAGCGAAGCCCGGTCCGCTCGGCTTCTTCACCGAAGTCCTGCGGCCGTCGATCGCCCGATACGAGACGTTGTTTTCGTCGGTCGGACGGATGGAAGGGATCGCCGCCGTTGCCGATGGCCTCAGCGATATGGTGCGAGAGCACGCCTATTGGGGCGGCATGCGCGACCGCATCCCGTTAAGTCAAACGGATGCGATGACGGCGACCGGCACGCCGAAATCCAATGGCGGCAACGGCCATGTGCGGATCGTGCCGCACCAGAATCTCTGCCTGATCCGGTCGGGGCAGGACTGGTCCGACACCGACGACGCCGAACGGCGGATGTATCTTGAGGATGTCGAGCCGGCGCTGCGCGACGGCATGAACTTCCTGCGCGATGACGGTCTGTCCTGCGGCTGTTTTGCCAACCGCTACATGACGGTCATCGGGAGTGACGGGCGGCCGCTCGAAAAATCCTTCGGTATGAGCTGGTGGCGGAGCCTCGATGCACTCGAACGCTGGTCGGAATCGCATCCGACTCACGTCGCGATCTTCGGGGCGGCAATGCGTTATCTGATGAAGCTGGGCCCGGCCGCGAAGCTGCGGCTTTATCACGAGGTCACGGTTGCGTCGGCCGACGAGCAGTTTTTCGAATACAGCAATTGCCATCCGAAGACAGGAATGCTGAGGGCGCTCTGACTTTGCGTCATCGTCCAGCGCAAAGGCAGCTCATTCGCTCTTTGCGCCGGGCGGCCGGAACAGAAAGACCAGGAACCAGACCGGCACGATCACCAGGGCGCCGAGCATGAGATTCGGCCCGGCCCAGTCCCAGGCGCGCCGGCCGTATTCGGTGACGCGCTCGGGGGTGACCCCGGCCTCGCGCAGCAGCGCTTCGGCGGTGATGCCAAAATGCGACAAGATGGTGCCGACGATCAAAGAAGCGACGGCGACCTTCACCAGCGTGCGCAGCGAGGAAAACAGCATCCGCGGTTCCTGATTCGCATTGGCGAATCATAGTCGAATGCGCCGTCGCCGCCATGGGCGGCCGAGGGCGACGCGTACTTCCGTAAGACTATTCGGCTTTTGCGGGCGCGGCGGCCGATGGCTCGGCGCTGGGCGCCACTGCCGGCGCCGCTTCATGCTCGGGAGGTCCGCCTGCGCCGACGGGGGCCGTGCTTTCGGTGTCCTGGACCGTGGTCGCTTCGCGTCGCGGCGCCGTGGACCCGGTTGGCGTCGCAGCCGGCGTGGCCGCGTCCGATGACGGGTTCAGCTTCAAAGCGGGTGCGGGAGCCTGTTCGCTCGGCGCATTGGGGGCGGTGCGCGCGGCATCGCGACGCGAGCGCAGCGATTCAAGGAGCGGCGCCGCCGCGCCCGAGCGCTGGATCAGAATCTGCGCATCGGGCAACAGCAACGGATCGTCCCACTGTCCCTGCACCGCGAAGGGCAGCTCGAAGGGCTTGGCATTGGCGCTGGCGGCGACGAGAGTTGCGGTCCCCTTGAGGTCGAGATCGCGGGCCGGGATCGAGGCCTCACCGGCCATGGCGAGCTTCACCGCGGGACTGCGCAGGTCCACGCTGTCCACGGTGACGTTGCCCTTGGCGATTTTCATCTGCACCGACAGCGTCTCGAAGGGCGTGCGTCCGCTGCGGTATTCGCTGCCGCTGGACAAGGGCCTGCGCTCGAGCCGCCGCAGTAATTGCTCGACATTCAGTCCGGTCAGGGCGCCCTTGGTGGCGGTCAATGTCGCCTCGCCGTCGAGCGTGCGGGTGATCGCATAGACGCTCGGCCCGGACCCTTCCAGAGAAACGGCGAGGCTGCCTTTGCCTTCGATCCGCTTCAGCCCGAACAACTCGCTGATACAGCGTTCCAGATTGATGTTGTCGAATTGCAGTTGCGAGGTGAAGGTCGCGCCTTGCTCGGACCGGGCAAGGCCGATGCTGCCGCGGATCACCCCGCCGAAGCCGCGCGATTCTCCGATCGTGACGGTCAGCTTGCCGGCGCGCAGATTGGTCGCGATCGCGGTGCGGCCGAGGCTAGTGGAGCCGATCGTGGCGTTGCCGGCCGACAGCCGCAGGTCGAAATCGGTGGTCGCCAACCCGTCGAGGTCGATGGGCGCGCGATTCCATTCGCGCTCGGTCGACGCGAGCAGCCGCACGGTCGACAGATAGGGCGTCAGATCAAGCTGATCGACGGCCAGCGTGCCTTGCAGGGTCTGGCGGCCGTCGGCGGCGAAGGTCAGGACCCCCTCGGCGACATTGCCGTCGAGCTCGAGATTGACCTGGGACAGGGCGAGCGTGCCGCCGATGAGATTGGTCTGCGCCTTCAGCGCCAGCCGTTCGAAGCCGCCGCCGGGCAGCGGCTTCTTGCCGAGCCAGACCAGCGCATTTCGCAGTGATGGCGCATCGGCGGAAGTAGCGCCCTCGATCTTCAGGGTCGGCCGGGTCGCCATCGCACCATCGAAGGTGAATTTGAGCGGCGCACCGGCGACGCGCAGCTTCAGCGCCGACCGCTCGCCGTGCAGGGCCGCGGCGAAATTGGCGACCGTCGCGCCGATTTCGAGCGTCTCGCCGCGATAGCGCACGCTGCCGGTCACCGCGAAGCTGCGGGAGATCGCGGGCCAGGCCAGCGACAGATCGGCGTCGGAGACATACTCGTAGATGTTCCGGTGGGCGTCCCGGACCACCAGCATGCCGTTCTTGATTCGGATTTCGGAGAAACTCGGCGCCTCGGGTTCGGCCGCGCGTTCCAGCGAACGCAGCAGGAGCCGCCAATTGGAAGTCCCGGTCTCGTCGACCGACACCACGATCCGGGGCGCCGCGAGGGTGATGTCGGCGATGTCGATGCGCCCCATCAAAAGCGGCAGGAAGCTCAGACGGGCCACGAGCTGGGCGGCCTGCAGGGGCGGCTCGCCGTTGTCGTCGCCGAGAGCGACGTCGGTCAGCGTGACCTGGCCATAGGGGAAAAGGGAGACCGACACATCGCCGCGCAGTTGCGGGTCGAGGCCGGTCGCAGCCCGAATCTCGGACTTCACCGCTTCCCGCACCTGATCCTTCGGCACGAGGAAAGACACCACCGCCAGCGCGCCAAAAACGCACAGGATCAGGGCGCCTACCGCGAGAGCGAGGCGTTTGAAGCCAGTGACCGCCGACAAAGTCATATTTTCCGGTTCGAAGTGCCCGAACTATAGGGGCCAGAGGATCGAGGGTGCAACCTTGCACCCGGAACCAGTGATCATTCCTCTGTGACGCTTTCGTGGCCCTTCGAGAGGCTTCCCCAGACGTTCTCCTGCGTTATTTTGGTGTATGGAGCGGATGGGCAAACGGCCGCTGAGGGGACTTATTGATGAGTGACACACCGCTATGGACGCCGGGCGCGGAGCGCGCGGCCGGCACCCAAGTCATGGATTTTATGCGGCAGGTCAATGCACGGCACGGCCTTTCGCTTTCGTCCTACAAGGAGCTCCATGCGTGGTCGGTCGCTCATCCGGACCTGTTCTGGGACCAGGTCTGGGATTATTGCGGGGTGATCGGCGAGAAGGGCGCTCGGCTGCTGATCGACGGCGACAAGATGCCGGGGGCGCAATTTTTCCCGGACGGCCAGATCAATTTTGCCGAGAACCTGCTGCGCAAGACCGGCCCGGGCGACGCGCTGGTGTTTCGCGGCGAGGACAAGGTGGCCTATCGCTGGTCGTGGGCTGACCTGCATGCCTTCGTCTCCCGCGCACAGCAGGCACTCGCCGCTGCGGGCATCGGCAAGGGCGACCGTGTCGCCGCGATGCTGCCGAATCTGCCGGAATCCGTCGGGCTGATGCTTGCGGTGACCTCGCTCGGTGCGATCTGGTCCTCCTGCTCCCCCGATTTCGGCGAACGCGGGGTGCTCGACCGATTCGGCCAGATCGAGCCCAAGATCTTCATCGCGGTCGATGGCTATTGGTACAACGGCAAGTCGATCGACCTGACCGAGCGGCTGACCGCGATCGCGGGGCAGCTTCCCACCGCGCAGAAGGTGGTCATCGTTCCCTATCTCAAGACCGCGGATGCGGTCGCAGCGAAGGTGCCACGGGCGGTGACGCTCGATGCGTTCCTGAAGGACTTTGCCCCGAAGCCGGTGACCTTCACCCGCGTGCCGTTCAACCATCCCGTCTACATTCTTTATTCCTCGGGCACGACCGGCGTGCCGAAATGCATCGTGCATGGCGGCGGCGGCACGCTGTTGCAGCATCTCAAGGAGCATCGGCTGCAGAGCGATGTGCGCGAGGGCGACCGCGTCTTCTATTTTACGACGCTCGGATGGATGATGTGGAACTGGCTGGTGTCGGGCATCGGCGCCGGCGCGACGCTGATTCTGTGGGACGGCTCGCCCTTTGCGCCCAAGCCCGACGTGCTGTTCGACTATGCGCAGGACGAGAAGATCACGCTGTTCGGCACGTCCGCCAAATATATCGACGCCTGCAAGAAGGCCGGAGTGCAACCGGCAAAGACGCACGACCTGTCCTCGGTGCGGGTGATGACCTCGACCGGCTCGCCGCTCGCGGCCGAAAGCTTCGATTACGTCTATTCGGACATCAAGAAAGATATTCATCTCGCCTCGATCTCGGGCGGGACCGATATCGTGTCCTGCTTCGTGCTCGGCGATCCGACGGCGCCGGTCTATCGCGGTGAAATCCAGGCGGCCGGCCTCGGCATGGCCGTCGATGTCTGGTCGGACGACGGCAAGCACATCGTCGAGGAGAAGGGCGAACTCGTCTGCGTGAAGCCGTTCGCGTCGATGCCGGTGATGTTCTGGAACGATCCGGACGGCAAGAAATATCGCGCCGCTTACTTCGAGCGCTTCCCGAATGTGTGGTGCCACGGCGACTTCGCCGAATGGACGAAGCACGGCGGCATGATCATCCATGGCCGTTCCGACGCGACGCTCAATCCGGGTGGCGTGCGGATCGGTACGGCGGAAATCTACGCTCAGGTCGAGCAGATCCCGGAAGTGCTGGAAGCCATCGCGATCGGTCAGGATTTCGACGGCGACGTGCGCGTCATCCTGTTCGTGCGGCTGATGGACGGGGTGACGCTGGACGATGCCTTGCGCGAGACCATCAAGAAGAAGATCCGCACCGGCGCGTCACCGCGCCACGTGCCGGCGAAGATCATTCAGGTCGCGGATATCCCCCGCACCAAGTCGGGAAAGATCACCGAGCTTGCGGTGCGCGACGTGGTGCATGGCCGTCCGGTCAAGAACACCGAAGCGCTGGCCAATCCCGAGGCGCTGAAGCTTTACGAGGGGCTGGCGGAGCTGCGGAGGTAGCGCGATCCTCCAGTTTTCCTCGCGAATCCGGGCAATGCCGGCTGCGGCCGTTACGAAACGTGATGCGGCTGCAGCCACATCGCCTTTCCACGCTTGGCCTAAAGGATCATCATTCTCACGGGTGGAAGCTGCGGCACGGCGAACCCGTTGGGGGCGTCGTGCCTGAACCTTTGGAGGGTTCAATGCATGGCAAGACACTCGCTTTCATGACTGCCGCTTTGTTCGTTGCAACGGTTCCGCAAGCCGCATTGGCATCGCCGCTGATCGGCGGCGCGCTCGCGGCGGAGAAGGTGTCTCCGGTCGAGAACGCCACTACTACGGCTACCGCGGCTACGGCGGCTATTACGGCCGCGGTTACTACGGTGGTTACGGCGGCTACGGACGCGGCTATTACGGCTATGGCCGCGGTTACTACGGCTATGGCCGCGGCTATTACGGCGGCTATCGCTATTACTGACCGGACCGCTACGCTGCGGCTTTCGCGCGCATTGCGGGAGCCGCAGTCGTAGCGAGGATATGCTGCCGGAAAACGAGTGGATGCGTGTCAGCGCAACGATGCGTTACACGGGCAGCGATTTGTTGCGCCGCTTTGGTGCATTCGGAACCAGGAGAACCTTCCGTGTCAATTCGGCCTGACGGTTCGTCGATGTTTTTTGAAAGATGAGTTTGAGATATTGCCGCGCGCTGAAGATCGTGATGCCGAGCTTTTGTGCGGCGTCCTTCAATGAATAGCCGCTGGCCAGCAGATCGGCGAGACGCGCCTGGCTTGGCATCAATCCGTACAGGCGCTGAAGGATTTCGGCGCGCGTTTCGTCCGGCTGATACGGATCGCGGACATAGACGATGGCGAATTGCTCATCGAGAGTGTTCCATCCGACGCGGGTCTGGCTGTTGCCCAGCGCCGATATCAGGGCGGTATAGGGCTCACCGCCAGACGGTCGCGCAATCTCAAAGGCCTCACCGGGGGTCATCTGGCCGGACAGCGCGGCCTTGATCAGCCGTTGCGCCCTTTTTCTGATGCTGTCGCCGTCGCTTTCGTCGACGACCAGCCGCCCCGCGGTCAGGCGAAGTCCGTCGCGCGCAGCCGCGATCTGACGCGCGGCTTCGTTGGAGAACTTAATCCGTGCATCTGAATCGATAATGATGATGCCAAGCGCCATGTTGTCGAGTGCGTCGAACGCGGCGTTTCGTTCGACCGAAACGAGTCCGAGGTCGCGTTGCAGTTTGAGCGCGCGGCCGAGATGCGGAATCAGGGCCGACATCAGTTCGCAGTCGGCGTCGGTGAACTGTGACTGCGTCCGGTCGCGCAGTACGAGAAAATAAGTCAGGGTCCGGGTGTCCTCGACAAGATTCACGCCGAGTGAATATTCGACGCCTCCGACCGACAGGACCTCCTGATAGACGCGCGAGGCGTGAAGCTGTTCTTCCGACACCAACATTCTGCAATGGAGCGGCTTGAAGGGATTCGCGCTGAAATGAGGAAGCCGCGGATCTTCGCTCATCAGCTCTTCGTAGCGAAGCATGTGCGCAGGGCTCCAGTCATAGCCATGCACAATGCTGAAGGACAGCCGGCTGTTGACCAGGTCGGTGTGTCCGATCTGAGCGCCGCGCGCCGCGAACAGCCGTGTCGCGCTCTCGAGAAAGGCAGGCCATTTCTTCAGGTCGGCGACGGCGTCATATAACCGGTCAAGCGTCGCCAGCAATTGATCGTGCCGCTGATAGGCGGCTGCACTTTGCGTCAATCCGTCCTCCGGCTTCAATCAGTTTGGTCCAATATCTCCAGTTCCAAAAAAACACAGACGGCGCCTTTCGACGCCCTTCCGATCCAAAATTTTGAGGTGCGCGGCGCAGGGGGGCGGTTCGAACCGCAGTCCCGTCCTGGAAGCCGCCGCACACACCATCCTCATTTGAGGACTGTGGGACAGTCCTCAAGTGAGGACTGCTTTTTTCACTCTACTACGCGAAACGTCATCGGTCACGAATTGTCTGCAACTCAAAAAGGGGGAATCCGATGGTGCAGGCGCTCGCATTTGCGCTGCTAATCGCCGCGCAGTTCGCCGCCGTCCTTTTGATCAAGATGAGCGACTCCCCCGATGGGGCGCGAGAGCCTGTCGCCCGAACAGAAACCGGGGAGCTATTGCCGCAACCCCTTCGCGTACGGTGCGCCTGATGAGCTTTACAGCAGACGTCGCGATCGCGCTTTTCGCAATCTGCAACATCGCGCGTGTGCTGGCCTATATTCCGCAAATCGTCAGGGTCGCTTGCGACAAGGACAACGCTGCCGCCATCTCCTATGCAACCTGGCTGATGTTCGCCGTGGCGAATGTCTCAACGGTGTTCTACGCCATCGTCGTCGTGAACGACATGAAGATGGCGCTCGTCTTTTCAGCCAACACGCTGTGCTGCCTGCTGATTGTCGCTCTGACGCTCTACAAGCGCGCGTATGCCGGCCGCCGCGCCGCGGCGCCTCTCACCGAACGATAAGGGCGAGTGAAGGATACGAGGTGCGCGCCGTTGCGGGCGCCTAGCCTTCCAACTCCTGATACACGTCCATCTCCACATTCGGCGCCATGGAGCGCCAGACCTGAAGATAGGCCTGTACCCGCGGGTCGGACGCCAGCGATTGCCGGTTCGCCTCGATCGATCGCGGCGCGTTGTATTCGACGATCTGCAAGATCTTGGCACGGTCGTCCGCATTCTGCAGGAAGCGCACATTCACCTCGCCGAAGATCGTGGTGAAGGGCTTGCTGGTTTTCAGCATGCTCAAAAGCTGCGCCGAATCCGCCGAGGGCAGCGTGAATTTGAAGTGCAGGATGCGGCGGACCGTTTTCTCGTCGGACATTGGCGCTCCGGGGGCAAATCACGTGGCGGCGCTTAGCCTAGCCTATCCGGCCGCGGCTCCACACCTCGTAGCAGGTATTCCGGTCTTGCGAGATGCACATCATGAACCGAGGGGCTCAGGGGTGCGACTGAAAGACAGGGAGGCTTTCGATGGTCACCAACATCCTTGTCGCCATGTGGCAGAATATCGGTCTTATATTCAGCCTCAGCTTCATCGGTCTGATGCTGCTGGGGTTCTTGCGCGGGATGAGGATCAAGCCGCGGCCGTATGACGAGCGCGCCCCCGAGCGCTGGATGCATTGACGGCGAAAAATGCCACACCCTGCGCAAATTTTGCGCCGCGTAGGATTTTACCGATACGTTAACGCGCTTCTTGCTAAGTTGGCAGCACGGCATCTGGACTGCCGACGGGGATTCGAAATTCATGAAGCGCGCAATTCTCGCTGCTACGGTGGCATTTGGCAGCTCCGCGGCATTCGCTGCGGATATTCCCCCGATGCAGGCAAAGGCGCCTGTTGTCGTCCAGCAGCCCTACGACCTGATCATCGAGCTTGGCGCCGGTGCGGAAGTGCGGCCGGCTTATCCCGGCTCCAAGGATTACGAGGTTTGGCCGACCGGGTTCTTCGACCTGCATTATCTGCAGCTGCCCGGCTTCGGTGTGGTTCACAGCAAGCAGGCCAACATCTACGGCTGGTCCTTCGGTCCGTCGTTCAACTGGCAGTCGAAGCGCAAGACGTCCGACTATCCCGAATTGTTCGGACTGAACGATGTCAGCTCATCCCTCGAGCTTGGTGCGAAGGTCGGTTACACATTCGATTGGATCCGTCCCTGGGTCGCGGTTCGCTATGGCATCACCGGGCATAACGGTGTGGTAGGCGAGACCGGCCTCGATTTCATCTTCCGGGCGTCCCCGGTTTTCCTGTGGTCGATCGGTCCGCGCGCCAGCTTTGCCAATCGCGATTACATGGAAACGTATTTCGGCGTGACGCCGGCGGAATCGGCGCGCTCGGGACTCCTCGCGGCTTACGCGCCGGGCGGCGGCTTCAAGGGCGTCGGCGCCGAGCTCAATGCGCGCTACGAATTTGCGCCGCAATGGGCGGTGCGTGGCGAGTTCATCTACGAAAAGCTGATCGGTGACGCCGCGGATTCGCCGATTACGCAGGTGGGCAGCACCGACCAGTTCACGGCGAAGCTTGGCCTCACCTACGTCTTCCAGATGAAGCTATTCGGCAACTGAACGTCAGCGCGACGACGGCGGCATCGGCGCCGGCGCGATCTCCGAGAAGCGGGTGAGGTGGATCACCGGCAGGATGCCGACCGCGACAATGATCAGCGCGGCGAGCGATCCTTCCTCGAAGCTTCCGCGTGTCGCGAACTGATAGATGTAGGTCGAGAGCGTCTCGACATTGAGCGGCCGCAGCAGCAGCGTCGCCGGCAATTCCTTCAGGCAATCGACGAACACAAGGAGCGCCGCGCCGCCGAGCGCCGGGCGCGTCAGCGGCACATGGATCAACCAGGCCACCGCGGGCGGTCGCGTGCCGAGCGTGCGCGCGACATCGTCGATCTCGGTCGAGATGCGGGCAAGGCCGGCCTGCGCCGAGCCGGTGGCGATGGCAAAGAACCGGATCACATAGGCAATGACCAGCGCAGCGCTCGAGCCGGCAATGACAAGCCCGAGATGCGGGCCTCCGAATGCGCGGGACAATGCATTCAGGATGTTGTCGATGCCGACGAGCGGCGAAAGAAGACCGAGCGCCAGGACCGTCCCCGGAATGGCATAACCGAGGCCGGCGATCATAAGGCTGAAGGTGGCGATCTGCCCGCGCACCATCCGTACGGCGATCGCTGCGCTCAAGCCGAGAACGATTGCGATTGCGGTGGCGGACGCAGCCAGGGTCACGGTGGTGGCGGTATAGCGCAGAAGATCGGGGTCGAACCCGGTGAGGAGCCCGCGCAGGAGGACTTCATAGGTCAGATAGAAGAACGGCAGGACGAAACCGAAGGCGACCGGCACGAAACAGGCGACGAACGCCAATAGCGCGCTGCGACCGCTCAAGGACATTCTCGGCACCGTGCGGTGACGTCGTGGCGACGTGACGAAGCGGCGATGACGGCGGCCATGGCGTTCCAGGGCCATCAGGGCGATCACCACGATGAGCATGGTGCAGGCGATTTGCGCGGCGCCCGGCAGGCTCGATCGGTTGATCCAGGTGGTGAAGATCGACAGCGTGAGGGTCTGAACGCCGAGATATTCGCTCGCGCCGATGTCGTTGAGTGTTTCGAGCAGAGCGAGCGACAGGCCGACCGCGAGCGCCGGACGCGCCAGCGGCAATGCGACATGGCGCGCCAGCATGAAGCGTGTCGCGCCCAGCGTCCGCGCAACCTCGATCAGCGACGCGCTCTGGGTCAGGAACATCGCGCGGGCGGCGAGATAGACGTATGGATACAGCACGAAGCTGAAGACGAGGATTGCTCCGGGCAGCGAGCGCACTGACGGAAACCAGTATTCCGCGGCGGTCCGGTATCCGAACAGCGCGCGGAACGCGGACTGCACCGGGCCGACGGCGTCGAATATGTCGACATAGACATAGGCGACGATGTAGGTCGGGAAGGCGAGGGGCAGCGGCAACAGCCAGGCAAGAATGCTGCGCCCGGTAAAGTCATAGGCGGTTACGATCCATGCCGTGCCGATGCCCGCGATCGCAGTGAGCACGGCGACGCCAGCCAGCAGTAATGCCGTCTCGATGGTCGCGCGCGGGATGACGTAGTTGACGAGATGCGGCCAGATCTCGGCGTCACCACGCAAGGCAACGCTGCCGAGGCTGGCCAGCGGCAACAGAACCGCGGCCGCCAAAAGGATCAGAAAAGATGTGGCGAGGATGTGAGAACGGCGGAGCCGGTCGGGCAGCGTGAGGGTGACGTTTGCCACGGGGCCGGTTCTCTCGAGGCGGGGCCTCCGCAAAAAGCGGAGACCCGTCGTTCATTTCAGCTCTGGCCGCGCAGGGCCGCGCGGCGGTTGGATCAGTTGTCGAAGCCGACCTTGTCGACGAGATTGGCCGCGGCCTTCTTCTTTTCCGCGATCTTGGCCAGTGGCATCGGGTCCGGATTGAGCTTGCCGTAGCCGGCAATGATGTCGTTGGTCTTGATGCCGGCCTTGACCGGATATTCGTAGTTCTGATCGGCATACATGTGCTGCGCGGTGTCCCCGGTCAGCCATTCGATCAGCTTCAGTGCGTTTGCCTTGTTGGGTGCATTCTTGGCAAGCACGACGCCAGACACGTTCACATGGGTGCCGCCGCCGGCGAAGGTCGGCAGGATCACCTTGGTCGCGTCGGCCCATTCCTTCTGCTTCGGATTCTGCGTCATCAGCGCCCAGTAATAGGTGTTGCCGATGCCGATGTCGCATTTGCCGGCTGCGACGTCGCGCGCCTGTTCGCGGTCACCGCCTGACGGCTTCTGTGCGAGATTGGCCTTCAGACCCTTCAGCCATTCCTCGGTCTTGGCTTCGCCGTGCTTGACGATCATCGCGGCGATCAGCGCGTTGTTGTAGATATGCTGGCCGGAGCGGATGCAGATCTTGCCCTTCCATTTCGGATCGGCGAGCTCTTCATAGGTGATGGCGTCCTGCTTCACGCGATCCTTCGACGCATAGATCACGCGCGCGCGCATCGACACGCCAACCCAATGGCCTTCGGGGTCGCGATATTGCGCCGGGACCACCTTTTCGATCACATCGGACTTGATCGGCTGCGTGATGCCGCCCTGAACCGCATCTTCCAGGCGGCCGATATCGACGGTCAGCAAGACGTCGGCCGGGCTGTTGGCGCCTTCGGTCTTGATGCGTTGCTCGAGGCCTGACGAGGCGGAGACGACATTCACCTTGATGCCGGTGTCCTTGGTGAAGGCATCGAGGAGTGGCTGGATCAGCTTCTGCTCGCGATAGGTGTAGACGTTCACTTCGCCCTGCGCCGACGCAAGATTCGGCAGGCAGATGCTAATCGCGCTTGCGGCCGCCATGGCCAACATGCGGCTCCTGGACATCGGTACTCTCCCGGTTGAGTTTGACGCAGCTAAGAGATTGAAAACATGGCGCGTCAAGCCAAATTCCCGTTCCGGATCAATATGTTGGAATGATTCCAGACTGTTGCAGACTGGAATTGCTCGAAACAACAGGCTTGGTGATTGGACTCGTTGGCGCTTTGGCGCGGAGCGCGACGCACTTCACCGCAGGGCTGCAGCCAAATGTCTCACGGATGCGGGTGAGGTCCGCCCGTCGCCGCAGACGGCGCAAGTGCGATCTCGGCGACCAGTTTCGAAATCAGCGCCTGACCGAAGGACTGGAAATTCTCGGCGACGACGACGAAGGCGCCCGGACCGCCGATGACATTATCCTGGAAGTATTTTGCGAGTCCGCCGGGAGGGTTGGTGTGCTCCGGATTCCAGGGAAGGGGATGTTCGCTGAGGATCACGAGCCCGTTGATTGTGAGCCCGGTCGCCAGCGCATCCTCCCGTGCCGCGAGCAGGCCGCGGCCGGAATTGTGCGTGCCGTCGCCGGAAATATCGACGGTGCGGCGGGGCGCCCTGAACGGCGCGCGCGCCAGCATGTCCATGGAAAAATCGATCGCACCGGAGATCGATGTGCGATCGGCAAAGGAGCGCGGGGCCTCGACCAGCGCATCGGAGAATTTGCGCGCGGCGTCCGGGCCGTCGATCAGGGTCCAGTCGACCACCACTTTCTGCGCGCCGGCGCCCGACCATTCGACGAAGCAGACCGCGATGCGGCGCGTCGCGCCCGACATGATCGCGTTCATCACCCGCGGATCGTTGATCGCGGCCGCGTAGCCATCGCGCTGCAACTGGAACTTTGGTTGATCGACGCTGCGCGAGACGTCCGCCGCGAGCACCAGCAGAAGGTCCACGGCTTCGGCGGCGCGGGCGGCCGTCGCCGCGGCGGACAACGCAAGGACGGCCAGCAGAATGCGCAGGATTGCCATGACGACTCCCGACCGGCGCGGCGCTGCCTCGCAGCGTCCGTGAAAGTCTAGCACCAGTATGGCGGAAGTCAGCCGAAGCGGAGCGACAATCCCCCGAGCGGAATGCCCGATAATCGGGTCGACCAGACTTCGCCGGCGCGGACCGGACAGGCGCGGGTCAATGTGCCGGTGGTCACGATTTCACCCGCCGATAGCGGCGGATTGTGCGGATCGCGCTCAAGGAGTTGCACGAGGTGGAGGAGGGCCGACAACGGCCCGCCGAGCACATTGGCGCCGCGGCCGGTTTCGACAATGGTTCCATCGCGCGCGAGATCGACCGTGAAAGTCGTCAGCGCATCGAACAGGGCCCCGCGATTGTGCGGCGTGACCTCCAGCGGCCGACCGATCCGCAGCGCGCCGTGCATGCCGAACGCCGCGACCGTGTCGGCGGATGTAAATCGCCAGCCGGGGAAGA
>NZ_DATMRX010000292.1:0-2050 GCF_035565855.1 Pseudorhodoplanes sp.
CGAGGCTCTCGACCGAAGTGCGATCAACCGCATGTCCCTCGATGACTATCGCAAGTTTCGCGATGCGACGATCGATCAGCGCCGCAAGGAGCAGGACCGCGTGAATGCGGCGGTCGATGAACTCGTCAATGCGCTCGATGAAAAGCAGGCAGCGGTCGCCCGCGAGGTGCTGCCCGGCTTCGCGCTGGGTGGCTACATGCGCGGCATGAGACTGGGAAGCGCACGCTGACGGAGCGTGCCTTCGCCGATGAAAAGGGGCCGGCGAGACATCTCGCCGGCCTCATCATTTTTGGAGAGGCTCGCGCTCACCACTTCATCTTGCATTTCTCGGCATAGCGATCCTGATGGTCCTTCAGCGCGGTCCCGACCGTCTTTAGGGTGAAGCTGTCGCCGTCCTTCACCGCTTCCTGCAGATAGAAATTCTGGATCGGAAAGTGGTTGTTGCCGTATTTGTAGGACCCGCGCACCGAAGCGTAATTCGCCTTGCGCATCGCTTCGCGCATCGCGTCCTTCTTGGTGAGGTCGCCGCCAACGGCGCTGACCGCGATGTTGATCAGCATCGCTGCGTCATAGGCCTGCGCGGCGTAGAACGAGGGATCGCGGCCGAATTTCTTCTTGAAGTCGGTGACAAATTTCTTGTTGGCATCGTTGGGCAGGTCGATGACCCAGTGCTGCGCGCCGGGAACGCCGAGCGACAGATCCTTCAGCCGCGGCAGGGACAATGCGTCGACAATGAATGACGTATAGAGCGGAATCTGGCCGCGCAGGCCGGACTGCGAATATTGTGTCAGGAACTGGATGCCGACCGCGCCGGGATAGAAGGCGAAAATCGCATCAGGCTTCGCCGCGCGGGCCTTCGACAATTCGGTCGAGAAGTCGAGCTGATCCGGCCAGCGAGTATAATCCTCGCCGACGATCTTGCCCTTGAAATTGGCCTTGACGCCCGCGATCACGTCCTTCCCGGCGGCATAATTAGGCGCCAGCAGATACACCGACTTCACGCCCTTCTGATTCATGTATTCGCCAATGGCCTGGGGCACCTGATCGCCCTGCCAGGAGGTCGAGAAGAACCAGGGCGAACAGAGGTCGCCGGCAATCTGCGAGGGCCCGGCATTGGCGCTGATGATGAACGTCTCGGAGTCAACGGCCGACTTGTAGGACGCCAGCAGGACGTGGGACATCATGTAGCCGGTGAGGAAATTGACCCTGTCCGCCTGGATCAGCTTGTCGGTCTTCTGCTTGCCGACGTCAGGCTTCAGTGTGTCGTCCTCGTAGATCATGGTGACGTCGAGCCCGCCCATCTTGCGGCCGAGATGGTCGAGTGCGAGCTCGAAGGCATCGCGCATGTCGTTTCCGACCACGGCCTGCGGGCCCGTGAAGGTGGTGACGAAGCCGATCTTCACGTCCCTCTTGTCCTGCGCCTGGGCGGGCAAGGCGGCGAGCGCGAGCATCGCCGCCCCAAGCATCCATCGAGTCCTCATTGTGTTCCTCCGAATGTTGCGCCCGTTCCCCGGGCGCTTTCGTTGATCATCAGTTCCAGAGCTTCTTCGTTGCGATGTCGGCGCCCTGGCGCATCGCCTTGAACTTCTCCCAGACCACGGTGTCGTGGACTTCGGTGCGGTACAGCGCCTGCGAGGAGAAGCCGCAATCGCCGCCGGCCATCACGTTCTCGCGGCCGACCAGATTGGCGAAGCGGATCAGCCGCTCGGCGATCAGCTCCGGATGCTCGACGATGTTGCTCGCGTGGGTGATGACGCCCGGGCACAGCACCGTGCCGTCCGGGATCTTCACGCTCTCGAACAGATGATATTCGTGCTCGTGGCGCGGATTGGCCGCTTCGAACGAATAGGAGCCGGCGTTGATCGACAGCACATATTCGATGATCTGGGCGAGTGTCGCCTCGTAGAGGCGCGGGCCTTCGTTGATGCCGTAGCAGGTATGGAAGCGCACGCGCTCGCGCGGAATGCCCTTCAGCCCCTCATTGACCGCCTCGGCATAGATCTGGGCACGGCGCTTCATCTGCTTTTCGTCGAGCCCGGGCTCGACGAAA
>NZ_DATMRX010000293.1:0-10056 GCF_035565855.1 Pseudorhodoplanes sp.
GGTCGGATCTGTTCCAAGCGTCGGTCTATGGTCGGCATCATTGGGGCGCGGCCTATGTCATGGGCGCCTTCGCCTATGGCTGGCAGGACGTCACGTTGAATCGCACCGTCACGATTGCCGGCGCCGACAAGCTCGAAGCCGATTTCAATGCGCACAGCCTCGCTGGCCGCGCCGAGGCCGGCTACCGCTTCGGCAACGGCTTCGCCGGAATCACGCCCTATGGCGCGGTGCAATTGGTGAGCCTCGACCTGCCGGCTTATGCCGAGCGAGCAAAGAGCGGAACGAACGCCTTCGCCCTCACCTACGCCGGCCGCACGGACACTGAGACCCGCACCGAACTCGGCGCACGGTTCGATTATGCGATGCCGGTGCAGGACGCACTCCTCACATTGCGCGGCCGCGCCGCCTGGGCTCACGATTTCGACAATGACCGGATGGCCGTTCCGACATTCCTTGCACTGCCCGGAACATCCTTCACCGTAAACGGCGCGTCACCGGATTCAGACTCACTCCTCGTCTCCGCCGGCGCAGAACTCAGCCTGCGCAACGGATTCTCCCTCGCCGGCTCGTTCGAGGGCGAGTTTTCCGGCAACACCGAAAGCTATGCCGGAAAGGGCGCGTTGCGATATCGCTGGTGACTGACACCCTTACGGACTGCGGCGAGTTCGGCCGCACAGCCCATCTGCGGAACGCGTTCAACCGAAGAAGTCGCGCAGCATCTTGTTGACGGTGTCAGGCGCTTCGACTTCGGGCAGGTGGCCGATCTCTTCCAGGTAGTTCAATTTGCCGTTCTTCAGAACCTTGATCAGACGATCGGCATTTTTGTCGCCCGGATTGACCTTGTCGACCCGACCTTGAATCAGCAACACCGGCATGGCGATCTTCGCCCCGGCTTCTTCAGGACTATAGCCGTTGACCATCCCGAGCTTCACCCCGTGCATGAAGCCCCGCGGCATCGTAGCACGCAGGACGCGCTGCACCTCGGCCTTTAGATCGGGTGATGCATTCGGTCCAAGAAGCGCATCGACGCGCGCTCCGAATCCGTAGAACCCCTTGGCGACCTGAGCTTCGCGGGTGGCAATGATCTTCTGCTTCTGCTCCTCAGGCATGTCTTTGGGCCCGACGCCGGTGCCGGTCATCGCCAGCTTGGTCACTCGTTCCGGATAGTGCATCGCAAAGCATTGACCGACCCGGCTGCCAAACGAATTGCCGACAACATTGATCGGGCCGTCGATCTTCAAGGCCGTCAGGAAATCGCGCACGGCATCCGCATAATCCCTGCAATCGGCGACGTCTTTGACGAACCCGTCCGAAAACATGTAGCCCGGCGCATTCCATGCAATCACCCGGTAGCGATCCGATAGCCCCGCGAGCTGATGGCGCCAGTGCATCGCGTTGGCCCCAACCCCATGTAAAAGCAGGACCACCGGTGCGTCCGCTCGGCCCGCCTGAAGATAGCTGAACCGGTCGCCCTGGTAATTTGCCCGAGAGCCCGCAGGTATTTCCGCGATCTGAATATCGGGCAGTGGCGGCAATGCAGATTTCATTTGCGCTGATGCCGGGCTCGAGACCAGAGCAAGAGTGACAAGGCTGGCTGCGAAAGCAAGACGGGACATAGGCGCTCCTCCTGAACGGCTTTCACGATAGCAGATCAACCACAATCACGGTATGGCAGCCTCGCGAACAACATGCGCCGACTCGACAATATCTGTCATGGAGCATCGGATCCGCGCCTCAGATCGTGAAAATGCACAACTGACATCCTGTGATCTCGTGTTCGTCGTCGGCGACCTTGTAGACGTCGGCATATCGGCGATGCCGTCGTGATGCTCAACGAGAGTAGCCGTGGAGCGGCGGCCCGCTTTCCCTCGCTTCTGTTCGTAAGCGTCCATTTCTAGCACGTTGCTCAAGCTGCGGCGGCTAATCGGGACCAATTCCACGGCAACAGGTCATCGAGTCGGGCCATCGGATGGCCGTTGGACATGCGTTCTAAAACGTCCCGGAGGTAGGCGAAGGGCTCGACGTCGTTGAGCTTGGCGGTGGCCAAGAGTGAAGCGACGACCGCCCAGCGGGCCGCGCCGCCGTCGGAGCCGGCGAACAGGTGGTTCTTTCGGCCGAGCGCGATTGGCCGGATAGCGCGTTCGACGGTGTTGTTATCGAGCTCGATGCGGCCATCATCGAGGAACCTGCAAAGAGTACCCCATCGCGCCAGCGCATAACGGATCGCGTCGGCCAGAGCGCCCCTTGGCGGGATCCGGTTGAACTGGGCTTCGAGCCAGACCTTCATGGCTAGGACCAGCGGCAACGACTTGACCCGCCGTGTCTCCTGTCTTGCCTGGGGTGGTTGCCCCCGGACGGTCGCCTCGATCGCATAGAGCTCGGCGATACGGCTGAGCGCTTCGGCCGCGACAGGCGAGCTGGTTGCCTCATGCACGTCGTAGAACTTGCGGCGTGCGTGCGCCCAGCACGCCGCCAACACGATGTTGCCGCGTTCGGTCAGCCGCTCGAAGCCGGGATAGCCATCGACTTGAACAATGCCCTTGAACTTCGTCAGGTGAGCGGCGGGACGCTCGGCCCGACGATCCGGGCTGTAGAAGTAAACCGCTGCTGGCGGCTCGGGTCCGTTCCAGGGTCGATCATCGCGGGCATAGACCCAGAGCCGACCAGTCTTGGTGCGGCCCCGGCCGGGATCGAGCACCGGGATCGGCGTGTCGTCGGCGAACAGCGTTTGCGAAGCGAACACATGCTCGGCGAGCCGCGCCTGCAGCGGCTCCAGCCACCAGACCGCTCCGCCGACCCAATTGGCCAGCGTCGAGCGGTCTAACTCGACACCTTGGCGCGCTAAGATCTGGCTCTGCCGATAGAGCGGAAGGTGGTCGCAGTATTTAGAGACCAGGACATGGGCCAGGAGGCCGGGCGTGGCCAGGCCCTTGGCGATCGGTCGCTCTGGAGCAGGCGCCTGATGGATGGTCCCGCAGGCGCGGCAGCCATAGCGTGGCCGGCGGATGCGGATCACCCGCAGCCGCGCTGGCACATGATCGAGCATCTCGCTGACCGTCTCGCCGATCGGATGAAGCGGACCGCCGCAGCAGGGGCAGGCCTCATGCTCGATATCAAGCTGGACGTCTTCGCGCGATAAGTGCGCCGGTAGGCTCGGCCGTTCACACTTTGCGTTGGCAGGCCTGGTCCCGACCGGAGCAGGTGGAAGACTGGCTTCGACGCGCGCCAGGTCGGTGCTGAGGTCGTCGAGGCTCAGCTGCAGTTGATCGTCATCGAGCCGCTCGGCGCGCCGGCCAAACTGGCTGCGCTGCAGCTTCTTGATGATGAGGTTGAGCCGTTCGATCTCCGCCTGGGCCTCGGAGAGGGCGGTGCGCTCGGCTGCGAGCGAGCGCACCAACCGCTGTAGCGTCTCCACATCGTCCGGCAGGGTGGCAAGATCGATGTCCATGAGCGGAAAGATACCCTGACTCGTGGGCAGCCTCACTAAGCGACGTTGCGTTGAGTCAATCCGTCGCAGCGATCATCCCGCCACCGCTGGCCGCCATCGCTGTTCCGGCGCTCGCCAGTCGACACCATCGATCAGCAGCGACAGCTGCGCCGAGGTCAGCGACAGCGTCTCGCCAGGCGCGATGCTCGGAGGCCACAAAAAGACGCCGTGCTCGAGCCGTTTGGTGAACAGACAGAAGCCAGTGCCATCCCAATAAATGATCTTGATGAGATTGGCCCTGGTCCGGCCCCGGAACACGAACAGGTGGCCTGTAAATGGATCCTGGTGCAGAACGCCTTGCACCAGCATGGCGAGCCCGTCGATGCCCTTGCGCATGTCGATGAAGCCCAGCGCCAGGTGCACCTTCACGTTCGGAGGAAGCAGCGTCATGACACAGCCTCCTCGTCAGTGGTCGGAGCAGGCGGCGCAGCCGCATCGGTGATCTGCACCGCGACGAAGATCGGCGCTGTCTCCGTCAGTTCCTGCTTCCATCGACGTAGAAGACGTTGATCGATGCCGTACCGGCGCGCCACCTCTGCGGCACTCGCCTCAGGTCGGCCTGCCTCTCGGAGAATCCATCGTTTGTCTGCGTCGCTGAACCGGCGACGATGACCCTCGCGCGGTCGCTGAACAATCGGAGCCGCCAGCTGCGAGGAGGGATAAGCCCCCGGATTTACGAGAGGACTAGGGGGCGGACTTAGGGGAGGGCTTACGGGTCGGCGTCGATAGAGCAGCTTGCGTTGTGGGGGCTCCGGTTCGCGCCTGAACATCTGACGCCAGTTCTCGAATGCTTTCTGCGGAAGGCCATGAAACTCGCAATATTGCCGCTGATTCAAGTCGCTACGCTTCCACGCCTCATGATGGGCTCGCCAGAAGTCTTCACGCTGGCGCTTCCAGGGTCTTCGTTCGCTCGCCATCTGTTCTCTCCTGATTTCAGAAATCGAGGGCGAGAACAGATCGTGCTCATCAGGCTTGCGACAAGTGTGTCAGGGATGGACGCTTACGGAGGGCGGGACTTTTCCCTGCTCCGCCGATGAAAATTCCCTGCGTGGCGGAGTAAAATTCCCTGCCCCGTGAGCCTGGATTGCCTGCCCAATTCGAGCGAAAAGGCCCGTTTCATCGGGATTTTCGGCTGTTCGGGGTCCTGAAACGGGGGGTCAAACCTTGAAATTTTCCCTGCTGGCAGGGAATTTTCAGTCCGCGGCCGGCACCCCGTTCTTGAGCAGGGCCACCATGGCCTTGAGGGCGGTTTCGTCCACGATATCCGGCGGATGCGGGACGCGGTGGATCAGCCGGTACACATAGCCAAGCTTGACCACGATCGCAGGCGCAATCACGAACGGATAAAGGTCGTTCAGTCCCATCGAGCGATTGATCGCATTGATGGCAAAGGTGAGCGGCAGCCAGGCTTCGATCAGTTGATCGATGCCGGCGAGATACGGATCGAACTCGACGGGCGTGTCGAGGCTCGCCGCACTCGCCACGCGCGGCTGGGTCGAAACGCCGAACGCGCGAGCGGTCTCGAGCGTATCGACGATGTGGAAGTAATGCGCCCAGGTTTCGGCGAAATCCTCCCACGGATGCGAGCTTGCATAGGCCGAGACGAATTGCTGCGACCAGTCGGGCGGCGCCCCCTGTTGATGATGGCGCCGCAGCGCCTCGCCGTAATCGGCGCGTTCGTCGCCGAACACGCTGCGGAATTCCTCGATCGAGGCCTCGTTATTGACGAGCAGGTCCCAGTAATAATGCGCGATCTCATGACGAAAATGGCCAAGCAGCGTGCGATACGGCTCCTGCATCATGCCGCGCTGGCGCTCGCGCTCGGCATCGTCCGCTTCCGCGAGGTTGATGGTGATCGCCCCGTTCAGATGCCCGGTCATGACCGGCTCATGCGTCGGCGCGAGAAAATCGAAGGCAAGCCCCGACGGATCTTCGATCTTCGTCACATGCGGCAATTGCAGCCGCAGCAGGGTGTAGAACAGCCGATGCTTCGCCACCTCGATCCTGCGCCACAGCACCAGATTGTTGCCGGCGGACAGATCGGGAATGGTGCGGTTGTGGCGGCAGGCCAGGCAAAAATCCTGTCCGCTGTCGGTGCCGACCAGCCAATTGCAGCTTTCGTATTGCGCGTTGGCGCAAAAGCGATAGGTCCGGTTCGGATCAGCGAGCGCGCGCAGTCCGCCGTCAGTCGGCTCCAGCGCGGTCATGGTGCTCAGGCGCGGAAGATATCCGACGCCTCGCCCGCAGCTGCCGCATGTCGCATTTTCAAAGTGCAGCGGCTGCCCGCAGCCCTGGCACACAAACAGCCGCATTTCGTCCTGCCTTGTTCGCGAACCGGAAGAACGGAAAGGTCGAACGAAGGTTCCCGAGGCAACATCACTTTAAGGCGGGCTCTGCCGCGCTGGTCAGCCGCCGACCGGTATCACGTCGACCGCGACCTTGAGCTCATTCTCGCCGGATCCGACGAAGACACCGTAAACCGGCGAGACGTCGGAAAAATCCCGCCCCGCCGCCAGCGTGATGTGGTCGGTCCCGGCCTGGATGCCATTCGTCGGATCAAAGCCGATCCATCCGTCCTGCGGGCCCGCCCAGACGGACACCCAGGCATGGGTCGCGTCGGCGCCCTGCAGCCGCGGCTTTCCGGGCGGCGGGATGGTCCGCAGATAGCCGCTGACATAAGCCGCCGGCAGCCCCAAGCCGCGCAGGCCCCCGATCATGATCTGGGCGAAGTCCTGGCAGACCCCCGCCCGCTGCGCGAAGGCTTCGGCGATCGAGGTCGACACCTGCGTCGCCTGCGGCTTGTAGGCAAAGTCCTTGCGGATGCGCGTCATCAGCTCGGTGCAGCCTTCGAGAATCCCCCGTCCCGCGGGAAAGCTCGCGCGCGCATAATCCGTCACCTCGCGCGACAACGCGATATGCGGACTTGCGAACAGGAAATGCGCAGGCCCGGCCGCGCTGAGATCGCGTCCGTTCAAAGCTTCCTGCACGACCGTGTCCCATGCGAGGTCGGGGCCTTCCGGCACCGGGCGTGGCGAGACTTCGACCCGCGCGGTCGATTTGATCGTCAATTCGGTATGTGGGCTGTCGATCGTCACCAGATCGACGACGTTTCCGTAAAAATCGCGATGCGAGGTGGCATGATCGGGCTCGGGCGCGATCCTGACATGATGCGCGAGCCTTCGCTGCGTCAGCGTGTTGCGCGGCGTCAGTCGCAGCGCAAGCGACGCCGAGGTCACCAATGCCTCGTAGGAATAGGCGGTCAGGTGGGTGATATCGTAGATCACGCTAGGCTGCTTATCCCTGCCCCGACTACACCCTTCTGGCGCCGCAGGAAGTAGCGCGACGCAACCACTTCGGCAAAGCCGGCGATGCGCTGCTCGAACGCCAGCACCATGCTGTTGTCGAGCTCCTGCGCCGTCGTCGTTTCGAGATCGGTGGCCAGCCGCGATGCGAGCCGCTGCGGCTCTTCGGGCACACCGTCGAGATGCAGCGTCGGAAGCGTGGCGAGGTGTTCGTTGATGGTCATGAACTGGAAGCCGACCGATCGCGGATTGTATGGATCGAGGATCGCCATATCGCGGACCGGCGCAAGCGCGATGCCGGTCATGTAGCGCGACCGATAGGTGATCTGGCAATCGATCAGATCCAGCATCACGTCGAGATCTTCGGCGGTGGCGTCATCGGATGCGAACATGCGCGCCAGCCGGCAGGTGGAGATGGCGCGCTCGATGCGCCGGCCCACATCCAGAAAGCGCCAGCCGGCATTGCGGTTCATGTTCTCCTGACCAAGGCCCGACAGCGCCGACAGGATATTCAGCGCCCGATCGGCGGCGTCGAGCACATCGGTCTCGCTCGAAAGATCGCCGAGGTCGGACAGCAATTCGTCGAGCCGGCGCGACAGCTTCGAGGCATCGACCGAAATGCGCTCGCGGATGACGGAGCCGGCATTGCGCGCCATGCGCACACCCGCGAGACCCGAGCCATAGGCGTTTTCGTCGGCAAGCGCCGTGCGTGCGATCACGAGCGTGGACGCATCCTGCAGATCCTCGGGCACCGCACCCCAGGCCACGAGCTGGCGCGTGAGCTTGGCAATCGTCGCCGGCACATTCCCCGAGACGAAATCCATATCGATGGCGCGGGCGCACAGGCAGCGCACCACGCGCAGCGTCGCCTCGGCGCGCTCCAGGTAGCGGCCATACCAGAACAGATTGTCGGCTGCGCGGCTCGGAATGTTGCCGAGGATGCGCTGGATGTGGATCGCCTCGCTCGCCGGCAGCAGGGTCTCCGGTGCAACCGGCTTGGCCGACAGCACCCAGACATCGGCCGATTGCACGCCCTCGCGCATGCTGATGGCGCGCGCATCGGGCTGTGCCGAAATCCGGCAGAACCCGCCGGGCATGATTTCCCAGCCGCGCGGCGTTGCGGCTGCGAAGACGCGCAGCACGAACGGCCGCGGCACGAGCTGATCGCCCGCCCAGATCGGCGTCGTCGAGAGTTGCACCACTTCCTGACCGACAAAATCGACGCCACGGGCCTCGATCGCTTCGCGGAGCGCGTCGCGTTGCGCCGGCGAGAGATCGGCGGGCAGCACCTGGGATTGATCGTTCAATGCCGGCAAGCGTCCACCGAAGGCGTCCGAGATCGCCATGTTCGACAGATTGTCCAGCACGCGACGTCGGGAGGCCGGATCGCCGCACCACCAGGTCGCGATATTGGGCAGCGCGAGGTCCTCGCCGGTGAGATGACCGGCGATCTGCGGCATCACGCTCATCAGCGCGCGCGTCTCCGCATAACCGGCGCCGGGCATGTTGGCGACCACAGTGCCGCCATGGCGCAGCGCGGAGAGCAGCCCCGGAATGCCGAGACGCGATTGCCCGTTCAGTTCGATCGGATCGACGTAATCGGAATCGACGAAGCGCCAGATCACATCCGCGCGCTTCAGGCCGGCGATGGTGCGCACATGCGTCAGACCGTCGTGGACCACGAGGTCATCGCCCTCGAGCAGAAGGAAGCCGAGATAGCGCGCGAGATAGGCCTGTTCGAAATAGGTCTGGCTGTAGGGGCCCGGCGTCAAAAGACAGATGCGCGGTTCGGACCGATCCGCGGCATCGGCGAGTGTCGAGCGGAAGGTCCGGAAGAACGGCGCGAGCCGCCGCACATTCATGCGCCGGTAGCCGGTCGGCAGCGCCCGCGACATGACCAGCCGATTTTCCAGCGCGTAACCCGCGCCGGAGGGCGCCTGCGCGCGATCGCTCAGCACCCACCACCGGCCGTCCGGGCCGCGGCCGAGATCGACCGCGTAGAAATGCAGCCAGCGCCCGCCGGGCGGTTCGATGCCGACCATCGGGCGCAGGAATTCCCTCGATCCGGCGACCAGGGCCGCCGGCAGGACGCCGTCCTTCACGAGGCGCCCCTCGCCATAGACGTCGGCCAGCAGCGCTTCGATGACGCGCGCGCGCTGCGTGACGCCGGCCGCGATCGTCGCCCATTCCTCCTCCTCGATCAGCAGCGGCAGGCGGCTGAGCGGCCAGGTGCGCTCGCGGGCCTCGCCATGCACGCGGTAGGAGACGCCGATATCCTGGAGATGCCGGTCGACCGCCGCGAGCGATTGCTCCGCCGCGGACAGCTGATGCAGGAAATTCAACCATGCCCGGCGCGGACGGCCATCGGGGCCGATCAATTCGTCGGCCACGCCGTTCAGGGGCACGTAATGGTCGTACCAGGCCGGGCGCGGCCTTTCGGCCGAAGCCGCATTGTGCATCGAGTTAGTCCAATGGTCAGTTCTGACGCCGTCCGCGACGGCGCAGATCCAGGGTCAACGGGAATTCGCTCGCGGGCTCTTCCGGCGGCAAGTCCACGATTCCCGCAGTATGTCCGTGATCCTGGAATCGCGCCAGCCGCCGCGCCTCAGCCTCGTAGGAATTCACCGGGAAGGTCTCGTAATTGCGGCCGCCCGGATGGGCGACATGATAGACGCAGCCGCCGAGCGATCGGCTGTTCCAGGTGTCGATCAGGTCGAAGGTGAGCGGCGCATGCACCGGGATTGTCGGGTGCAGGCCGGAGACCGGCTGCCACGCCTTGAAACGAACGCCGGCGACCGCTTCGCCCTGCGCGCCGGTCGATGTCATCGGCATGCGGCGGCGCTTGCACGCGATGACATAGCGCTCCGGGACGAAGCCCGTGACCTTCACCTGCAGCCGCTCGACCGAGGAATCGACGAAGCGCACCGTGCCGCCCGCCGCGCTCTCCTCGGCGAGCACATGCCACGGCTCGAGCGCCTGACGCAGTTCGAGCGTCACCCCGGAATATTCGACCGCGCCGTAAAACGGGAAACGGAATTCCCACTGCGCCTTGAACCAGTCGGGCTCGAACCGGTAGCCGGCGCGATCGAGGTCGGCGAGCACGCCGAGGAAATCCTGCCAGACATAATGCGGCAGCATGAAACGGTCATGCAAAGTGGTGCCCCAGCGCGTGAGCGTGCCGTATTGCGGCTCGCGCCAGAACCACGACACCAGCGCGCGGATCAGCAATTGCTGCGCAAGCGACATCCGCGGATCGGGCGGCATCTC
>NZ_DATMRX010000294.1:0-17275 GCF_035565855.1 Pseudorhodoplanes sp.
CCGATCGCGACATCGCCGAACTGAAAGACATGCTGATCTGGAGCCTGATCGCAGGCATGGCGATCGGCGCCATGGCCGGGCTCTCGATCGTGCTCGCCTTGTTCGGGGTGCGGCGCTGGATCATGCGCAGCGCGCTCGCGCTGCTCGCAGTCGTCTCGCTCGGCGGCATCGGCATCACGGTCGCCGCCTATGACTGGCCGAAATCGTCCGGCCTGCCGGTCGTGCAATACGAGCTGCGGTTGCCGCAGGGCGTGGCGCTTCCGCCCATGAGCGACCTCCGGCTGACGCAATGGCAGGGCCAATCGGGACACGGGATCTACATCGCCCGCACCGGCATCGTGGACGGACGTGCCGAAATTGCAGGCAGCTTTGTGATCGGACGCGGCAGCGAGGATTCGGAGATGGAGCTTGACCTCGCACCCAATGTCGAATCACGCTGGCGCATCCCCTACAAGAACGATGCGCCGCTCGAGAAGGCGTTCGGTCCCTGGCAGCGCATCGAACTCCTGCCCTCGCCCCGCGGCGACACCACACCTTTGCCCGCGGGCGAATACCACATCCGCTATCGCGTCCGCAGATACATGTGACAGCCATGTCACTGCGATAGACACCGCGAAGGTCCGCCGTTAGCGTTGCGCTTTGCCTTGCGGCAAGGGGAGACGACATGTCCTACCAGCAGCCCATCCGGCAGCCGGGCGAACCGGTCCCGTCCTCGGAAGAACGCAACTGGGCGATCGCGGTCTGGCTGCTCTATCTCGGCGGTCACATTACGTTCATCACGGTGATCGCGGGCCTGGTCATCGCCTATATGAAGCGCGCACAATTCGCAGGCACGCCTTACGAATCGCACATGACCTCCGCGATCCGAACTTTCTGGATCGCATTGATCGGCGGCATCGTCTCGGCGGTGCTGATCTTCGTCCTGGTTGGCATCCCGCTTCTGATCGCGCTGGTGATCTGGACAATCTTCCGATGCGTGCGCGGCCTCGTGCGCGCCATCAACGGCGAGCCGATCGCCGACCCGAATGGATGGTTGTGAGCGATCGCGAGCGCGACACTGGATTTCCTGCAACGGAGGCGTCATGTCGGTCCGGGAGCCGGTCAAACCCTGTGTAGAACGCAGCGCCGCGATCGCGGTGTGGCTGCTGTATCTTGCCGGCTATCTGACGCTCGTGACGTTTTTCATCGGACTGGCGGTGGCCTATCTGAAGCGCGCGCAGTGCGGCGGTTCGGCTTATGCTTCGCACATGACGTCCGCGATCTACACCTTCTGGATCACCGCATCGGTCGGGTTGATCGGCTTCTATCTCAGCTTCTTCGATATCGGCATTCCGATCCTGGTCGCCCTCGCGGCCTGGCTGCTCTACCGCTGCCTGCGCGGACTGAACAATGCTCTCAACGGCGTGCCGATCGAGGACCCGACCGGCTGGCTGTAAAGGTTACGTCCTGCTCCGGCCCGAAGACGACCCGCGTCGCTACGCTGCCCGTTCGTATCGCAAATTGCCAGGGATCGCCTCGATGAACATTGCAACGGCTCTGATCGCATTCGTCCTTTCGCTCGTGATGTCGCAGGTCGCACACGCAAGGATCGAACGATTTCCCTCCGAAATGCGGGTTCACAAGATCCAGACGGAGGGCGCAACAATTCACGTGCGCGTGGGCGGCCATGGACCGGCCGTGGTCATGCTGCACGGATTTGGCGATACCGGCGATATGTGGGCGCCGCTCGCAAAGGCGCTGATCAAGGATCACACGGTCATCGTCCCCGACCTGCGCGGCATGGGCTACTCGTCCTATCCAGACACTGGCTATGACAAGAAAACGCAAGGCATCGACATTGCGACCGTGATGGACAAGCTCAAGGTCCAGCGCGCAGCACTCGTGACTCACGATATCGGCAACATGGTGGGCTATGCACTGGCCGCTCAAAACCCGGATCGCATCACCAAATGGGTGGTCATCGACGCGCCATTGCCGGGGATCGGCAGCTGGGACGAAATCCTGAAAAGCCCGCTGCTCTGGCATTTCAACTTTCGCGGCCCGGACATGGACAGGCTGGTGAAGGGACGCGAGCGCATCTATCTCGACCGCTTCTGGAACGAACTGTCAGCCGATCCGAAAGCGATCGATGAGGCCACGCGCCGGCATTATGCGAAAATCTACGCGCGTCCCGGAGCAATGCATGCCGCGTTCGAGCAATTCGCCACGTTCAACACCAAGGACGTTGCCGACAACAAGGCCTTTCAAGCCAAAGGCAAGCTGACATTTCCGATCCTTGCGCTCGGCGCGGAAAAATCGTTCGGCGATCAGCAAGCGGCGGTCATGCGCGAAGTCGGAACGAATGTGGAAGGCGGAATTATCGCGAAGTCCGGCCACTGGATCATGGAGGAGCAGCCGGATCAGACCGTCAGGCTGATCCGCGCGTTTCTCGACAGGACGTGAGCGCTCACGCCCGGCCCGGATAATTCGGGCTCTCGCGCGTGATGGTCACGTCGTGGACATGGCTCTCGCGCAGGCCCGCGCTCGTGATCTTCACGAAGGTGGCCTTGCGGTGGAAGTCCTGGACATCCTTCGCGCCGACATAACCCATCGCCGCGCGCAGGCCGCCGGCCAGCTGGTGCAGCACGGTCGAGGTCGGCCCCTTGTAAGGCACCTGCCCTTCGACGCCTTCCGGCACGAGCTTCAGCGTATCCTTGATGTCCTGCTGGAAATAGCGATCGGCCGAGCCGCGCGCCATCGCCCCGACCGAGCCCATGCCGCGATAACTCTTGTATGACCGGCCCTGATAGAGAAACACCTCGCCGGGCGTCTCGTCCGTGCCGGCAAGCAGAGAGCCCACCATCGCGCAATCCGCACCGGCCGCGATCGCCTTGGCAAGATCGCCGGAATATTTGATGCCGCCATCGGCGATCACCGGCGTGTCCGTTTCGCGCGCAGCTTCCACGGCGTCCATGATGGCTGTCAGTTGCGGCACGCCGACGCCCGCGACGATGCGGGTGGTGCAGATCGAACCCGGTCCGATGCCGACCTTGATCGAGTCCGCGCCGCTATCGATCAGCGCCTTGGCGCCGTCCGCCGTTGCAACATTGCCGGCGACCACCTGCACCTTGTTGGATTGCCGCTTGATGCGCTTCACCGCTTCGAGGACATGCCGCGAATGGCCGTGCGCGGTATCGACCACGACGAGATCGACGCCCGCGGCGATCAGCCGTTCGGTCCGGTCGAAGCCCTTGTCGCCGACCGTGGTCGCGGCTGCGACGCGCAGGCGCCCCTGCTCGTCCTTGCAGGCATTGGGATTGGCGACCGCCTTCTCGATGTCCTTGACGGTGATCAGGCCGACGCAGTGATAATCGGCGTCGACCACCAGAAGCTTCTCGATCCGGAATTGGTGCAGGAGCCGCTTGGCTTCTTCCTGTGCGACGCCCTCGCGCACCGTGACCAGGCGCTCCTTGGTCATCAGTTCGGAGACTTTCTGCGACGGATCGGTAGCGAAACGAACGTCGCGGTTGGTCAGGATGCCGACCAGCTTGCCGGTGCCGCTGCGTCCTGCGCCTTCGACCACCGGAATGCCGGAAATGCCGTGCTCCTTCATCAGGGCAAAGGCATCGGCCAGCGTCGCGTCCGGCGAGATGGTCAGCGGATTGACCACCATGCCGGATTCGAACTTCTTCACCTGACGGACCTGCGCGGCCTGCTCATCGGGCTCCATGTTGCGATGGATGACGCCGATGCCGCCCGCCTGCGCCATGGCGATCGCCATCCGCGCTTCGGTGACGGTGTCCATGGCCGAGGCCACGATCGGGAGATTGAGGAAGATGTCCCGCGTGATGCGGGAGCGGACATCGACTTCGGATGGCAGAACGTCGGACAGACCCGGTTGCAGCAATACGTCGTCGAAAGTCAGCGCCTCGCGCGGGGCGCCGTTGAAGCCATTTGATGAGGGGTGTGCCATTGCCCTACCTAGCGACGGATTCGGGCACCCGCAAGGCGGGTCTGCCGTCTGAACCACAGGTTGGCACGGGCGGATAGCACGGCCGGACCGGTCCGTCACGACACGCGCTGCGTCATCCCACGCATTATTTACGCGAACTCTACCGAGACGGGCTGACATGCTCCGGGCGCAAGGCGGCCGGCCCGTCATCCGGGTCCTCACATTGGCCTTCGTATTGGCCTTGGCATCGCGGTCCACTAATCTGAGCCGGCCCGGCGAGAGGATGACGCCTTGCGCTTTTCGTACCTTCTCATTGCGTTCCTGATCTGCCTCGCATGCTGCAGCACCGCGCAGGCGGCCAGGCGGGTCGCGCTTGTGATCGGCAACAATGCCTATGGCGAGGTGCCGCCGCTCGCCAAGGCGGTCGGCGACGCGCAGGCGATCGCGGCGACATTGCGCGGCCTCGGCTTCGACGTCATCACCGTGACCGATGCCGGGCGCGCACGCATGGCGCGGGCGCTGGTCGATTTCGAAACGCGGGTATCGCCGGGCGACACGGCTGTGTTCTTCTTCGCCGGGCATGGCGTCGCGCTGGACGGCGGCAATTACCTGATGCCGACCGACGTGCCGAACGTCACCGAAGCGCAGCGCAATCTGTTGCGCAGCGAAGGCTTTCTCGCCGACGACATTGCCGAGCGGCTGCGCGAGCGCGGCGCTGCGACCACCGTGATGATCCTCGACGCCTGCCGCAACAATCCGTTCAAGGCCGGCGCCGGCCGCTCGATCGGCCAGTCCCGCGGCCTGCAGCGCATGGAAACGCGGCGCGGCCTGTTCGTGATGTTTTCCGCGGGCGCGGGTCAGGAGGCGCTGGACCGGCTCGGCGACGACGACACCCATCCGAATTCGGTGTTCACGCGGCTGTTCGTCGATCTTGTGAAGCGGCCCGACCTCGACCTGATCGATGTCGCCAAGGAATTGCAGATCGAGGTGCCGAAGCTCGCGCAAAAGGTCGGCCACGAGCAATTGCCGGCCTATTACGACCAGATTCCCGGCCGCATCTTTCTCGCGCGCACCGATGGAAGCCAAACGCCGCCACCCGCGCGGCCGACACCTGCGCCTCAGGTCTCGGCGTCGTCCGCACCGGCGCCATCCGCGCCGACGTCACCGCCGCCTGCAAAGGTCACGCCTGCCGCACCCCAAGTCGCGGCGCTCCCACCGCGCGAGACGTATCGCGTGTTGAACAATGTCTCCCAAGGCATCCACAACATGCGGACAGGGCCCGGCACGAACTTTTCACTCGTGGTGTCGATTCCGGCCGGGGCAACCGGCCTTGTGGTCGGCCGGTGCCAAAAGCCGCAGGATCGGCGGTCGGCGCATCCGTGGTGCGAGGTCAGCTGGCGGGGACATGCCGGCTGGACCTCGGCCTGCTGCATCGTCGGAGAACGCAGCGGCGCACTGCCGCGATGACAGCGGGCGCTACGGCGACCTTTAGGGCCGCCAGTTCGCCGGCGGGCCGTGCCGCTCGATCGCCTCGACCAGTTCGCGATGCTTGCGATCCTCGCGCCGCATGTAGATCGCGATGATCGCGTGCGCCGGCGCGATCAGCCACAGGAACGGCGACAGCGTCAAAAGCCCGATCACCAGGAACACAACGAACAGGGCGGCGTTGAAGATGGCCGCAAAAATCTGTCCGTTCAGCAGCAACGCCAACGGCGGCAGAAAGAACGCCAGAACGTAGATCATTCCAGTGAACCTCCCCGGCCGAGACAGCGCGGCCTTTCGCAGCCATTCCATGTAGGAAGGGCAGCCCCCGGCGCAAGGCTTTGCGCCTGCGCCACACCGAAATGCTACAACGCCCGCTTCCTCGACCCGCCGGACCCTCCATGCAGCATCATCCGCGTCTCGTGCCGCTGATCGTCGCGTGCGCGCTGTTCATGGAGAATCTCGATTCGACGGTCATCGCCACCTCGCTCCCGGCCATCGCCGCCGACATCGGCGCAAACCCGCTGGCGCTGAAACTCGCGGTCACGTCCTACCTTCTCTCACTCGCCGTCTTCATTCCGGCGAGCGGCTGGACCGCCGACCGCTTCGGCGCGCGCCGCGTCTTTGCCGCGGCGATCTTCGTCTTCATGCTGGGATCGATCGGCTGCGCGATGGCAAGCTCGCTGGAAGGCTTTGTCGTCGCGCGCATCGTGCAGGGCATGGGCGGCGCGATGATGACGCCGGTCGGCCGGCTCGTGCTGGTCCGCACCATCGAGAAGCGCGAGCTGGTCAGCGCCATGGCCTGGGTGACGATCCCGGCGCTGATCGGCCCCGTGGTCGGACCGCCGGTCGGCGGTTTCATCACCACTTATGCGTCGTGGCACTGGATCTTCCTGATCAACATCCCGATCGGCATCGTCGGCATCGTGCTGGTGCTGCTCTATATCGATCCGGTCCCTGCCGAACATCAGGAGCCGTTCGACGGCGTCGGCATGCTGCTCGCCGGACTGGGCGTCGCCGGCCTCGCATTCGGGCTCTCCGTCGCGGGCCTCGACATGCTGCCATGGCCCATCACCACAGCCCTCGTGGCCGGCGGCGCCTTGTCGATGACCGCATATCTCTTTCACGCCAGAAAAATCCCGGCGCCGATCCTCGATTTCTCGCTGCTGCGCTACGCGACCTTCAACGCCAGTCTGGTCGGCGGCTTCCTGTTCCGGCTCGGCATCGGCGCGATCCCGTTCCTGCTGCCGCTGATGCTGCAGACCGGATTCCACATGAGCCCGTTTCAGTCCGGGCTCGTCACCTTCGCCGGTGCGCTCGGTGCCATCGGCATGAAGACCGTGGCGGCGCGCACCATCAACCGCTTCGGCTTCCGGCGTGTGCTGATCGCCAATGCCCTCATCAGTTCGGCCTTCATCGCCGCGATTGCCGTATTCCGGCCCGGCATGCCGGTCACGATCCTGATCGTGATCCTCCTGATCGGCGGGTTCTTTCGCGCGCTGGAATTCACCGCGGCGAACACCATCGCCTATGCCGAAATCGAGCCGCGTCGCATGAGCCGGGCGACAGCGCTCGCCTCGGTCGGTCAGCAATTGGCGATCTCGGCGGGGGTCGCGGTCGGCGCGCTGATGGTCGAGATGTCGCTGACCTTCCGCGGCGCAAGCGAATTCACGCCGGCCGATTTCACGCCGGCCTTCCTCGTGGTTGCGGCGATTTCGGCGACCTCGGCGTTGTGGTTCTGGCGCTTGCCAGCCGATGCGGGCGCCGAAATGTCCGGTCGCGTGCCAGTCAAGGTCGAAGCCGAGACCGAGTCCGAAGAGAAGGCAGAGCCGATCGCCGCTGCGGAAACGTCCGATCAACGTCTCGGCTGACCAGGGCGGTCGGACTTCAGAGCAACTGCGGTCGAGGTGGAATCGCTTGGCCCGGTTTTGTCATGCCCCGCGAAGGCGGCGCATCGCGTAAATTCCGAAAACGGTGGTGTTTACTGGATCGCGCCCGCTTTCGCGGGCGATGACAGCGACAGCTTCTGTAAGTCAGAAGTCGTCTGCAAAACGCAAGACGCTCCGCTCGTCCCCGCCCAAAGGCGGGGACTCGGAGCATCGTAAGTTCTGGAGGCTACATGCTCCGCATTCCCGCTTGCGCGGGAATGAGCGAAGTCAGAAAGCGTCAGACCGCTTCCTTCAGTTCCTTGGCCGGGCGGAATGCCACCTTCTTGCTGGCCTTGATCTTGATCGCCTCTCCGGTCGCCGGATTGCGCCCCATGCGGGCAGCACGCTTGCGGACCTGAAGGATGCCGAGGCCGGTGAGCCGGATGCGCTCGCCCTTCTTCAGGTGCTTGGTGATCAGAGCCACGAGGTCGTTGAGCATCGCCTCGCCCTGCTTCTTGGTGATCTGATGCTCTTCGGCAATCGTTGCGGCCAGTTGCTTGAGCGTGATCTTGTTCGGTCCTGCGGCCTTCGGCGCCGCCGACTTCTTCGCTGCCGGCTTCGCTGCCGCCGCCTTTGCCTTGGTTTTTGGTTTTGCCGCCATGGAAAATGCCCTCTTAGAAGCGCGGTGTGCGCGAAGCTTCGCATTAAGAGATTCGCAACCGCTTGCGAAGGGAAAGCGCGGCTCCGCGTGCGAAAAGTGTCGATAAATCGGGCTTGTCGCACTTTTGCGACGCGGAAAGGCCTTTGAATTATGGCTTTTGGGCACCGAAGGCACAAAAACGGCCTTCCCAGTGGCAATATTTGACGTGCAAGCCGATACTCGGAGGCGATCGATCCGTTGGCGAGGCTCAATGACAAGACCAGTTCTGGCGCTGCTTTTCCTCACCTTCCTCTCCGCGCAGGCCGCCTTCGCCCAAACCAATTGTCCGGTTTGCGCCGAGGCGGCGAAGTTGCGTGACGCACTCCAGAAGATGCAGGCCGGTCCCGCGACCACAAGCGCCGAGGCGGAAAGCCTCGGCAAACAAGGCCTCGCGCTTCTCGGCGCATTTGCCGACAACCCGCCACCGCCCAAGCAGGGCCGCGCCGCCTTCGAAGCGCTGGTGAACCTCAGCGCCTATGCCGCGCCTGTCACAAAAAGCGGGGACTACGAGAAGGCGCTGGCCGCCATCGGGCTGAAGAATCCCGATTACCGCAAGCGCTACCAGGCCATGGTTCGCAAGGGCATTCGCGCGAAGAACCGCCGCGAATCCTGCCAGATGCGATACCTGCAGACCAATGTGTCGGTGGCCGAATGCAAGCTCCAGGAAGCGGCGAAAGGCGCGAGCGCGAATGAAGCCGCGCGCCTCTGCAACACCGACTACGACCTTGCGCAATGCCTTGCGGCGAAGCGCTAGCAGCGCTCACGCCTGCGGCTCACCCCGGAAGCCGGTCGCCAGCACATAGAGCTCCGCCGAGTCCTGGCGGCTCGCCGCGGGCTTCACATGCTTCACGCTCGCGAAATTGCGTTTGAGCATGGCGAGCAGGTCGCCCTCGGTACCGCCCTGCAGCACCTTGGCGAGGAATGTGCCGCCAGGCTTGAGCACCTCCGCGGCAAACATCGCCGCAGCTTCCACCAATGCGACGATCTTCAGGTGATCGGTCTTGCGATGGCCGGTGGCATTCGCAGCCATGTCGGACAACACGACATCGGCGGGCCCGCCGAGCTTCTCCTTCAGGATGTCCGGCGCCGACGGGTCCAGAAAGTCGAGCACAAGAAAATCGACGCCGGGCACAGGGTCCATCTCGAGGATGTCGATCGCGACCACTTTCCCCTGTTCGCGCCCCTTGCCGTCGGCCGAAAGAACGCGCTGTGACGCGAGCTGACTCCAGCCGCCGGGCGCTGCGCCGAGATCCACGATACGTGCGCCGGGCTTGAGGAATTTCGCCTTGTCGTCGATTTCAGCGAGCTTGTAGACCGCGCGCGACCTGTATCCCTCACGCTTGGCGCGCGCGACATACGGGTCGTTGAGTTGCCGCTCCAGCCAAAGCTTGGAGGAAAGCTTGCGGCCCTTGGCGGTCTTGACGCGCGTCTTCAGGTCGCGGCCGCCGCTGCCTTTGGATGCTTTCGCTTTGGATGCTTTCACGAAGTCCCCGCCTCGCGCCAAACGCCATCGGCGCGCATCATCTGCACCAGCATGCCTTCGCGCAATCCGCGGTCCGCAACGCGCAGCCGCGCGCTCGGGAACGCCCGGCGGATCGCTTCGAGGATCGCGCAGCCGGCCAGCACGAGGTCGGCGCGTTCGGCGCCGATACAGGCATTGCAGACCCGTTCGTCATAGGACATGGCGAGCAGGCGCTCCATCACCTCGGTGACTTCATCGTCCATCATCCAGCAGCCATCCACCCGGCGGCGGTCATAGCGCTTCAATCCGAGATGCACGCCGGCAATCGTGGTGACGGTGCCCGAGGTGCCGAGAAGATGACCGTTGATCCGGTGCTTGCGCTGCTCGCTTGCGAACGGGGCGATGTGATGCGCGGCTTCATCCACCATCGCTTCGAAGATCTCGCGCGTCACGCTGATGCCGCCGTGACGCTCGGCGAGCGTGACGACGCCGACCGGCAGCGAAGTCCAGCCCTGCATCGCCGGCTCCGGCGGACCGCGGCGCGTGGCCCTGGGACGGCCGAGGCTCGCGATCTCCGACGATCCGCCGCCGATATCGAACAGGATTGCGCCGCCGGCATCCGGATCGACCAGCGGCGTGCAGCCGATCGCCGCGAGCATCGCCTCGGTTTCGCGATCCACGATTTCGAGGGACAGACCGACCTCCTCGCGCACCCGGTCGAGGAATGCCTCGCCGTTCTGCGCCTGCCGGCAGGCCTCGGTGGCGATCAGTCGCGCGCGGGTGACACCGCGATTGCGCATTTTGTCGCGGCAGATGCGCAGCACCTCGATCGCACGCGCGATGGCGGGTTCGCCGAGACGGCCCGACGACGTGATGCCTTCGCCGAGCCGGATGATCCTCGAAAAGGCATCGATGACCCGAAATCCTTCATGGGTGGCGCGGGCCACGAGCAGCCGGCAATTGTTGGTGCCAAGATCGAGCGCGGCATAGGTGGGGCCGTAGAGATCGGTTCCCAATGCCGACGGCTCGCGAACCTCGCGGCGCGCATAGTCATAGGGTGCAGCCACGTCCTGCACCGTTCCCTCGGATGAGGGATATCTGGGCGATCCTCGATCCCCCACAAAGTTGGGGCGCGGTCGTCCACCCTGCCCCTCGTCCGCCTTCACGGGCGAATTGGGGCGGGGGCGCTCGCGCGCGGGATCGAGGCCGGTCGCCCGCGCCTCGTCGCTCATCAAGTTCGTCCTGCCGTGCGCCCGGTGGGGCTCTGCGGCGTTGTGTTCAAAGATCAGGCAAAGTCTAGCCCGGTTTTTCGCCGGGGGGAAACCATTCCTCCCCGCGGGGTTGATAGGGTGATCGCCCTGCGGCACCCGGGAGCCTGACATGCCGCTGCCCATCCTTGCCGGATGCGGTCGCCGCCATTATTCGATGATCCCGCCTACCAGCGAGCAATTCCCCGCATGAATATCCGCGAAGACGTCTCAGCGTCGGACGATTGGGCCGTAGCAAAATTCGGTGTCGGCCAACCCGTGCCGCGAACCGAAGATCCGATCCTGGTCCAGGGCAAGGGCCACTACACCGACGACATCCTGCTGCCGGGGCAGGTCTATGCCGTGATGGTGCGCTCGCCCTACGCCCATGGCGTGATCAACGGCATCGATGTTGCGGACGCGGCGGCGATGCCGGGGGTGCTCGGAATCTACACGGCAAAGGATCTCGCCGGCTACGGCACGCTCAAATGCGTCGTGCCGCTCAAGAATCGCGACGGGTCCGAGATGAAGAAGCCGGCCCGCTACGCCCTTGCATCCGACAAGGTGCGCTATGTCGGCGACCCGGTCGCCTTTGTGGTTGCGGAAACCGCAGCGCAAGCGCGCGATGCGGCGGAAGCCGTCGTGCTCGACATCGATCCCCTGCCCGCCGTGACCCTTGCAAGCGCCGCCGCGAAGCCCGACGCGCCACTGATCCACAGCGAGGCGCCGGGTAATGTCGCGCTCGACTATCATTACGGCGATGAGGAGAAGGTCGCCGCCGCCTTTGCACAGGCCGCGCATGTGACAAAGCTCGACTTGCGCAATACGCGTCTCGCGGTCGCGCCGATGGAGCCGCGCGCGGCCATCGCCGAATACGATGCGAAGGCCCAGCATTTCACCCTGCACGCGCAGAGCCAGGGCGTGTTCGGCATGAAGAGCCAGCTTGTCGATATCCTCGGCGTGAAGCCGGACCAGGTGCGCGTCGTGACCGGCAATGTCGGCGGCTCGTTCGGCATGAAGGCGCAGGTCTATCCCGAATATGTCTGCATCCTTCATGCAGCGAAGGTGCTCGGGCGCCCGGTGAAATGGACCGACGACCGCTCCGGCGCCTTCGTGTCGGACGCCTATGGCCGCGACCATGAGGTCACGGCCGAGCTCGCGCTCGACAAGGACGGTCACTTCCTCGCCGTGCGGCTGACGAGCTACGCCAATATGGGCGGCTTCCTTGCGATGGTGGCGCCGCTCCCCGGTACGTTGAATGCGGTGAAGAACACGCCCGGCGTCTACCGGACGCCGCTGCTCGAAGTGTCGGCGAAATGCGTGTTCACCAACACCACGCAGGTCACGGCCTATCGCGGCGCAGGACGCCCCGAGGGCAACTATTATATGGAGCGGCTGATCGACACCGCGGCCAAAGAGATGGGGATCGACCGGCTCGAATTGCGCCGCCGCAACCACATCGCGCCGTCGCAGATTCCGTACGCCGCGTCCTCCGGCATGACCTACGACAGCGGCGACTTCCCCACCGTGTTCGAGGAAGCGCTGGCGAAGGCCGATCTTGCAGGCTTTGCCGCGCGCAAGCGCGAAAGCGAGGCGCGGGGCAAGTTGCGCGGCATCGGCATCGGCTCGTTCCTCGAGGTCACCGCGCCTCCGGGCAAGGAGATGGGCGGCATTCGTTTCGAAGCCAATGGCGACGTCACGATCATCACCGGCACGCTCGATTACGGACAGGGACATGCCACGCCGTTCGCACAGGTGCTGTCGCGTGCGCTCGGGATTCCGTTCGAGCGCATCCGGCTGGTTCAGGGCGACAGCGACCAGCTCATTGCCGGTGGCGGCACCGGCGGCTCGCGCTCGATCACCGCGAGTGGCGCTGCGATTCTCGAAGCGTCGGCCCAGGTGATCGAGAACGGCAAGGCGATCGCCTCGCACGTGCTGGAAGCCTCTCCCGCCGATATCGAATTCGAGCGCGGCCGCTTCGTGATCGCAGGAACCGATCGCGCGATCGGCATCATGGAGCTTGCGGAAAAATTGCGGACCGGTCTGACTCTGCCGGATGGCACGCCCGCGACGCTGGACGCGAGCATCATTCAGGACGGCGTGGCGTCGAGCTTCCCGAATGGATGCCACGTCGCGGAGGTGGAGATCGATCCGGAGACCGGCGAAGTCGACGTCGTTCGCTATTCGTCGGTGAATGACTTCGGCACCATCGTCAATCCGCTGCTGGTGCAGGGCCAGGTCCATGGCGGCGTCGTTCAGGGCATCGGACAGGCGCTGATGGAAAACGCCGTCTATGACGAGGACGGGCAATTGCTCACCGGTTCGTTCCAGGATTACGCGATGCCGCGTGCGCATCACTTTCCGGATATCGGCTTTGTCAGCCATCCGGTTCCCGCGACCACGAACCCGCTCGGCACCAAGGGCTGCGGCGAAGCCGGCTGCGCCGGGGCGCTGGTCTGCGTGATGAATGCGGTGGTCGATGCCCTGTCGGTCTATGGCATCCGCCATATCGACATGCCGGCCTCGCCCGCGCGCGTGTGGGCCGCGATCCAGGCCGCGAAACAGGCGAAGGCCGCATAGCTGCCCACGCCTTGACGCACCAACGTCCGCGGCGTAAAGCGGTCATTGATCCGTGGTCATTTGAGCCGGCCGGCTTGCAGCCACGTAAAACAAATCGCTAAAAGGCCGGGGACACGTGTGCCCGGCCCGGACTTCCGGCCGGGATTTTTTGTGCCTGGAGCCTGCCATGTCGTCCTCTGAAACCAAATCGCCGCGCCGCGACTTCCGCCCCGAAACCCGCCTCGTTCATCACGGCATCCTGCGCTCGCAATTTGCCGAAACGTCGGAGGCGTTGTTCCTGACACAGGGCTATGTCTACGAGACTGCGGCTCAGGCGGAGGCGCGCTTCAAGGGCGAAAGTCCGGGCTTTCAATATTCGCGTTTCGCCAATCCGACCGTGCGGATGTTCGAGACCCGCATCGCCGATTTCGAGGGCGCCGAGGATTCCCGCTCGACGGCGACCGGCATGGCGGCCGTCACTCTCGCGCTGATGGGTCAGGTCAAGGCCGGCGATCACGTCGTCGCCTCCCGCGCGATGTTCGGCTCGTGTCTTTACGTCGTCGAGGAATTGCTGCCGCGCTTCGGCGTCGCTTCGACGCTGGTCGATGGCAAGGACCTCGATCAGTGGAGGAAGGCGGTGCGCCCGAACACCAAGACCTTCTTCATGGAGACGCCGGCCAATCCGACGCTGGAAGTCATCGATATCGAAGCGGTCGCAAAGATCGCCCATGATGCCGGCGCCACGCTCACCGTCGACAACGTGTTCTCCACCCCGCTGTGGCAGAGTCCGCTCAAGCTCGGCGCCGATTGCGTGGTCTATTCCACGACCAAACACATCGACGGACAGGGCCGATGTCTCGGCGGCGTCGTGCTTGGCTCGGCGCAGTTCATCCAGGACAACATCCATAACCTGCACCGGCAGACCGGCCCCTCGATGTCGCCGTTCAATGCCTGGGTCATGCTCAAGGGGCTTGAGACGCTCCCCTTGCGCGTGCGTCAGCAAACCGAGAATGCCGCCAAGGTCGCGGACTTCCTCGCCGGACATCCGAAGGTGTCCCGTCTGATCTATTGTGGCCGGGCGGACCATCCGCAGGCCGACATCATCAAGCGCCAGATGACGGGCGGCTCCAACCTCGTCGCGTTCGAAGTGAAAGGCGGCAAGAAGGCCGCCTTCGCCGTGCAGGACGCGCTGCAGGTGGTGAAGATCTCCAACAATCTCGGCGACGCCAAGAGCCTGATCACGCATCCGGCGACCACCACGCATCAGCGCATCACGCCCCAGGCGCGCGCCGATCTCGGCATCACCGACGGTTTCCTGCGGCTATCGGTCGGCCTCGAGCATCCCGACGACATCGTCGAGGATCTGTCGCTCGCCCTCGACGCGGCCTGACAGGAACGGAAGGGCGTCGCTTGCGTTTGTGGATCGCCGCAAGGAGTGCATCATGCCCAAAGAGCCTCGCCCGCTTTCCGAAAACCTCGATCACCTCAAGACGGAGGACGAGATGCAGCGCGAGCGCCTCGGCCCCCGCGGCGTTCCGGGCGAGCCCGATCCCGCGCGCATGACCCCGCAGCAGGAGAAGAACACGCCGCGCGACCCGGACGACGGGCACCCGGCCTGATCGGCGAATAAACTTCAGATCGAGGCGCGGCGGGCGGCAGCCTTATCGCGCTGTCGCGGCCCGCGTTTTCGGCGCCGCTGCGGTCCGCTTTGCGTGCTGCACTCTTGCGCCACCGAGCGCGCTGGCGACCACCGGCATCAGGCGCTGTGCCACGACGGTGTGGCCTTCGGCGGACATGTGCAGGCGATCGGGCCCGGTATGCCGCGGCGAATAGCAGGTGCTGCCGGGCACGAACCGCGCACCATATTGAGCGGCGAGCTTCCGGCCGACCGCATCCCATTCCGGAAAGAAGAAGCCGCACAGCACCGCGGGCACCCGGCGCGCGCGGAGCTGCGCGAGAATGCCCTGAATGCGCGCGATAATGACGTCGCGCGGCGTGCCGCGGATCAGATCGTTGTAGCCGCCCTGCACGATCACGAGCCGCGTCCCGGACGGGACGCTCGAGTCGAGCCGCGCGAGCATGCCGCCGAAGGTGTCACCGGAGACGCCGGCATTGGCGATCCGGGCATTATAGCCGCGACGCTGCAGCATCGCGTTCAACTGCGAGGGGAACGCATTGGCTTGTCCGACGCCCCATCCCGCAGTGTTGCTGTCGCCGAGCGCAACGACCAGCGGCTGGGCGGACGCTGCGGTCGCGCCGAGGAGACAGAGGAACGCCGCAACACAATATCGAAGGAGAATTGAACCGTCGGGGATCAGCGCCGCCATGAGATTTCGCTCACCAACGAGTGGAGTTGCAAAAAGGGAAAGCGTTGCGTCCCGGCGCCCGGCATCGCTGAAGAGACGCAAGCCGCCCGCACGAGAAGCGCGGGGCGAGCCTTGCGAATCCTAGCGGCGCTCAGGCAGCGCGACAACATACGGTTGCGGCGATGAACAATTATCGCAACGCGCTCTCGCAAAGCTGCGGGAGTGGAAAGTCGCCAGAGAGGAGACGTGAGTCGCCGTTGCCGGGATGCGCAGCTGCCGCGATACGGTCGCCGGCATTTTTACTAAAGGTTGGCTGGGGAACTAGGATTCGAACCTAGATTAACGGAGTCAGAGTCCGCTGTTCTACCATTGAACTATTCCCCAATGGCCGCCGGAGACGAGCCGTCGCTGTCTCCCGGGCATCGGAATCGGCCCCTAGATATACGGCCCCGTCCGCATTTTCAAATGCGCATCTATCGGCGCGCGTCCCGGCCGCGCGGGCGCGGTGGCGGCGCCTGCTCGTCGGCCTCGCGGCAGAAGATCCCGCAATAGAAGCGCTCGGCGCCGAGCTGCCAGGCCGGCAATTCCTCAAGGCAGCGGCCGCAGCCGGCACAGAGGAATCCGAACATGGTGGGCCGCTTCGGGTCTGGAGGTAGGATCGGAGGAGTCATTGCGCGGCAGCAACGTCCTGACGCGCCTCACGTTCCCGCCCCCGCCTGGCGCGGGCCGACTGTCCCGGCTTAAGCCCTTCTTAGATCGCGCGGCCTAGTCTCTGCCGATCCCGGCCGCACCGAGCCCCCATGCCGTCTCGCACGATCGCCGCGCCCTGCCCCCCGCCAGCGCTGCCGAAGCCGGCCGAGTTGACCCTGTTCGGGCTGTGCATCGCCAATGCGGTGTATCTCGCGGTGGCGCTTTTTCAGGGCACCTGGCTCGTCGGTCCCGACGGCTTTCCGATCGCGACCGACTTCGTGAATGTCTGGGCCGGCGGAAAGCAGGCGTTGTCCGGGAACACGGCCGCGGCCTACGACCCCGCCCTGCACAAGGCCGCCGAGGCTCTTGCTCTCGGCCGCGACTTCGACGGCAGCTATCCGTGGGCCTATCCGCCGACTTTCTTCTTCGCGGCGGCGCCCCTCGCGCTGCTTCCGCTCAGCGTTGCCCATGTCGTCTGGATCGCCGGGACATTCGGGGCCTTTGCCGCGGCGATGGCCGGCATCATGCAGGGCCGTCTCGGGCTCGCCTTCGCCTGCGCCTTCCCCGCGATCGTCGCCAACGCCACGGTCGGCCAGAACGGGTTCCTCACCGCGGCCCTGATCGGCGGGATGCTGGTCTGCCTCGACAGCCGGCCCGTCGTCGCGGGCATCCTCCTTGGCCTTCTCTCCTATAAGCCGCATTTCGGCGTGCTGATCCCGCTCGTGCTGCTGGCCGGCGGCTATTGGCGCGCGCTCATGGCCGCAGCGGCGACGACGCTTCTCCTGATCGCAGCGGCCACGCTCGCCTTCGGCTTCGGTGCATGGGAGGGCTTTATCGAGGCCCTCCGTCACGCCTCGCACGCAACGCTGAGCGAGGGCCTTGCGGACTTCGCCAAGCTGCAAAGCCTGTTCGGGCTCACGCGCCTACTCGGCGGCAGCGAAACGGTGGCCTTCGCGCTCCAATGGATGCTTGCCGGCGCCACGGCCGTGCTCCTGTGCATCCTGTGGCGCAGCCGCGCTCCCTTCAATCT
>NZ_DATMRX010000295.1:0-8034 GCF_035565855.1 Pseudorhodoplanes sp.
CCAGCCGGTGGCCGCCGATGCGCTGAGCCGCCTCGCGGCCAGCGAGTCCATGGTGCTGCACGAGGAAAAGGACGAGTGGCGGCGGGAAACCAGGCTGTCGACCAAGGGGCTTTTGGAAGCGCTGAACGGAGCGCCGATGCGATGTGGTGGTCGCACCTGATGTTCGCGCCCGGAATACTCGGATCGTGCCGGAACATTATCGCTGGTCGGGCGTTTGCGGCGGACGACCCGACGGACCCGGTGAGCAAGTGACCGGGCCGGCTGAAGGCGTTGGAAGTGTTGCCCGGAATTCAATGGACATAGCGCAATCTTCCGCCATCCGGTCGCTGCGGCTCGCCATGTCGGCGGCCCTTGTTCTTCCGATCGTGCTGTTTCTCATCCTGGCGGTGAATAATTACAGGCAGACCCATGCGGTCGCCGACGAACGGATCGAACGAACTGCCAGCATCCTGCAGGAGCACGCCCTCAAGGTCTTCGAAACCATCGAGCGCAGCATTTCCGAAACAAATGAGGTCATCCGGGGGATGTCGGATGACCAGATCGTGGCCGAGGAAGCGCGGCTGCATCAGCGGCTGAAGCAGCTTGTCCTCGCCCTCCCGCAATTCAAGTCGATTTGGGTTTTCGATCCGAACGGTCGCGCTTTGGTCAATTCGATCGCCTATCCGCAGCCCGAAGGGGTCAATTTCTCCGACCGTGACTATTTCCAGGCGCATGTCGGTCAGGCGGGTCGGATCTTTGTCGGCACCGTGCTGAAGCCGCGCGAACCGTATCCCGAAGGCGAATTCTTCAGTGTCAGCAGGGCACGGCCGAGCCCCGACGGTACCTTTCGCGGCGTGATCCAGATCTCGATCCTGCCGTCCTATTTCGAGCGCTTTTTCGAGAAGCTTCGCCTGGGTTTCCCGGGCGGATATGCGGCGCTCGTGCGCGAGGACGGTGCGGTGCTTGCGCGCGATCCTCCTTTCGCGACGGGCAGTGGCAGAGCCATGACATCGATGCTCGCCGAGACCATGCGCAGCAATCCGGCGGGCGCGTTCACCACGCGCGTATCGGCGACCGATGGCGTCGAGCGACGCATGACATGGAAGAAATTGCCGAACCTGCCCGTGTTCGTCGTCGCCGGCGTGGAAACATCCGCAATCCGCGCGGAGTGGCTGAAAGCCATGGCGGGGTATCTGGCCTTCGGATTGCCAGTGACGGTGGTGTTGCTCGGCGCGATCTGGGTGGCGCTGGAGCGCACGCGGCGGCTCTATCAGGAGGAGGGCCGGCGCGCCGTCGCCGAGGGCGCACTGCGCCAGGCTCAGCGCATGGAAGCGATCGGGCAATTGACCGGCGGCGTCGCGCACGACTTCAATAACATCCTGATGATCGTGAAAGGCAATGTGCATCGGCTCCGCCGCAATCTCGAAGACCCGAAATTGCTGCGCAAGCTCGACATGATCGATACCGCTTCGCAGCGCGGCGAAAGTCTGGTGCGCCAGCTTCTGACATTTTCGCGCAAGCAGAATCTCACGCCTCAGGTGATCGATCTTGCGCAGCGGGTGCGTGAATTCCGCTCGCTGCTCGCACCGTCGCTGCGCGGCGACATCGAGATGAGAATTGACGTGCCGGGCACCATCGCGCCGGTGCGGGTCGATCTGAGCGAACTTGAACTTGCCGTTCTCAATCTTGCGGTGAATGCCCGCGACGCGATGCCGAACGGAGGCGTGATCGAACTCACCGTGCGTCCGGTGACGCTGCGTGGCGATCCGGCTCAGGACCGGCTGACGGGCGATTTCGTGGCCCTTGCAGTGTCCGACACCGGCTGCGGCATTCCCCGCGAGACGGTTGGGCGGATTTTCGAGCCGTTCTTCGCGACGAAAGATGTCGGCAAGGGCACCGGACTGGGGCTCAGCCAGGTCTATGGATTTGCCAAACAGAGCGGCGGCACCGTCACGGTATCGAGCGAAGTCGGACAGGGCACGACTTTCACGCTGTACTTGCCGCGCTCGCACGAACAGCCGCAGCGTTCGGCGCCGGCGCCCATCGGCGATGCGGCGCAGGTTGCCGCCGGGACGATACTCGTCGTCGAGGACAATACCGAAGTCGCCGATATTGCGACCGCCTTGCTCAACGAGCTTGGCTATCAGGTGACGCGCGTCGCCAGCGCCCAGACGGCGCTCGAGGTCTTGCGCACCGGCGAACAATTTGACCTGGTCTTCTCGGATGTCGAGATGCCGGGCGGCATGAACGGCGTCGAACTCGGGCAGCAGATCGCCAAGGATTACCCGAACCTGCCGGTGGTGCTGACCACCGGCTATTACAATGCGGTCGACAAGCCGCTTCCGAGCGGGCTGCCGGTGCTTCGCAAACCCTACGATATCGCGGAATTGAAGCGGGTGCTGCAGAGCGCGATCCGCAAACCATCGCGTGATCGTCGCGCCGCCGCGGGTTAGCCGGTCACAACCCCGTCAGTGCATCAACGTCATGCTTCGATGCTATTGCGCGATGTGTTAGGCGGGCTGCATGACGGTTCATGGCTATCAGCTCTGGCGTGACCGGCGGGGGCGGGTTTCCGCGCTCCGTATTGCGGCGCTGGTCTTTCTGCTTGTGCCGGCGGCGCTCGCGCTTCAGGCCTGGTATGCGCACGCGCTTGCGCCGCGGCTGCTCAATGACCTCGTGCACCGCACCGGCTATTGGGCGCTGATCTTCATGCTGGTTGCGCTTGCGATCACGCCGCTGCGAAGAAGCGGACGCTTCTCCGGTTTGATCGATGTGCGCCGCATGATCGGGGTGGGCGCCTTCTGCTACGCGACGCTGCACATCCTGCTTTACGTCGCCGATGAGCGCTTCGATCTCGTCAAGGTGGCGCTTGAGATCGTCAAGCGACTGTATCTGACCGTCGGCCTTGTTGCCTGGATCGGCTTGTTTGCGCTCGCCGTCACCTCGAACGACACCATGGTGAAGCGGCTCGGCGCTCTGCGCTGGCGGCGCCTGCATCAGATCACCTATCTCGTCGCTTTTCTGTCGCTTATTCATTTTTTCCAGCAGACCAAGGCAGACTTCACGCTGCCCGCGACCATCAGCGGGCTGTTCGGCTGGCTGATGGTCTATCGCGTGGTCGCCGCCCGGAAAGGGCCGGAACTCTCCACGCTGACGCTGTTCTTCATGACCATCGGGGTGGCGCTGGCGACCTTCCTCGGCGAGGCGGCCGGCATCGCGCTGTGGTACCGGGTTTCGCCGATGACAGTGCTGTCAACGGTGTTCGACTTCGACCTCGCCATCCGTCCCGGATGGTATGTGCTGGGCGCCGGTCTCGTGGTTTGCGCGCTCGATCTGGTGCGCGGGCGCATGCAGGATGCCTCCGGTGCACTGGTTCGCGGCCGTGGCCGGACTCAGGCTGCGTCGCCGGGCGGAGTTCCGTTGGTCGAGCGCCAGCGCGCATAGCGCCAGGGCAGATACCAGCGCGCCTCGGGATGCAGGTGCGCGGGGACAAAATCCAGCCCCGAGGTTCCATAGGGATGGCAGCGGCACAGGCGCCCGAGCGTCATCCACCCGCCGGCCCATAGTCCGTGGCGCTGCAATGCATCATCGCTATATTCGGAACAGGTCGGCAAATGGCGGCAGTGAAACCCGATCAGCGGCGACAGCGTGTAGCGGTACAGGCGGATGAGACCGCGGCCCGCCTGTCGTGGGGCGCTGCGGACACACAACGCGAGATTCAATAGGCGTCTCGGTGTCGCCACTCTTGCGATCACTGATGCAACATCGTTCGATAAGTCCCTCTAAATAGGGAGCAAACTGGAACTTTCGACAGGGAAAAGGTTCCGGTTCCCGTATAGGTATTTCGTTGCACAGCAACAGTTTCGCTGGACGCGAATCCCGGCCGCATATTAAAAAATACACCGGGTGACACGCGATCCCACAGATCGGCGGACAACAAGCCGAATTTCCACGTACCGTGGGATCACGGGAACCGGGGGAGTTGCATGAAGCTGCGCCGGATGGGTGCGGTCGCACTTGGATGTTTGCTTGTGTCTTTCGCCGCGCCGGTCGCCGAAAGCGACCCGTCGCGTTCGGCCCCGATGCAGTTCACGATGCGTCAGGATGCGGCAAACTGCACGGCCCCCTGCAGAACCTGGGTTTCAGCCACGGGCATGATCCGTGCCGATACGGCGCGCGAGTTCGAGGCTTTTGCCGCAAAGCATAACCTGCGCGGCGCAACCATCGTTCTGAATTCCGAAGGCGGTTCCGTTCACGGCGCCATCGCCCTCGGCCGGGCCATCCGCAAGCTTGAGATGACCACGACGGTCGGGCGTACGGTCCCGGTGAAGGGCGCCGCCGACCCGCGTGTCGCGAACATTGTGCCGCGCGCCGATTGCGAGTCGATGTGTGCGTTCGTGCTGCTCTCCGGCGCCAAGCGGATCGTGCCGCCTGAAGCGCGCGTCCGCGTGCACCAGATCTGGCTCGGCGACCGCAGAGACGACGCCGCTGCTGCAAATTACAGCGCCGAGGACCTTGTCCTCGTGCAGCGCGACATCGGCAAGCTCGCCCAATACACGATCGAGATGGGCGGCAGCGTCGATCTGCTTGAATTGTCGCTGCGCATTCCGCCGTGGGAGCCGATGCGCGTCCTGTCGCGTGACGAGATGCGGCGGATGAAGCTCGACAATTCCGATCTCACGGACGCGCGGGCGAGTGCGCCGCAATCGACCGCCAGCGCGGCGACCAATCAGTTCGCGCCGCGCCGCGTGTCCTTCTCGTCGCGCGAGGAGCGCGAACGGGGTTGGGTCATGGCTGAGAATGGTGGCTCAACGTCGTTGCGGCGGCGGCATCCGCTGACCGTCGAAGGCGACGATATTGGCTCGATCGATTTGACCTTCGCCTGCGGTGACAAGGCCGGAGAGTTTGTCGTCCTCTACAGCGAACTGCGACGAAACGTCGAAGACGCAGGTCCGCAGCCGCTGAAGAGCGTTGAACTCCGTATCGCCAACAAGATCATTCCGCTGACCGTCGAAGCGACGCGCCCCGGGCAAAATCCGGGCGAGCAGATGTCGAACGCAAGTGGGGCGGTCACGAGCGGGATGCTGCAGAATTTCGCAGCCAGCGGGCTGCGGTCCTTGGTGATTGAATCTACGGCGGAGAACAGCGATCCGGCGGTTGTCCGCATCGGGAATACCGGCGCTGCCGCGAATGTGACGCGCCTTCTGTCGCATTGCGCGCAGCCTGCGAATGCGTCCGCGGAGCACGCCGAACTCAAGCGTCCGGCCCAATAGCCACCACCTGCAACTCGTCTTTGCGCGAGACGGCTGCCTTTACTCCGCGGCTTCCTTGGCAGCTGCGCGCTTCTTCTCGATCTGGTCGATCGCCGAGACCACGGCGTCGAATGTCAGAAGCGTCGAGGCATGCCGCGCCTTGTAGTCCCGCACCGGCTCCAGCACCTTGATGTCGGCCCATTTGCCGTCCGGCGGGGCGCCGTTTTCCTTCAGCATGCGGCGCACCGTCTCGCGCAAGGCGCGCAATTCCTCGGCCTGGGACCCGATCACATGGCGCGCCATGATCGACGACGACGCCTGGCCAAGGGCGCAGGCCTTCACGTCATGGGCGAAGTCGGTCACCGTATCGCCCTCCATCTTGAGGTCGACGGTGACGGTCGAACCGCAAAGCTTTGAATGGGCGGTGGCGCTGCCATGCGCGTCCGGAATGCGGCCGATACGGGGTATCGAGCCTGCCAGTTCCAGAATTCTGGCGTTATAGACGTCATTCAGCATGCATTGAGCCGATGGTTCGGATCGGGAAAGCGTATTTGTCTTGCCTCAGCAACCGACTATATATGGCGCCGGGAATGCAGCGTCCAAGCCCGGAGGAGGGCGACGCGGCCGACCCGGTGACACCCCCGGCACCCCTTCGACGTCGCGTGCCGGTCGAACGGAGAGACCATGGACGCTATCGTAAAGCCTTGGCCGAAGCAGACGTCGGCCTCTTCGCAGTCCGACCATGTGCGCGCCGCTCCGGAGCCGGTGAAAAACCGGCCCACCCGGGAGCAGGCGGAGGAGGCCGTTCGCACCCTGATCGCCTTTGCCGGTGATGATCCGGCGCGCGAGGGCGTGCTGGATACGCCGAAGCGCGTGGTCGAGGCTTATGAGGAGATGTTCCGGGGCTACACCGAATGCCCGGCAGAGGTGCTCGACAGGACTTTCGCCGAAAGCGAGGCCTATGACGACTTCGTGCTGGTGCGCGACATTACCTTCAACTCCCATTGCGAACACCACATGATGCCGTTTTTCGGCAGGGCGCACGTTGCCTATCGCCCCGTGGACCGGGTTGTCGGCCTGTCGAAGCTGGCGCGGCTGGTGGATGTCTTTGCGCTTCGCCTGCAGACCCAGGAGCATATGACGGCGCAGATCGTGACGGCGATCGACGAGATCCTGAAGCCGAAGGGCGTCGCGGTGATGATCGAGGCCGAGCATATGTGCATGTCGATCCGCGGTGTGACCAAGCCCGGCGCGCTGACGGTCACAACGCAGTTTCGCGGCAGCTTCCGGGACGACCCCAACGAGCAGGTCCGCTTCCTGACCTCGATCCGGGCCGGACAGCGCTGACTGACGGCACCGATCGTCGTGATATAGCGGTGGCCGGGAGCAATCCCGGCCATTGTCATTTTCGGGAGCCGTTTCATGGCCGCCTCCGCCGAGATCGAGGAAGGTACCAGCCTTCAGCCCAAATTCGATGCCGACGGGCTCGTCACCGCGGTCGCGACCGATGCCGCGACCGGCGAGGTCCTGATGGTGGCGCACATGAATGCCGATGCTTTGGCCCGGACCATCGCAACCGGCGAGGCGCATTATTACAGCCGCTCGCGCAAGAAGTTGTGGCGCAAGGGCGAGGAGAGCGGCCACACCCAGCGTGTGGTCGAGATGCGCGTCGATTGCGATCAGGACGCGATCTGGATCAAGGTCGAGCAGGCAGGGTCCGGCGCCTGCCACACCGGCCGGCGGTCCTGTTTTTACCGCAGTGTTCCGCTCGGGCAGACCGGCGAGCCGAAGCTCGAATTCCGCGAAGGCCGCACGTTCGATGCGGATGCAACCTATCGCCGCTCATAAGCTCATAAAGCCGTGATCGGGTCGACTTTCGGCCGCGGAGCGCATACCTGACATGCGAGCGGGAGAGACTGGCCCTGTGGTTCGGCAGGGCCGGCGCCGAAGGAGCAACCGCCCCGGAATCTCTCAGGCAAAAGGACCGCTCCGAAGGTTAGCACTCTGAAGAGTGGAGCCGGGACCGTGTCTCCGACGCAGTGTCGAGGCGCGGACCCAGACGAGGCTCCCGCCGACGGTGTAAGTCGTACCGGCAATCAGGCCGGGCGGCGATACTCTCAGGCCAATGACAGAGGGGGCCACATTCGCGACTGAGCGGATGCGCGCCAGCTCTGGAGGCCTTGAGCGCCAATGTCTTCCTGCAACGATTTCTCTTCCCGCAACGATTTCGATGTCATCGTGCTTGGCGCCGGCGTGGTCGGCATCAACACGGCTTACTGGTCGCTTCGCAACGGCAAGTCGGTCTGCGTCATCGACCGTCAGCCGGCGGCGGGGCTGGAGACGAGCTTTGCCAATGGCGGGCAGGTCTCGGTCAGCCATGCCGAGCCCTGGGCCAATCCGTCGGCGCCGTTCAAGGTGTTGAAATGGCTGTTCCGGAGCGACGCACCGCTGCTGTTCAGGCCGAAACTGGACATTCACCAGTGGCTGTGGATCGCGAAATTCCTGGTCGATTGCCTGCCGTCGCGCGCCGACCGGAACACCACGGAGATCGTGAAGCTCGCAACCGAAAGCCGCGGTCTGATCCAGGCGATCCGTGCGCGGGAAGGCTTCCACTATGACGAGCGCACCAAGGGCATCCTGCATTTCTATCGCGACGTGAAGGAATTCGAGGCCGCTGCGCGCGTCGCCGCGCTGATGCGCAAGCATGGCTGCGATCGCGAGGTCATCGATGTGGATCGCGTGGTCGAGATCGAACCCGCGCTCGCCGACCAGCGCCATGTCATCGCCGGAGCGACCTACACCG
>NZ_DATMRX010000296.1:0-23826 GCF_035565855.1 Pseudorhodoplanes sp.
TTCCGCGACCGCTCGCCAACGAACAAGAGACAACGCGAGCGAGTCTGTTGCGTACACGCGGTGTGATCGCGTGAGTGAGGGTGTCATGAGAATGATGTCGCGGCGTATGGCGACCAGGCACTCGGGCGTTTTCGACGCTGACGCGCACAATTCTCACATCGTCATCAGCCTGATCGGCCGTCCATGTGCGCGGCGACACACAACGCTGGCCGTTTCTCACAAAAAACGGAGATAGCGAACGCCTGGCAAGGCGTCGCAAAAAGGGGGAGTTTGGAATGCGCAACTTCGTTTTGGCGGCGATCGCGATCATCATGGCTGCACGCGCGGCCGTCCTGCCGGTAAACGCCCAGAAGATTCCGGAGGCACTGAAGCAGACCGGCAATACCGAAGCGAGCATCAAGGAAAAACGCAATGCCTGGACCGTAGGCGTTGCCGGCGGCCTCATGTCAGGCACCTACATGACGTTCGCCAATGAGATCGCACGGGCGCTGGATGACGGCGACAATCTTCGCATCCTGCCGATCGTCACCTATGGAGCGGCGTCCAATATCGACGACCTCCTGTATCTGCGAGGCGTCGATGTTGCGGTCACCCAGTCCGACGTCTTCGAGTATTTCAAGACGGAACGCAAGATCTGGAATCTCAACAACCGGATTCATTACATCATCCGCCTGCCGGTGTCGGAGGTGCATGTCCTCGCGCGGCGCGACATCCGCAGTCTTGAGGATCTGCGCGGCAAGAAGGTGAGCTTCGGCCCCGCAGGCGCGGGCTCGAGCCTGACCGGCAGCATCATCTTCCAGCGGCTCGGCATCGATGTCGAACAGGTCAATGTCGATGAAGCGACGGGCATGCAGAAGCTCAAATCCGGCGAGATTTCCGCGCTCATCCGTCTGGTTGGCAAGCCCATCGGTTTCTTCTCCAACATTCCGGCTGACGCGAATCTGCACCTGTTGCCAATCCCGTTCTCCAAGACATTCGCCGATTACTACACGATCGGCGAATTCACCGCGGACCAGTATCCGAACCTGATGCCGGAGGGCCAAACCAAGGTCGACACCATCGCCGTGCCGGCGGTCCTGGCGGCATTCAACTGGCCGCGCGGGACCGAGCGCCAGAAGAAGATCGAGCGCATGGTCGAGCGGATGTTCGCGAACTGGGGCAAGTTTCAGAAGCCTCCATTCCATTCGAAGTGGCGCGATGTGAATCTCGCAGCCACGGTGCCAGGCTGGACGCGGCTGGATTCGGCCGAGCGCGAATTGCAAAAGCTTCAGGCAGCCGCACCTTCGGCAAACACCGAGCTGAATCGCGAATTCCAGGCGTACCTGAAGAGCGCCGATTCAAAGCGCGACGCGCAGCGCACACCGGAAAGCCGCGACGCGCTGTTCTCCGAGTTCCTGGCGTGGCGCGACCGGCAGAACGGCCTGTCCGCCAGAAACGAAGCAATACCTGAGTCCAAACCTGTGTCTCGCAGCAAGAGCCGGAATTAATCCGGCCGCAGACTGCGCGTGTGTAAGGGGGAGTGCGTAATGAGTGAGCAGAACACGATATCGTTGAAAATTTCAGATCTCGACCCGTCCATCCAAACGGAGACGACCTATCAGGCGGCCGAGAACAGCGATGTGGCCGAGCCGGAAGCGGAGGATCAGCCCGGCGGCCCGGAAGCCGACCAGGATGCCCGCCTTCTCGACGAGATCGAGCTCAGCCTGCGAGCGATGATCGACGGCAATGTGGGTCGCGAACATCCCGAGCGGTTGTCGGATGTCAGCCGTCTCGCCTCGCAGGAAATCTCCGAGCGGCGAGTGGCTCGCGATGTCGTCGAGGTGCGGTCGCAACCCGCCGACCTTTCGCATGAGCGCGCCGACAGCTTTCACAACGCGGACGAAGAGGCGGAGCCTGTTTCCAATCATCAAATCGCAACGGATGTCGAAACTGTACGCGAAGCTTTCCGCGATCCGAGAACACCGCCCTGGCTGCTTTCGCGAACGCTGGATCCCGAGCCGATCCCCGAACCGGTTGGCGAACATTGGCCGCAATCGCGCAGGCGTGGCATGGCGAGCAGGATTTTCGCGACATTCGGCCTGGCCGCGGCCGGTGCCGCAATCGTCGGTGTGATCGCGATCATGGACGTTCCAAGCCTCATACAGCAAACGATGCGAGGCTTGTCGAGCAATGCGGCGGCCGTATTCAATGAAGGTAAGGCATCGAGCCTGCGGGTTCGCGTGGAAGCCGCCCAGAAGGAGACGCGGGCCGCATCATCTGATCCCGGCATGCGATATGCCGTCGTCATTCCGCCTTCGCACGACTCCGCGGTCCAAGTGAAAACCGAGTCCATCTCGCAGGCGCCGGAGCGGCGGGAGCCGGCGACTGCGTCATGGCCCTCACCTGATCAAGCGAAGCGAAGCGAACCGGCAGGCTGGCAGGTGACGCCTTCCGCCGAACCGGACCGCGCGCCAGCAGTCGCCCCCGAACGGCCGCGCGAAAGCGCGTCACCCACGCGCGTGTTGACGCAGGAAGAAATCGCGGTGCTGCGCAAGATGGGCGACGACTACATTTCCAGTGGCGACTTCGTCGGAGCGCGTGGCGTTCTCGAACGTGCCGCACAGGCCGGCGACGCGTCCGCGGCCTTCGCCCTTGCGTCGACCTACGATCCTGTGGTGCTTGCCCGGTTCAAGGTTCGGGGACTAGAGCCCGACATCGTCAAGGCGTCGTTCTGGTATGAACGCGCGCGCGAGCTTGGATCGGCCGAAGCGCCCCATCGCCTCGCGGAATTGCTGGCCTCGCGCAAGAACTAACATCGCTTCCCGCTGCCGTCGCGGGGCCCTGCTCTGCGACGGCCCCCCTTTCGGCGGACACTCGACGACGCGGACCAATACGCGCCACACGTGTCGCGTGCTTTCATCTGTCTCGCGCTCAAACTCAGGACGCCACATCACATCGGCGGGATTGCTCTGGTATCAGGTTCCGCGAACGCCTAGTCTCGCACCGATCTGATCCAGCGATCGGAGAGCCGGAGTCCGTCGCATTATGTTCAGCCTTCGTTGGGGAGTGAAGATCGCCGCTGCAGCCGTGATCGGAATTGCCTTTTTCCTGGGAACGCTCTGGGCGCTCAACTTCCTGACGCCGACAGTCGAACCTGAGAAGCCGACGGTTGCCGAGACGCCGACGCTTCCCGATGCCGTCCGGCCTTCGACCATCGTTGCTCCTGTTGCAATCGCGATACCCGCCATCGGTCAGGCCATAGAACAGGCCGCCCCGCGCACCTTGTCCGGAAAGCCGGACAACCCGATCGCGAAAGTGCTGGCGAAGGCTGATATAAACTACACGCTTGAACGCTCGCCTCTGACCTTCACCGGGCGTGCCGAAGGCTTGATCATTGCCACCGATCTGAATGGTGCGCTGACCATCACCGGGCAGGCTTCCGACAAGCTGAACGATGTCATCGGATCTCTGATCGGCCAGGCGCAGCCGCGATCCGCGAACGGCAAGCCGATCGATTTGCGTGCCGGTCTCAAGGGTCGCGTGACTGTCACCTCGCGGCCGAAGATCACCGATCGCTGGCGGCTGGAAGCCAACCTTGTCGGCCGCACCGAGCTTTCCGAAGCGAATCTCCAGGTCGCCGGCATCAAGTTCAATGGCGCGCGCGAGATCAGGTTTCTGGTGGACCGCGCGATGTCGGATCAGATGCTCGCGCTCGCGGCACGCGTACGCGACGATCCCTTCATGGAAAACGCCGCACGGCGCGAATGGGCAAAGCTCTGCCGCTCGATTCCGCTTGAAGCGTCGGCACAGGGCGTACCGCCACTCTTCCTCGAAACACGCCCGACGCGCGCTTTCGCGTCGCAACCGCGCGTCGATGCCAACACCGTCACGATCACGATTGGCGTACAGGCCGATACACGGGTCGTCGCGCAGCAGACCAAGCCTGACTGCCCGTTCCCGGACAAGCTCGACCTCGTGGCGCCGATTGAGCAGGGCAAGATTGCCATCGGCGTGCCGATCGACATTCCCTTCACCGAACTCAACCGGCTCATCGATACCCAGCTGAAAGGCAGAACCTTCCCGGAGGACGGATCGGGCCTCGCAAAGATTACCGTCCTGCGAGCGGCCGCGGCCGCCGCAGGTGACAAGGTCATGGTGTCGATGCTGGTAAATGCCAAGGAAAACAAGAGCTGGTTCGGACTCGGCGCCGAAGCAACGATCCATATTTCTGGCAAGCCCGTGCTCGATCAGGAAAATCAGACGCTGCGGCTCTCGGACGTGAAACTCGCGGTGGAATCGGACGCCGCATTCGGGCTGCTGGGCGCCGCGGCCCGTGCCGCGATGCCCGCGTTGCAAGCCGCTGTCGCACGGCAAGCCATTTTCGATTTGCGGCCGACGCTTGCCAATGCCCGAAAGAGCCTCGACAAGGCGCTTGCGGATTTCCGGGTCCAGGGCGACGGCGTCAAAGCCGACGCCCAGATCACCGGGCTGCGTCTGGCCGGCGTGGAATTCGACCAGAGGATCGTGCGCGTGACCGCCGAAGTGGACGGCGTGGCGCGGGTGTCGGTCTCGAAACTCCCGGGACGATGAGCCGGACTACTTATCCGGTGTGAAGCCCGACGCCTTCACGGCCGGCTCCCAGAAGGCCGCGTCGCGCTTCATGATGGCGCCAAGCTCCGCCGCCGACGTGCCGGTTGGCTCGATCGCAAATTGCAGCATTCGCTCTCGCACATCCGGCGCCTGGATGGCCTTGACGATCGCGGCGTTCAGACGCGCGATGACGTCGGGCGGCGTCCTGGCGGGTGCGTACATGGCGTACCAGCCGCTGGCGTGCAGGTCGTATCCGACTTCACGGAAGGTCGGGATGTCCGGCAGGAACTTCGAGCGCTGCGCATCGGAGGTGGCGAGCACACGGAGCTTTCCGCCCTTGTGATTTTCCAGAAGATCGGCCGTCGTCGTCACGACGACCGCGATCTGCCCGCCGATCAGGTCGGTCAGCGCTCCGGCCGACCCCTTATAGGTCACGTGGCGGAAGTCGATACCGGCACGCTGGCCAAACAGAGCCGCGAGGAAATGCGGCAGCGTGCCGGCCGCCGGCGTTCCGTAATTCGCCTCATTCGGATTGGCCTTGGCCCAGGCGACAAGTTCCGGCACGGATTTCGCCGGCACCTTGGGTCCGACCGCAATGCCAAAATCGAAGGTCCCCAGTTGCGCAATCGGCGCAAGGTCGGTGAACGGGTCGTATTCGAGGTTCTTGTAAACCAGCTGATAGACCGCGACCGGCGCGATCGGCACCATCAGGAGCGTCGAGCCATCCGGTGCGGCATTCTTCACCGCCTGCACCCCGATGCGCCCGCCCGCTCCGGTGCGATTCTCGACGATCACGGGACGATTCAACTCCACGCGCATCTTCTCGGCGATCATGCGCGCTAGCGCATCGCCCGTGCCGCCAGCCGTGAAAGGAAAGATGATGCGGATCGGCTGCTCGCCGATCTGCGCATGCGCGGCGCCTGGAAGTGCGGCGGCCAGCACAGCTGCAATCGCCAACACGGCGGCTCTGCGGGAAAGCATGCAATCCTCCTCCCGGATAAGGTTGTTGCCTCGAATGCTATCGCCTCGTCTCAGGTGAATCACCCTCCCCCGCGATAGGCGCTCCAGGAATCCTGCGGAATGTCGGATTCGTCCCAGACGCCGATCAGGATGCCGCGCCGCTGCGACTTGCCGCGCGCGTTGAGAATCCGCTGTTCCGAAACCGTGGTCCGTTGCGACTGGCGCATCGCCCATTCGGAGAGCGCGTTGTGCATAGCGTCGCACTGGTCCGCGTAACTGGGATCATTGCCGAGGTCGCGAAACTCGTTCGGGTCCGCCTGCATGTCGAACAGCATGGGCCGGAAGCCGACCGCGTGAACATATTTCCAGCGCTTGTCCGCGACCATGAACAGCCGTGCGTCGCGCGGCGCTGTCCCGAGCTTCGCCGATGCCGGCAGCATCGAATAATCGTACTCGCTGAACGCGAAAGCACGCCAGTCTGCCGGCGCTTCGCCCCGGAGCCACGACAAGAGTGAGCGGCCTTCCAGGCGATGTCCCTGTTCGCGCGGATCGGCGCCGAGGCGCTCGAGAAAGGTCGGTAGCAAATCGATTGCCTCGATCAGCGCATCGCATGTGCTGCCGCGTGTGCCGTCGGCGTCGGGCGACGGGTCGCAGACGATCAGCGGAATCTTCACCGACGGTTCGTGGAACAGATCCTTTTCGCCAAGCCAGTGATCGCCGAGATAATCGCCGTGATCGGAGGTGAATACGATCAGCGTGTTGTCGAGCAACCCTCGGCTTCGCATGAAGCCGAACAGATGGCCCAGCTGGTCGTCGATCTGCCTGATGAGCCCCATATAGACCGGGATCACCTCGCGCCGGACCTCCTCGCGCGAGAAGTTGCGCGCCACCAGAAAATCCATGAATGCGCGATAGACCGGGTGCGGGTCGATGCGCTCGCTCTCGCTCTTCACCGCGGCGATCACATCGCCAGGGCCGTACATGTCGTTATAGGGCGCAGGCGCGATATAGGGCCAATGCGGCTTGATATAGGACAGATGCAGGCACCAGGGTCGTTCGCCGGCCTCGCGCATGAAGTCCATCGCGCGGCGCGTCATGTAAGGCGTCTCGGAATCCTCGTCGGCAACGCGCGCCGCTTTGCGCGCATGACGCATCGCCCAGCCGGATGCGAGCGCATTGCCTTCGCCCTCGGCCGCATTCGCATAATCGTGCCACGGGTTGGGACCGGGATATCCCTTCTCGTTGAGATAGCGATTGTAGCGCGGCTCGCGCGGATCGTAGCGGCCATCCGGACCTATGCCGTGCAGGCCATCATCGCGCTCGTATGGATCGAAGCCGCATTCCGAAACGCGCACGCCGATGATCGATTGCGGGTCGATGCCGAGCCGCTCCATGCCCTCGGTGTCCGGCTGCATATGCGTCTTGCCGACCAGCACGGTGTCGACCCCGAGCGGGCGCAGATAATCGCCCATCGTCATCTCGCCGACCTTGAGCGGAAAGCCGTTCCAGGACGCGCCATGGGAGGACACGTAACGGCCGGTATAGAAGCTCATGCGCGAGGCGCCGCAGACCGGCGATTGCACATAGGCGCGGGTGAAGCGAACCCCACGCACCGCCAGCGCATCGATATTGGGCGTCTTCAACGTCGGATGCCCGGCGCAGGACAGGTAGTCGAAGCGCAACTGGTCGCACATGATGAAGAGGATATTTTTGACGCGGCGGGTCACGCTTTGACGACCTTCTGTTTGGTCATTCCCCCAAAAGGCGGGAACTCCTGTTCCAGAGCGGCGGCTATAGGCTCCGCCTTCGCAGGGACGCGCATTTCGTTCTGCGATCCCGTTCTTATGAGCCGGGACAGGCGGGTGGACAAGGCTCGGTGCCCGCGTTGACAGGGGCCCGGATCGGCCTACATTGGGACCGTTCCGAGGGGAGTCCCGAGTGGGGCTGAGATTCTGCCGGCCGGCAGTAACCCTTTGAACCTGATCCGGGTCATGCCGGCGAAGGGACAGGACACCATGACTTCCACATCGCTTCGCATCTTTACCGCACGGCTCCGACAGGGGCTGCGCTGTCGCGCGTCCGCCATACTGACGAACGGGAAACCACAACAATGAACATCCACAACCCCAATCTCGAAACACCGAAGGTCACGACCGGCGCCCTGCCCGCTTCGCGCAAAATCTATGTCGCGCCGGAGGCTGCGCCCGACCTGCGGGTGCCGCTGCGCGAGATCGCCCTGTCGAAGGAATCCGGTGAGCCGCCGCTGCCGGTCTATGACACGTCCGGTCCCTATACTGATGACAGTGCAACCATCGATGTCGAGAAAGGCCTGCCGCGTACACGCGTTCAATGGGTGAAGGAGCGCGGCGGTGTCGAGGCCTATGAGGGGCGCCCTATCCAGCCTCTCGATAACGGCAATGCCACCGGCAAATATCTCGCGCGCAACTTCCCCAATACCCCGAAGCCCCTGCGCGGCGTGGGCGACGCGCCGGTGACGCAATACGAATTCGCCAGAGCCGGCATCATCACCAAGGAGATGATCTACGTCGCGGCGCGCGAAAATCTCGGCCGCAAACAGATGCTGGAGCGCGCGGAGGCGGCCCTTGCCGACGGCGAAAGCTTCGGTGCCGCGGTCCCGCCCTTCATCACCCCGGAATTCGTACGCGACGAGATCGCGCGTGGGCGGGCGATCATCCCGTCGAACATCAATCACGGCGAACTTGAGCCGATGATCATCGGCCGCAACTTCCTCGTGAAGATCAACGCCAATATCGGCAACTCGGCGGTCACCTCGTCGGTGGAGGAAGAGATCGAAAAGATGGTGTGGGCGATCCGCTGGGGTGCCGACACGGTGATGGACCTCTCCACCGGCCGCAACATCCACAACACCCGCGAATGGATCATCCGCAATTCGCCGGTGCCGATCGGCACCGTGCCGATCTACCAGGCGCTGGAAAAGGTGAATGGCGATCCGGTCAAGCTGGATTGGGAAGTTTACAAGGACACGCTGATCGAACAATGCGAACAGGGCGTGGACTATTTCACCATCCATGCCGGCGTCCGCCTCGCCTATGTGCCGCTGACCGCGAACCGCGTCACCGGCATCGTCTCGCGCGGCGGCTCGATCATGGCCAAGTGGTGCCTGTCGCGACACAAGGAGAGCTTCCTCTACGAGCGCTTCGAAGAGATCTGCGACATCATGCGCAAGTATGACGTCTCGTTCTCGCTCGGCGACGGCTTGCGCCCCGGCTCGATCGCCGATGCCAATGACCGCGCACAATTCGCCGAACTCGAGACGCTCGGGGAACTGACGCAGATCGCCTGGAAGAAGGGCTGCCAGGTCATGATCGAAGGGCCGGGTCACGTCCCGATGCACAAGATCAAGATCAACATGGACAAGCAGCTGAAAGAATGCGGCGAGGCCCCGTTCTATACGCTTGGACCGCTGACGACCGACATCGCGCCGGGCTACGACCATATCACGTCCGGCATCGGCGCCGCCATGATCGGCTGGTTCGGCTGCGCCATGCTCTGCTACGTCACGCCGAAGGAGCATCTCGGCCTGCCCAACCGCGACGACGTGAAGGAAGGCGTCATCACTTACAAGATCGCTGCCCATGCCGCCGATCTCGCCAAGGGGCATCCCGCAGCGCAACTGCGCGACGACGCCCTCTCCCGCGCGCGCTTCGACTTCCGCTGGGAGGATCAGTTCAACCTCGGTCTCGATCCCGACACCGCGCGCGAATATCACGACGAGACGCTGCCCAAGGAGGCGCACAAGGTCGCGCATTTCTGCTCGATGTGCGGGCCGAAATTCTGCTCAATGAAGATCACGCAGGACGTGCGGGATTACGCCGCGAGCCTTGGGGACAACGAACGGGCCGCGCTCGGCCTCGATGCGGCGGAAGCCGGCATGAAGGAAATGTCGGACAAGTTCAACGCACTCGGCGCCCAAGTCTACATCGACGCCGACAAGGTGAAGGCGAGCAACAAGGTTCTGTAACCATCCAAGATGAGACCGGAGTCGAAGGCGGGTTGGCGAAAGCCGGCCCGCCTTTTCTTTTCGCCCGGCGGCAGACTAAGCTTCTGCCGCCAGCCCCTCGAATGGGAGACCGCCATGACCGCCTTCAACGCCGTGCGTTTCAAGGTGAAGCCCGGACGCGAGCCGGACTTCCTCGACGCCCACAGGAACGTCGGGGCCGAATGGCTGGGCGTTCGCCACGTGAACATGATCAAGACAGGCGAGCGCAGCTACTGCATCATCGCCGAATGGGACGACATGGATGCTCTCGCCAATGCGCGTCCGAACATGATCAAGACGCTGAATTCCTTTCGCGACACGCTAGAGGATCTGGGCGGCGGGCTGGGGCTTACGGATCCAGTGGGCGGTCCGGTGGTGCTGGCATTGAAATAACCAGCAATCTTTTTCCTATTCCGAGTCCGATCCAAGGAGGCGCGCCCGCGCGCTCGCAGAAGGCGGAACCAGGCCGTGGCCAAAGAGACGAAGAAGCAAGAGACGAAAAAGCATCGCGTCTATACGATCAGCGTCGCAAGCGTCTATCCGCATTATGTCGCCAAGGCGGAGAAGAAGGGACGCACCAAAGCCGAGGTCGATGAAATCATCCGCTGGCTGACGGGATACAGCCAGAAGGAACTGGACGCCGAGCTGACGAAGAAAACGGACTTCGAGACCTTCTTCGCAAACGCGCCTCGCCTCAACCCGGCGCGCACTCTGATCAAGGGCGTGATATGCGGCGTCCGGGTGGAGGACATCGAAGAGCCGCTGATGCGGGAGCTTCGCTACCTCGACAAACTGATCGACGAGCTGGCCAAGGGAAAGGCGATGGAGAAGATCCTGCGGCAATAGCCTGCCAGCCAACATCCGTCCTGCATGGCCCGACCGGCTTTGACGCGATCTGACGGGCTCCATCACCCGAAACAAAGCACAGCGGCGCGTGTTGTGCGGCGCGTGACAGCGGACCGGCGCGCCGAGCGGGCGGGCTCTCGCACTTCGACGGCTCCTTAGGAGCACACCGGCCCCGGCCAAAGGTTCCACCTCACCCCTCCTGTGCGGCGGCAGCAGCCCCCCGCTGCGCACACGGCAATGGGGTTGCGCCTGTCGCCTGTCCGTTCGGACCGCAATTGATCCAACTGTGATCCAAGTCTGATCCAAGTCGTTGCCGGATCGATAAACGATAATTCAGCACGGCGATCGCCTGTGACAACGTTGCACCCGGCAAGAGCTTGCGTCGCCGCGAAGCTTTCGCCATTCATGGAAAACAACTCAGCCGCATGGAGATGACGCCGATGGGATGACGCGAAGGACCGTATGGTTGTGGCTGCTGGCCGCCCTCGCACTCATCCCCGTGATCGTCTCCCCGGCTCACGCCGCGGATACCGCCGCGCGCATCGACCTGACCCGGCATCCGGTCGGCTACCTGTCGCTCCTGATCTTCTTCGCCGCCTACGGCTTCGTGGCCTTCGAGAAGGCCATTCAGCTTCGCAAGTCGAAGCCGGTGATGCTGGCGGCTGGGCTGATCTGGGCGCTGCTCGGTATCGTCTACGCCATGCATGGCGAGAGCGCGGCGCTCGAGGTCGCCGCCAAGCATGTGCTGCTCGACTATGGCGAGCTGATGCTGTTCCTGATCGTCGCCATCACCTATGTGAATACCATGCAGGAGCGGCGCGTGTTCGACGCGCTGCGCACGCGCCTCGTCGGCACCGGGCTGACCTACCGACAGCTGTTCTGGATGGTCGGCAGCCTCGCCTTCATTTTCGGCCCCATCATCGACAATCTGACCACGGCGCTCGTCATGGGCGCGGTGGTCGTCGCCGTCGGCGTCGGCCATTACAAATTCATCGTGATGGGCTGCATCATCATCGTGGTCGCGGCCAATGCCGGCGGCGTGTTCTCGCCGTTCGGCGACATCACCTCGCTGATGGTATGGCAGAAGGGCAAGCTCGGCTTCTTCGAATTCTTCTACCTGTCCCTGCCGTCTCTGGTGAACTTCCTCGTGCCGGCGGCATTCATGCATTTCAGCGTGCCGAAAGGCAGACCCGACGCAGACGTTGCGATCAGGCACCTCAAGCCGGGCGGCGCCGGCGTGATATGGCTGTTCCTGGCCACCCTCGTCACCGCCGTCCTGTTCAAGACCGCGCTGAACCTGCCGCCCGCGCTGGGCATGATGCTGGGGCTCGGCTACCTGCAGATGTACAGCTATTACCTGCAGGCGATCAGCCGCCGCCGCAATGATCAGACGCTCGCCTTCGATTCCTTGCGCGAGATGCGGCATGTGGAATGGGACACGCTCCTGTTCTTCTTTGGCGTCATCTTTGCGGTCGCAGGCCTCGGCGTTGCCGGCTACCTCACCAAGCTGTCGGCGTGGCTCTATGGCGATCTCGGAGCAACCACCGCCAATATCGCGATCGGCATCCTTGGCGCCGCGTTCGACAACATCCCGCTGATGTTTGCGGTGCTCACAATGAATCCCGACATGTCGAGCGGCCAGTGGATGCTGGTCACATTGTCAACGGGCATCGGCGGCAGCCTCGTCTCCATCGGCTCGGCGGCGGGCGTCGTGCTGATGGGGCTCGTCCGCAACCACTACACCTTCATGAACCATCTGCGCTGGGCCTGGGCCATTGCGCTCGGCTATGTCGCCAGCATCGCGACCCATCTGTGGGTCAACGCCGCGATCATGTGACCCGGCGCGGTCGGGGCTTTCGTCACCTGCCGGCGCGGGCTTGGCAAAGGCCGCGCCCGACCCCCATATCCGGACGGAGGTCGTGGCGATGGCACGGTTTCTTGTCATTCTCGGGCTGATCTTCGTAGCGGCGGGCCTGCTCTGGCCCTGGCTGTCGCGCATCGGGCTTGGCCGCCTGCCCGGCGACATTCACATCAGCGGCGCGTATGGTTCGCTCTACATTCCGATCACGACCAGCATCTTGATCAGCGTCGTGCTGACTGTCCTGATGTGGCTGTTCAGCCGGTAACCGGTGGGACACGACCTGGGCGAGCCTGATGCAACGCCGGGCACGGCGTCGGAGTTAAGTGACCCTGTTTCTCTTCTCCCAATGTCCGGTGGAACACCATGGCCCGCATTCTGACCTACACCCTGTTCGTCGCAGGCGTTCTCGCCATCGGCCTCGCCATCGGCGTGATGTTCACGCCAGGCGCGTGGTACGCCTCGCTCGCGAAGCCGCCGTTCAATCCTCCGGGCTGGCTGTTCGGTCCGGTCTGGACGATCCTGTATGTCCTGATCGGCATTTCCGGTGCCCGCAGCTTCGAGCACAAAGGGGGCACTTGGCTGTGGCTCGCACAGATGGCGCTGAACTTCGCCTGGACTCCGGTCTTTTTCGGGATGCAGCGGCCGGGCGCCGCCCTCGTTATCATCCTGGCGCTCCTTGTGACCATCATCGCCTTCATCATTGCACGTTGGAATGCGGATCGTCCGAGCGCGCTGCTCTTTATTCCTTATGCTGCATGGGTGGCATTCGCCGCGGTGCTGAATGCTTCGATCGTCCTGCTGAACTGAGAAAGGCTATCGCCGACCAAGACTCCCTTGCTTCACAATGGTACAAGGTTCGCGTTTGTTCGCTGAGAACGAATCGCGACAGCGATTCGTCGCGTGCGGCAAATCTGAAGAGAGTGTTTACGTCGTCCCGCCTTCATTCCATTTTCAATCGCAGTCTTCATCCCTCTGCGATCCATTGTCCGCTTCGGAGATTTCGATGCTCAAGAGACTCTGGTTTGTTCTCGCGCTCCTCGCGATGCTGCCGCTGGCTGTTGCGACTGCCCACGCACAGGGTCAGTCGCTGAACGACATCCTCGAGCCCGTTCGCAAGGAGGCCGGCCTTCCCGCGCTGGCGGCGGCCGTGGTCAAGGACGGACGCATCGTTGCCTCCGGCGCGGTCGGCTCGCGGGTGCTGGGCCGCGATCTTCCGGTAACGATCGACGATCGCTTCCACATCGGATCGGACACCAAGGCCATGACCGCGACTCTTGCGGGCATGCTTGTGGAGGAAGGCAAGCTGCGCTGGGATTCGACCATCGGCGAGGTCCTGGGTGCCGACCTGCCGGGCATCGATCCGACATTTGCAAAGATCACGCTCGAGCAGCTGCTGTCGCACACCAGCGGCATTCCGACCGACACCAAGGAGATCTACGAGCAATATGTCGATGGGAAAGCCTACGAGGAGACATTGCCGCAATCGCGGCTGCGCATGCTGCACGCCTTCGGCAAGAACCCGCTGAAGGCGGATCCGAAGCCGACCTTTCGCTACGCCAATCTCGGCTACGTCGCCGCCGGGGCGATGATCGAAAAGATGGCAGGAGAGACCTGGGAAGAACTGATCCGTCGCCGGCTCTTCGACCCGCTTGAACTGAAAACCGCGGGGCTTGGCCCGCAGGCGACGCGCGGCAAGTTCGACGCGCCGGTCGGTCATGATGTCGACGACAAGGGCAAGATCACGCCGCGCCCCTGGGGACCGGGCGCCGATGTGCCGGCTGGCCTCGGACCCGCCGGTGTCGCGCATATGTCGATCCTCGATTTCGCGCGTTGGGCGGGATGGAATGCCGGCGAAGGCAAGCGGGGGCCTGCGCTCGTCAAGCCGGAAACGCTTAAGCGGATACATCGCCAGCATGTGACGATGACGCTCGAAAATCCCCCGCCCGGTACGCCGAAGTCCGGTGGCTATGGGCTCGGCTGGGGTATCGCCGCTGCCGCGTGGTCCGACAATCGGCCTGTCCTCGGCCATAATGGGTCGAACACAATGAACCTTGCGACGATCATGGTCGATCCGCAGCGCGACATCGGCATTGTGGTCACGACCAATTTCCCGGGTCCGAAAGCCGACGAGGCGCTTCAGTCGCTCGTGGGCACATTGTATCAGCGCTTCGCGAACTAAACGGACAGCTGAGTGCGATTGCGCCTCGCGCACCCTCATGTGACACGGCTGCGTTTCGGACATGCGCTGTCACACGATAAACACGCATCGTGCAGTGCCATTGGCTCACAATGGCACAAGGTTCGCACTTGTTCCTGAAGAACGAATCAGGGGTGCGATTCGCGCTTCGAATCGCGCGAGCGTGGCGCAACAGATTTCCATCGTCGAGCATCCCCGACGCGGGCGTTCGTTCGCGTATGGTTAATGCTTCGTTACGCATCGCTCGCGTGCACGTCGCGCTGCACTCTGGCGCGCGGCGATTGACATCAAGCGTCTTGAGCCCTTGGCTGTCCGCAGAGCAAACAGGACGCATATTCCGGTGACGACATCGCCCGACTTTCTGCGCTGGGAAACCCGCTTCGCCAAACCGGAATACGAATTCGGCAAGGCGCCGAACGATTTCCTGGTCCGCTGCAAGGCGCTGCTGCCCGCCTCCGGCACCGCATTGGCGGTCGCCGATGGCGAAGGCCGCAACGGCGTCTGGCTCGCCGAACAGGGGCTCGCCGTCACCTCGGTCGATTTCTCGCCTTCGGCGCAGAAGAAGGCGGCGGCGCTCGCAGCCGAGCGCGGCGTATCGATCACCCTGATCGAGGGCGACGCTCACACCTTCGATTATCCGGAGGCCGCGTTCGACGTGGTGGCGGAGATCTTCACCCAATTCTCGACGCCGCAGGAGCGGCCGCTGAAATGGGCTGGCATGCGGCGCGCGCTGAAACCCGGCGGTCTTCTCATCATCGAAGGCTACGCGCCGAAGCAATTGCAATACGGCACCGGCGGACCGAAAGAGATCGAGCATCTCTATACGCGGGACATGCTGAAAGCTGCGTTCGGCGATTTCGACGATGTGCGGATCGCCGAAGAAGAGCGCGTGATGCACGAGGGCGCGGCGCATGCGGGGATGTCGGCGGTGATCAATCTCACCGCACGAAAGCCGCGCTAGAGCGATTTCGGTCGAGGTCCGGATTGGTAAGTCGCGGCGCCACAGCGATCGCAATCGGCCCATCACGACACATCACATTCGATCACACTCACAACACGCGCCGCCCACCCGATTTGTCGCGCAACGCTGCGTTGATGTAGCCTTTGCCGACTGGCCTCGGTCGTCCGCCCTGGGGAGGTATCATCATGAATCCGGTCCGCGCCTTCATCTTCGCGGTCGGCGCAGCCGCCCTCGTCACACTACAGTCCGCAACCATCGCCGCTGCGCAGGCGCCCAAGCCAGAGACGCCGAGCTCCGATCCAGGCGAGTCCGAGGCCGATCAAGCTTCGTTGACACAAAAACTGAATGCCTATGTCGGCTGCATCAACCGGCTGTCGGGCCGCTCCTATGACTCGCGCCGGCGCTATTTCAGCTGGGTCAGCAAAAGCGGACCGACTGGCAAGGAGCGCATCATCTACGGCACCTATACGATCTACGACACGTCGGACTGCCGAAAGAATATCGAGGCTGCCAATGCGATGGAGCCGCGCGATGAAGCGCTCGAAGCCGCAGCCTCCGCCTACGCCGATGCGGTCGGCAAGCTCGAACCGCTCCTGAAGGAAGCCAACGAATATTACTCGCAGGAGGATTACAAGGACGACAAGATGGCCAAGGGCAAGGCCCTGCATCCGCGCCTGGTCGCGACCTGGGATGCCTTTGCCAAAGCCGACAAGACGCTGCGCGAGGGTGTCGAGACGATCAACGACAGGCGCGCGGCCGAACGCGTTGCCGCAATCGAAAAGAGCGAAGGCAAGTCGGCGCGCTATCACACCGAGGCGCTGATGATCGAGGCAAAGCGCGTGCTCCGCACCGAGACCGCCGACAAGCCGGACATGAACGCCATCAACGCCGCGCTGAATGCCTATGAGAACCAGGTCAAGGCGCTCGATCAGCTCGACGGCGACGCCAAGGTCGACTCCTTCTTTCTCTCCGCCGCCAAGGGCTATCTCACCAGCGCCAAGCAGCTGATGCGCCGCATTCGCGACAAGACTCCGCTCAGCCAGGGCGACCGGATGATGATCAATGCCGGTGGCGGCGAGATGATCGAGGGCACCCCGCAGCGGCTGTTGCGGAACTATAACGATTTGATCGGCGCCTATAACAGCCGCCTCAGGCGGGGCTAGCTCTCTGGCTGTCATCGCCCGCGAAAGCGGGCGATCCAGTCAGCAAGACCGCTTCAAACTTTTCGTGGATGCCCCGCTTTCGCGGGGCATGACAGAAATGGACGCGGCGCAGGACAGGAACGGGTGCCCCCTATCCTTTCGCCGTGAACAGGAAATAACCCACCGATCCGAACATAGCGCCTGCCTTGTGCAGGTCCACATCTCCGCGTCCCAGAACACGCGCTCGGCTTGCGAGATCACACGTCTTTCAGCGCTTTCTCGGCGGTGCCGCGAAATATTCCGCCACGAGGTTCAGCGGAAGATGCGGACACGCGTATGCACCGCGACACCGCTCAATCTTATCAGGTCCGACAAACTGGGCGCAGCGCCCGACCCACCAAAGGCGCGGTGGATGAGATTCTCCCATGAGTTGCCACGCCGGCGGCTGCACCGCTACTTTTACGAAAGTCACGCGACAGCATGCGGGGGCCATCGATGTCCGATACCACTGTCCAGCGTCTGGCCGGAGCCGCCGGCCTGCTCTTCCTGATCCTGTTCATTCCCTCCTATCTCGCCGCGCCGGACGATCCGGTCGCAACCTCCTCGGCTCAGCAAGTTCTCGCCTATTTCAAGGAACGGCAGGGTCAGATCCTCATGGTCAATGGGATCATGCTGATCTTCGCCGCGTTCTTCTTTCTGTGGTTCATCGGAATCCTGCACGATCTCACGCAAGCCGCCGAGGCCGGCAAACTCGGCTTCTCGTCGGTGGTCCTCGCCGGCGGCATCATGTTCGTTGCCTTGATGCTCGCAGGCGCGGCCGCGGAGATTTTGCACGCCGCGAGCCAGGCGCGATTTCAGAATTTCCGTGAAGATGCGCAGCTCGGATACCTGTCGCTGACAATGGCAGGGTGGCTGTATCGCTTCGCGTTCGTCGGCATGGCGGTGATGATCGCCGCAACGTCCGCGGTGGCGCTGCGCACGGCGATGTTGCCAAGCTGGCTCGGCTGGGTCGGCTTCGTTGTCGCGATTGTCACATTGCTGCGTTATTTCGGCCCGCTCGGCGGATGGCTTTCCATGGCCTGGATTGCAGTCGTGTCGGCCTTCATGCTCGGCGGCATGATCGGCCGCACCCGCGCACGCAAGTCATGACGAGTGCCAGTCATGACGCGAGAATGCCGGTGCCTCAGTCCCGGCGCGTCATTACGACGAGAGCTACGACGCCGCTCCGAAGCGAAGGCGCGCCCGTTCGCGCGCCTTCTCCGCCTCCACCTCGCGGTCGCGGGCTGGCGCATGGGTGTGCAGCGAGTTGAGCAGCTTTCGCGCCGCGGCCGCGACCTCTTCGACGGCTTCGTCGAAACCCCCCGCATTCGCCTGCGAGGGGGTATTGAACCCCGAAAGCTTGCGCACGAATTGCAGCGCCGAAGCCCGGATCTCGTCCTCGGTCGCGGGCGGCTCGAAATTGAACAGGGTCTTGATGTTGCGGCACATGGGGACCTCCTCGCGCGCTCCGACAGCGGAAATGTAAGACGAGGCGCGCAGAAGCGTAACCCCGCGCAAATCGGCGCAGTTCGCGGTTCCGGCTTTCGCAGCGGCGGCCGATCTGAGATGCTTGGCGCGGACCGGCAGGAGCAATCCGGGGCAAATCATTCGCGACAGCCATTCGAGGCAAATCATGTCCCATGTGACTTATCGCATCGTCCAGCATGACGGCGGCTGGGCCTACAAGGTTGGCGACGTTTATTCCGAGCCGTTCAAAACGCATGCACGGGCGCTTTCCGCCGCGCGACGCGCCGCCCGCGAGCAGCGTACCCCGGGCAGCACCGAGGTCATCGAGTGGGAAGACGAGAACGGCGCCTGGCACACCGAAACGGCGCCCGGCAGCGACCGACCGGAGACCGACGTGGAAGACAGCCAGAGCTAGGTTTCCGGGAGCGCCCCCAGCCTCGCCGCACCCATCGCGGCCGGCGTTTTCTCGCTGCACCATCGCGACCGCCGAACGAGCGCGTTCTCCTCTTTTCCCTCCCCCGCTTGCGGGGAGGGATAAGAAAGGTTGCGGGGGAGGATAAGAGAGAGCGCTTCCCGCCACGTTCCCCTCAATAAAGGGCCAAAATCCCGGTCGATCGAACGGCCTAAACTACCCCCAGCCTTGCCCTTTCCTCTCCCGGCCGTTACTTAAAGCCCCGCATTTCCGCCATATCCCGCTGGTCCGGCGCGTTCGCGCAGCCGATGCGGATTTGTCCGAAGGTTTGTTAGAGAAGCGCAATGAACGGCCGCCAATTCGTCTATTTCATGCAGGGCCTGACCAAGGTCTATCCCGGCAACCGCAAGGTCCTGGATAACATCCACCTGCAATTCTATCCGGACGCCAAGATCGGCGTGCTCGGCGTCAACGGCGCCGGCAAGTCGACACTGCTGCGCATCATGGCCGGCATCGACACCGATTACAGCGGCGAGGCCTGGGTCGCCGAAGGCGCCCGCGTCGGCTATCTGCCGCAGGAGCCGCAGCTCGATCCGGACAAGTCGGTCCGTGAGAATGTGATGGAGGGCGTCGCGGAACAGAAAGCGATCCTCGATCGCTACAACGAACTGGCGATGAATTATTCCGACGAGACCGCCGACGAGATGACGGCGCTCCAGGATCAAATCGAGGCCAAGGGCCTTTGGGACCTCGATTCCAAGGTCGACCAGGCGATGGACGCGCTGCGCTGCCCGCCCGACGATGCCGACGTCACCAAACTCTCCGGCGGCGAACGCCGCCGGGTTGCGCTCTGCAAGCTCCTGCTCAATCAGCCCGAACTTCTGCTGCTCGACGAGCCGACCAACCATCTCGACGCGGAATCGGTCGCCTGGCTGGAAGGCCATCTGCGCAATTATCCCGGCGCGATCCTGATCGTGACCCACGACCGCTACTTCCTCGACAACGTGACCGGCTGGATTCTCGAACTCGATCGCGGCCGCGGGATTCCCTATCAGGGCAATTACAGCTCCTGGCTCGGTCAGAAGCAGAAGCGGCTCGAGCAGGAAGGCCGCGAGGAGGAAGCGCGCCAGCGCACCCTCGCCGCCGAACAGGAATGGATCGCGGCTTCGCCCAAGGCGCGTCAGGCCAAGTCCAAGGCGCGTTACCAGCGCTACGAGGAATTGCTCGCGAAGTCCGCGCAGAAGCAGACCCAGACCGCGCAGATTGTCATCCCGGTGGCGGAGCGGCTCGGCAACAACGTGATCGAGTTTGACGGTCTCACCAAGGGCTTTGGCGACAACCTTCTGATCGACAACCTCACCTTCAAGCTGCCGCCCGGCGGCATCGTCGGCGTGATCGGCCCGAACGGCGCCGGCAAGACCACACTGTTCCGCATGATCACCGGGCAGGAAAAGCCCGACGCCGGCACGATCAAAATCGGCGAGTCGGTGCATCTTGGTTATGTCGACCAGTCGCGTGACTCGCTCGACCCGAACAAGAACGTGTGGGAGGAAATCTCCGGCGGGCTCGACCAGATCCTGCTCGGCAAGAAGGAAGTGAACTCGCGCGCCTATGTCTCGGCGTTCAACTTCAAGGGCGCCGACCAGCAGAAGAAGGTGGGAGCTCTGTCGGGCGGCGAACGCAATCGCGTGCATCTTGCCAAGATGCTGAAGTCAGGCGCGAATGTGCTCCTCCTCGACGAACCGACCAACGACCTCGACGTCGATACGTTGCGTGCACTGGAAGAGGCGCTGGAGGATTTCGCCGGCTGCGCCGTGATCATCAGCCACGATCGCTGGTTCCTCGACCGCATCGCAACCCACATGCTGGCCTTCGAGGGCGACAGCCATGTGGAATGGTTCGAAGGCAATTTCCAGGATTACGAAGCGGACAAGCTGCGCCGGCTCGGGCAGGACAGCATCATCCCGCACCGGCTGAAGTACAAGAAATTCACCCGCTGACGGATCGCGGCGCGCTTGCCGATCCTTGCGCGCCGCGACAGCCGCCCTATTGCGGCTTCGCCTTGGCGGCTGCGGTCCTCGCCGGCTTCCGTGGCGGAGCCTTGGCCGCCACCGGCGGCTTGCCGCCGCGCACCGCCTTGTCGCGATCGGCGCCATAGAAGATGCCGCAGGTCGAAGCCTCTTTCGCGCTGAGCTCGCGGTTCTCGGTCGCGTTCGCATAGAATGCGGCGAAGATGATTCCGGCCATGCAGAACTGCGCGGATGCGGGTTGTGCCGACAGCAACAGTCCGGATGCAATGGCTACACCGATCGCGGTTTTCCTCATCTGGCGCTCCCCCAAGCTGCTCCGCTGAAATAAGAGCATAGTCGCGGAACCCTGTCGCCCGCTTTTCAGCGCGCGCACGGGCTTGCGCACAACCCTGCATGGCGTCACAAACGCCTTGGAAGCGCAGCATTTCACGGGATAAGGACAGTCATCTCAGGCGAACCGATGCCGCTTTTCTCATCAGCGCCGCCTTTGGCTTTCCACGTCGAACCACCCGGACATCGCAATGGCTGACTGGAGTGCGTCCCAATACCTGAAATTCGAGGACGAACGCACGCGGCCCGCGCGCGATCTGCTCGCGCAGGTGCCGCTGTCGAAGGCCCTCAAGGTCTACGATCTCGGCTGCGGCCCCGGCAATTCCACCGAGCTTCTGGTGGCGCGCTATCCGGATGCGGAGATCGTTGGCGTCGATTCCTCGCCCGACATGCTGTCGCAAGCGCGAAAACGCCTGCCGCAATGCCGTTTCATCGAAGCCGATTTGAGCGGCTGGGCCGCACCCGCCGACGTCGATCTCCTCTATTCCAACGCAACCTTTCAGTGGGTGCCGGATCACCTCGCCGTGCTGAAAAGGTTGCTGACCGGTCTTAAGCCTGGCGCGGTTCTCGCAGTTCAGATGCCCGACAATCTCGACGAGCCCTCGCATGTGTGGATGCGCGAGGTCGCGCGCGAAGAACCGTTCGTGAGCCTCCTTCCGAAAAATCCGCGCGACCGCGCAATCCTTCCTTCGGTCGGCGAATATTACGATGCGCTGAAACCCCATTGCGCTCGGCTCGACATCTGGCACACGTTCTATCAGCATCCGCTCGATGGTGCGGAGGCCATCGTCGAATGGGTGAAGGGCACCGGGCTTCGCCCGTTCATCGATCCGTTGGCGCCGACCGAACGCGCGGCATTCCTTCGCGCCTATACGGCGCGGATCGCCGCCGCCTATCCGCCGCGCGTTGACGGCAAGGTGCTGCTGCGCTTTCCGCGTCTGTTCATCGTGGCCTGCCGAAAGGAGCGCTGATGAATCCCAAGCTGCCTATGTCGCTGCCTCTGCCGTCACGTCCCGGATGCGAGGTGAGGGGCCGGTGCGAAGCCTTGTTCGTCGAAGCCGAGCCGCATCCGGAGACGCGCGCGGTGAGCGAAATCGCGCTGGACCTTCAGGGCATTCCCGGCACGCGGCATTACGGCTTCACCCGCAAGGCCGGCCCGCGCGAACCCTGGTACAAGCGCGGCATGGAGATGCGCTCGGGGCGGCAGATCACCATCGTCTCGCGCGAGGAGCTTGCGGCCATCGCCGCCCTGATGGCCATCGAATCCATCGCGCCCGAATGGATAGGCGCCAATATCGTGGTCTCCGGCATTCCGCATTTCACACTGCTGCCGCCGGGTAGCCGCATCGTTTTCCCGGAAGCGACCATCGTCGTCGAAGCCGCGAATGCGCCCTGCCGGATCACCGGCAAAGCGATTGCCCGGCATCTGACGCCTGACGCAGAGCCCGGCGGGATCGACCTTGCCTTTCCAGCGTCGGCGAAAGGCTTGCGCGGCGTGGTCGCATCGGTCGAACGCGCGGGCACGATCCGCGCCGGCGAGGCCATCACCGTCAAGGTCCCGCCGCAAATCCTGTGGCAGGCTGATTGACCGAAAGCGCAATCCCGAAGAGGCGACATGCTGCGGGCCGTCCTTCTTGCCATCTGTGTCGCGCTTGCGAGCGCGACAACCACTCATGCGCAGACCGAAACCGAGTTCCGGCAATTCATTCAGTCGCTCTGGCCGGAGGCGCAGGCGCTTGGCATCACGCGCGCGACCTTCGATACCGCAACGCGCGACCTCAAACCCAATCTGTCGCTGCCGGATCTCGTGATCCCCGGCAAGCCCAAGGCGATCCCGCGCGGCCAGCCGGAGTTCGAGCGTACGCCCGCGCAATATCTGTCGGAATCCTCGCTCGCGCGGCTGACTGAGCAAGGCCGCAAGCTCGCCGCCGAGCATCGCGCGACGCTCGCCGCGATCGAACAGCGCTTCGGCGTACCGCCTTCCGTGGTCCTCGCGATCTGGGGGCGCGAAACCAATTTCGGAAAGATCAAGCTGCCGCACGACACCATCGAAGTGCTGGCGACGCAGGCCTGGCTCGGCCGTCGCAAGGAGATGTTTCGCGGCGAATTTCTCCTCGCGCTGAAAATCCTGCAGGAGCAGCATGTCTCCCGTCCGGCGATGAAAGCCTCCTGGGCCGGCGCGATGGGCCACACGCAATTCCTGCCGACCGATTTCTTCAAGTATGCGGTCGATCTCGACGGCGACGGGCACCGCGACATCTGGAATTCCGTGCCGGACGCTCTCGCCTCCGCCGCAAGCCAGCTTCTCGCCAAGGGCTGGGAGAAAGGCCGGCGCTGGGGGTTCGAGGTCAAACTGCCGGCAGACGTCGATTGCTCGATCGCCGAGCCCGATACCAAGCTCCCCATCGCCGAATGGATCAGGCGCGGCTACGCGCCGCTGACGCACAAGCCGACGCGCGACGAACTCGCGCAGGAGGCGTCGCTGTTTCTGCCGGCCGGCCTGAAGGGCCCCGCCTTCCTGACGCTGAACAATTTCTACGTCTTCAAGGGCTATAATTTCGCCGACCTGTACGCGCTGTTCGTCGGCAATCTCGCGGACCGTATCGCCGGCGGCGGCACGTTCGCGACGCCATGGGGCAAGATCGAACAGGCGCGGTCGGACCAGATCGAGGCGATCCAGCGTCATCTGACCGAAGCCGGCTTCTATCGGGACAAGATCGACGGCAAGGCCGGCATGAAGACCCGTGCGGCTCTCGGCGCCTGGCAGAAGGCCAATGGCGTGACGCTGGATTGCTGGCCGTCAAAGGCGTTGGCGGAGCGGATGTCCGCTCGCCGCTGATGCCTTTCGCGGGCGCTGCGCAAAGAAAAAGCCCGGCCAGCCGATCGGCTGCCGGGCTTTTGAAGACGATGTGTCAGATCTGTCAGCAGACCTGGACGCGGCGCACGCGCCACGCATAGCCATCCCACCAGCGCTCACGCACCCAGCGGCAG
>NZ_DATMRX010000297.1:0-4459 GCF_035565855.1 Pseudorhodoplanes sp.
CGCTTCTATACGCAGGTGATGGGGATGCGGCTGATCAAGAAGACGGTCAATCAGGATGACGTCTCGGCCTATCACCTGTTCTATGGCGACGGCATCGCGTCGCCCGGCAGCGACCTGACCTTCTTCGATTTCCGGGTCGGACCGGAGCGCCGCGGCAATCAGACGATCACGCGCACGGCCTTGCGGGTCGCCGGACACGACGCCCTGCAATGGTGGCATCGCCACCTGACCAATGCCGGCGTGAGGGTCGGTGACATCGGCGAGCGCGACGGCCGCTTCACGCTCGATTTCGAGGATCCGGAAGGCCAGCGGCTGTCGCTCATCGACGACGGCGGTGCGGGCGAGGCGCATCCATGGGCGAAAAGTCCGGTGCCCGCCGCGTGTCAGATCCGCGGGCTTGGCCCGATTACCATGTCGGTCCCGGACGCTATGCATACCGATATCGTGCTGCGCGAGGCGATGCTGATGCGTCATGTGCGCGATTACCCGGTCCCGGATTCCGATTCCGACATCGTGCATGTCTACGAGATGGGCGAGGGCGGACCGGCCGCGGAGTTGCATGTCGCGGTGCGTCCGAACCTGCCGCCGGCACGGCCGGGCGCGGGCGGTGTGCATCACGTCGCCTTCCGCACGCCGAACCGCGCCGAATATGATCAATGGGCCGATCGGCTGCTCAAGCTGCGCATCCCGAACAGCGGCAAGGTCGACCGATACTATTTTGAATCGCTGTATTTCCGCGAACCGAATGGCGTCCTGTTCGAGATCGCGACCGACGGTCCGGGCTTTGCCTCCGACGAGCCGATGGAGACGCTCGGCGAGAAGCTGGCGCTGCCGCCGTTCCTTGAGAAGCGGCGCGCGCAGATCGAGGCGGGACTGAAGCCGCTGGCGGCGTGACCCGATCGTCACCCTGTCATCGCCCGCGAAACCCTGTCATCGCCCGCGAAAGCGGGCGATCAGCAGGCAATCAATCGGAACGTGAAAAGCTGAAAAATAAAAACGGGGGAGGGACGACCAAGGACCTCCCCCGTTTGACATCGGCCCTGCTGACATCAGGGCCGAGCCGGGACTGTTGACGAACGCGCAACGCGTGAGCGTTGCGCGCCGCCGCTTTTGATCAGGCCGCAGCCGCCTTGGCGCCGGTCGGCACTTCGGAGATCGTCTTCAGGATCTGCGAAGCGATCTGGTAGGGGTCGCCCTGCGAGTTCGGACGGCGATCTTCCAGATAGCCCTTGTAGCCGTTGTTCACGAAGGAGTGCGGGACGCGGATCGAGGCACCACGGTCCGCGACGCCGTAGGAGAACTTGTTCCACGGCGCGGTTTCGTGCTTGCCGGTCAGGCGCATGTGGTTGTCCGGACCGTAGACCGCGATGTGCTCTTCGAGGTTCTTTTCGAACTGCTTCATCAGCGCTTCGAAATACTCCTTGCCGCCGACTTCGCGCATGTACTTTGTCGAGAAGTTCGAGTGCATGCCCGAGCCGTTCCAGTCGGTGTCGCCCAGCGGCTTGCAATGCCACTCGATGTCGATCTCGTACTGCTCGCACAGGCGCATCATCAGGTAGCGGGCGATCCACATCTGGTCAGCCGCGGTCCGCGAGCCCTTGCCGAAGATCTGGAATTCCCACTGGCCCTTGGCGACTTCCGCGTTGATGCCTTCGTGGTTGATGCCGGCGGCGAGGCAGAGCTCGAGATGCTCTTCCACGATCTTGCGGGCGACCGAGCCGACATTCTTGTAGCCGACGCCGGTATAATAGGGCCCCTGGGGAGCGGGGTAGCCTTCCGTCGGGAAGCCGAGCGGGCGGCCGTTCTTGTAGAAGAAATATTCCTGCTCGAAGCCGAACCAGGCATCCGGGTCGTCGAGAATGGTGGCGCGCTTGTTGGAGGGGTGCGGGGTGACGCCATCCGGCATCATGACTTCGCACATGACCAGCGCCCCGTTCTTGCGGGCGGCATCGGGATAGATCGCGACCGGCTTCAATACGCAATCGGATGAATGGCCTTCCGCCTGCATCGTCGAGGAGCCGTCGAAGCCCCAGAGCGGGAGCTGATCGAGGGTCGGGAAATACTCGAATTCCTTGATCTGGGTCTTGCCCCGCAGGTTCGGAACCGGGGTGTAACCGTCGAGCCAAATATACTCGAGCTTGAACTTTGGCATTGGTCTCTCTTGATCTTGTCGACGCGGAGAAGAAGGCCCGATCGGGGATCGGGTGCCGGCTCGCGCCCGGCTACCGGCAATGCCCCGATCTGAAGCATTTTGCATGCCAATCCGGGGGCTCACGCCCGATCGCGCGCCATTGCTGCGGCACAGCAACTTGCGGCACTCGCCCGGATGACGGCTCAGACGGCAAATGCCCTGGGCGCACAATTTATAAGCATGCGGTGATTTGATGTGAGGCATGACGGGCATTCGGCGGCCGTCGGGGCTATATGGAAACCAGTCAGATTGAATCGCGTTGACGGCACAACGATCAGAGGACCGATACGATGAGCACCCAGATCACTGGGTCCGCCAAGATCATCGCCTTCCCGCTGCGCGGCCGTTTTGCGGCCGCAAGCCCTGCGGCCGATCCCGCGGACCTGCGCGTTACGACGGCTGTCGCCAAAGTCGCCAGCGGCGGCGCCTGGTATCACGAAGAGGCCATCCGCGAAGAGCGGAAGAAGAACTAGGCGGACCAACCGATCGGCCGGCCTGGCCGGTCCACTCAGAATGCACAGCGCCGGGTCTGTGCGAGGGGCGCGCGTTCTTTGGGACGCGCGCTCCTTTTTTATCCGGCAAAGACCGACCAGCCCATGCGGTGCGTGAGCTTCTCCAGCGCGATGCGACCGAGATGCGAATTGCCGCTCGGATCGAGGCCGGGCGACCACACGGCGATCGACGCCTTGCCCGGCGCGATCGCGAGAATCCCGCCGCCGACGCCGCTCTTGCCGGGCAGGCCGACGCGATAGGCGAATTCACCCGAGCCGTCATAATGCCCGCAGGTCAGCATGATGGCGTTGATGCGCCGCGCCCGCTCCGGATTGACCACGGCAAAGCCGGTCGAGGGATTGCGGCCCTGATGCATGAGAAAGCGGCCCGCCAGTGCAAGCTGGCGGCACGACATCGCGATTGCGCAGTGATGGAAATAGACGCCGAGCGTGTAATCGACCGGGTTCTCGATGACGCCGAAGGCCTTCATGTAATTCGCCAGCGCGACATTGCGAAAGCCGGTGCGCTGTTCTGAGGCCGCCACCGCCTCGTCGATCGTGATCGAATTGTCGTCGGCCAGAAATTGCAGGAAGCGCAGGATATCGCCGAGCACCTCGCGCGGCTTGTGTCCGGACAGGATCGCATCGGTGACCGCGATCGCCCCGGCATTGATGAAGGGATTGCGCGGGATGCCCTTCTCGTATTCGAGCTGGACGATGGAGTTGAAAGTGCTGCCGGACGGCTCGCGCCCGACCCTTCGCCACAGCCGGTCGCCGATCCGGCCGAGCGCCAGCGTGAGGGTGAACACCTTGGAGATGCTCTGGATCGAAAACGGCTCGTCGGCATCGCCCCCGCTCGCGACCCGGCCCTGCGCGTCGATCACCGCGAGGCCGAATTTCGACGGGTCGGCCCGCGCCAGCTCGGGAATATAGGTCGCGACATCACCGCGATCGGGGCGCTTGCGCATCTCCTCAGCGATTTCGGTGACGACCTGTTGGAGGTCGGGGGCGTAGGTCATGTCAGGCGAGACCATCCGGCGCACAGGCTGGTGCGGACCATAAGCAGCTCTCACAAAATCCGCTCATCTTCTTTCGCGAGCGGCGATTTTTTTCCGCGAACGACGATCCAGCCTGCCGGACTGGGTCCCCGCCTTCGCGGGGACGAACGGGTGAAGTCGTCGCGATCGTTATCAATATCATGCGTCGTGCTGCAAGAACGCGTTACAGGATCGAGTCTTGCAAGCGATGCGCCAGACCTAGCGCCGACGTCACGTCCGGCGTCATCCCCGGGAGCCTTCGCGAAGCGAAGGAAGCCGGAATCCTGGGTCACAAGCACCTTGTCCGCAGCTCCAGGATTCCGGGTTCGCTTGCTTTCAGCAAGCGCCGCGGAATGACAAGCGGGGTTGCGACCTACTTCTTCCTGTTGAAGAACGCCTCGAACGCCGCCTTCGCCTCCGGCGATTGCAGCCGCTCGCGGAAGAAATCCGCCTCGAGATCGATGCGCCCGGCGAGTTCGTCCGGCTCGCCGCGGATCATTCGGCGTGATGCAAGGACCGCCTCCGGCGGCAAGGCTGCGATGCGCCGTGCGGCGGCGAAGGCTTTCGCCTCCACCTCCGCACTGTCGGTAACCGCATTGACGAGGCCGATGGATTGCGCGGTGGCGGCATCGAGCGGTTCGCCCATCACCAGCATCGCGAAGGCGCGGCGCGGCCCCATCAGGCGCGGCGCGAGCAGCGTCGAGGCCGCTTCCGGCACAAGGCCAAGGCCGACAAAGGGC
>NZ_DATMRX010000298.1:0-7024 GCF_035565855.1 Pseudorhodoplanes sp.
CCGACAGTGAAGAGGAAGATCATGCCGACCGCCCAGAGCATGGGCGTGCGGAATTCGATAGAGCCTCCCCACATCGTGGCGATCCACGAGAAGATCTTCACGCCGGTCGGCACCGCGATCACCATTGTGGCGGCGACGAAATAAGCCTGCGTCGCGGTGTTCATGCCGACGGTGTACATGTGGTGCGCCCACACGACGAAGCCGATGCCGCCGATCGCGACCATGGCATAAGCCATGCCGAGATAACCGAACACGGGCTTGCGCGAGAAGGTGGCGATGATCTGGCTCGCGATGCCGAAGCCCGGAAGGATCAGGATGTAGACTTCCGGATGGCCGAAGAACCAGAAAAGGTGCTGGTACAGGATCGGGTCACCACCGCCGTCCGGTGAGAAGAAGGTGGTGCCGAAGTTACGATCGGTGAGCAGCATGGTGATCGCACCGGCGAGAACCGGCAGCGACAGCAGCAGCAGGAACACCGTCACCAAGATCGCCCACACGAACAGCGGCATCTTGTGCAGGGTCATACCCGGCGCGCGCATGTTGAAGATCGTGGTGATGAAGTTGATCGCGCCGAGGATTGACGAGGCGCCGGCAATATGCAGCGCCAGGATGGCGAAGTCGACAGCCGGTCCAGGATGGCCCGTCGTCGAGAGCGGCGCATACAGCGTCCAACCGCCGCCGACGCCGGGTGCGCCTGGCTCGCCTTCCACGAACAGCGAGATGATCAGCAGCGCGAACGAGGCCGGCAGCAGCCAGAACGAGATGTTGTTCATGCGCGGGAAGGCCATGTCCGGCGCGCCGATCATCAACGGCACGATCCAGTTGCCGAAGCCGCCGATCATCGCCGGCATAACCATGAAGAAGATCATGATCAGGCCGTGCGCCGTCGTGAAGACATTAAACATATGCGCGTCGTGGAAGATCTGCATGCCCGGCTGCTGCAGCTCGAGCCGCATCGCGATCGAGAGAATGCCGCCGATCACGCCTGCCATGATCGCGAACACAAGGTACATCGTGCCGATGTCCTTGTGGTTGGTCGAATAAACGTATCGCCGCCATCCGGTCGGGTGGTCATGCGCGTCATGCGCATGCTGGTCGGCGTGGGCGGTATGCGGCGTGGCTGCCATGATCTTACCCTTTTAGTCTTAATTCCGGTATCGCGGCCCGGGCGCGATTTCGTCCGGGCGCCGCGCATTCTCTGCGGCGTTACTGCGCCTGCGGCGTGCCCGTGGACGCCACGTTAATACCTTCGGGCGCGGTTGTGTTCGCGAACTTCTTCTTCGCCTCGTCGAGCCAGGCGGCGTAGTCCTTGTCGTTCACCACCCGGACCGTGATCGGCATGAAGGCGTGGTCCTTGCCGCAGAGCTCCGAGCACTGGCCGTAATAGACCCCCTCGCGGGTGGCCCGGAACCAGGTCTCGTTGAGGCGGCCCGGAACGGCGTCGATCTTGATGCCGAAGGACGGAACGGCGAAGGCGTGAATGACGTCGGCGCCGACCACCTGCATGCGGACCACCTTGTTGACCGGCACCACGACCTCGTTGTCGACGGCGAGCAGCCGCGGCTGGCCGGGCTTGAGATCCTTCTCCTGCACCATCAGCGAATCGAAGGAAAAGCCGTTGTCCGGATAGTCGTAGGTCCAGAACCACTGCTTTCCGGTCGCCTTGATGGTCACGTCGGCCGCTGGAATGGTCAGCTGGTTGAACAGCAGGCGGAACGACGGGATGGCGATGGCGACGAGGATCATCACCGGGACCACCGTCCACACCACCTCGATCAGCGTATTATGCGTGGTCTTGGAGGGAACCGGATTGGCCCGCGCGTTGAACTTGAAGATGACGACGAGCAGCAGCGCCAGCACGAAGACGGTGATCAGGGTGATGATCACCAGCAGGAAGTCATGGAACCAGGTGATCTGCTCCATGATCGGGGTCGCGGCTTGCTGGAAACTGATTTGCCAGGGCGAGGGCTGCCCGAGGCCGGCCATCGCCGCCATGGGCACCAGGGCTGCCGCGGCACTCACCGCCCCAACCAAGAAATTCTGCACCCGCATGTGGTCTTCGCTCCTTCGACAAATCGGCCGTATCGGCAGCCGACCTCACGTGTGATGGTGGCGGCAGCCTGATGGGCGCGCGCGCGCCTGAGCCAAAAACCTGCCGAAGCGGCGATGCGCACCAGGATTTCAGGGAAAATCCCGGCTTCTCAAACCATAATTCCGTCCCGCTCGCAATGCGGCTGCGCATTGAAATAATGAGACATTCTGCCTAGCGGCGAACCGGCAGAAGAATGCCTGTTTTCGGCCAGAAAACCGTGGTTTTTGGCAGTTGTGTCGGAGCTTGACAGCGCTGGGCGCGCGTGGTGCCACGAACCCTATCCGTTGTACTGAGCGATTCGGTTGGCGCACCGACCGCGCTAAGTGAGGCCTTCACCAGCCCCGGACGATTCCATGCTGATTTCAATGCCCGTGAGGCTTGCCGGACTGGCGCAGCTCGCCGCCATCCTCGCCACCCTGATTTCGCAGATCGGGTATGCCCAAGCGCAGGGCGCGGTGAGGTCGGTCCACGCCGACTGGCAGATCCGCTGCGATACGCCTCCGGGCGCTCAGTCCGAGCAATGCGCCCTGATTCAGAGCGTCACCGCCGAGGACCGGCCCAATATCGGGCTGACGGTGATCGTGCTGAAAACCGCGGACAACAAGAGCCGCCTGATGCGGGTGATCGCCCCGCTCGGGGTGCTGCTGCCGTCGGGGCTGGGGCTGAAGATCGACAACACCGACATCGGCCGCGCCGGTTTCGTCCGCTGCCTGCCCAATGGCTGCGTGGCAGAGGTGGTGATGGACGATAACCTGATGAAGCAGCTCCGCGAGGGGCAGACGGCGACCTTCATCATCTTCCAGACCCCGGAAGAGGGAATCGGCTTCCCGATGGCACTGAAGGGCTTCGGCGAAGGCTTCGACAAGCTGCCCTAGTCATCCCGCTTCAGCAGGCGGCCCATGCTCCCCGATCAGACGCTGTTCCTCACCCAATTGCTGACGCTTTGGGCCGTCGTCGATCCCGTCAGCCATCTGCCGCTGTTCATGGGCGCGACCGCCGATTTCAACGCCGCGGAGCGGCGCAGAGCTGCGGTGCTCTCCGTTCTGATGGCCTTCGTGATCCTGACGGCGTTCGGGTTCGGGGGACAATATCTGCTCTCGGCGATGGGGATTTCGCTCCTGTCCTTCCAGATCGCCGGTGGGATCGTGCTGTTTCTGTTCGCGGTCTCGATGGTGCTCGGCGATGCCTCGCATGCTCTGAAGGTGCCCGCGAAGCGCGGCGAAGCGGCGCGCCGCGATGCCGTCATGGCGATCGCGGTCTATCCGCTTGCGACCCCGATCATCGCCGGCCCGGGCTCGATGCTGACGATTGTCCTTTTGATGGACAACAACCGCCATTCTCACGCCGAGCAGGTGATGACGGTTGCGGCCCTTGCGACCGCTCTCGCCGGATTGCTCCTAATTTTCCTAGCGGGTGACTGGGTCGAGCGGGTGACCGGCAGCGGCGTCACCCAGCTCCTGCGCCGGATCATGGGGCTGCTGCTCTCCGCGCTTGCCGTCAATCTCGTGCTGAGCGCGGTCGCGGCCTGGCTGAAGCTTCCGCCGATCTGAGGGGCGCGCACTGCCCTCGCAGATTTCTTTCATTGCGAGGCGCGTCAGCGACGACTCAATCCATTTTGCCCTGAAAAGCTGGATCGCTTCGCTTCATTCGCAATGACGTGTGGACTCTTGCAATCCCGAGTTTATAGGTTTATATTCCTAGAATGCGCCTTTACCCCTTTCATCCTCCCTCTCCGGTTGTTCGGCTCAGCGTGCGGCCCGATCACGATGACCCGAACGCCGTGGTCGCACGGTACGGGCCGCGACAGCCGCATACCGATGCCAAGGTCGCGGCGGTGCGCCGACTCTTTGAACAGAGCACGCTCAATTACCGCCAGATCGCCGCGCGCACCGGCGTCAGCACCGGCAGCATTTCCAACTGGGCGCGCGACGGCGGCTGGAAGCGGCTGCCCTTTGCGCCGCGCGCCTGCGACTTGATGCCCACGCCTCGCGCCACCGCGAAGCTCAAGCGCCGCATGCTCGGCGCGCGCCTTCAGGCCCTCGCCGAGCGCCACATCCGCGAGCTGGAGGCGAGTGCGTGCGTCGATTCCGTCAAGCTCGGAGAGGCGCTGGAGCTTCTCAACATGGCGCGGCTCGCCGCCCTGCCGAGGCGCCGTTCGAAACGGCGGCCGGACGAGATGCCGCCGGAGGGGCCGTTACGCCCGATCGCGGAGCTCTGTCTCGGCGGCGTGGACCTTGCCCGCGCCCCGCGCGCGGCGGTCGAGGACTACCTCGCCAACCGCGAGCGGCCGCGCGATGAGGACCTGCCGCCACGCGGCAGCCGCGGGTCCCGTCGCTGGCGGCAGCTGGCGCGGATGCGGGAGCGGAAGGGGTAGGCATCCCCACATCGGCGTCATCGCGAGGCGCGTCAGAGACGAAGCAATCCGTTTGGTTAAAGGCTGTTGCTTCGCTTCGCTCGCGATGACGTTGCTCCGGGCGAGGCACGCACCGAACTCGCCGGCTGCGCAAATCTGCCGGCGATACGGCGCCCGGAAATGACGAGAACGAGCCTCGCGCGGGAGCGGTTTCGGCACTATCTTGGCAGGCATGACAGATCAAACCTCCCCCACCGCCTCTCTCATCGATCGCGCCGGTCTCGACCGCTCGCGTGTCCGCTCCATCCTGTCGAAGGGCCTTGAAGGCGCCGACGATGGCGAATTGTTCCTGGAATATCGGCAGTCGGAAGCGCTGGGCTTCGACAATGGCCGGCTGAAGCAGGCGACCTACGACACGGCGCAGGGCTTCGGTCTTCGCGCGGTCAAATCCGACGCGGTCGGCTACGCCCATGCCTCGGATCTGTCCGAGGCGGCGCTGATGCGCGCCGCCGATGCGGTGCGGGCGGTGCGGGGCGGCTATAGCGGCCATTATTCCGAGGCGCCGGGGCGCAGCAATGTGCGTCTCTACTCGGACGAGAATCCGCTCGATGCGCCGGGCTTCGAAGCCAAGGTCAAATTGCTGCAGGAAATTGATGCCTATGCCCGCGCCAAGGACCCGCGGGTCCGGCAGGTCAGCGCCAGCCTGGGCGCGTCGTGGCAGGTGGTCGAAATCCTGCGCGCCGACGGAGAGATCTATCGCGACATCCGTCCGATGGTTCGCATCAATGTGTCGATCGTCGCCGGCGAGGGCGACCGGCAGGAATCCGGCGGTCACGGCTATGGTGGCCGCGAAGGCTATGCGCGTTTCATCGAGACCGCAGCCTGGCGCGGTGCGGTCGATGATGCGGTCCGGCAGGCTTTGGTTAATCTCGAATCGGTGCCGGCCCCGGCCGGGGAGATGGACGTTGTGCTGGCCGCCGGCTGGCCGGGCGTCATGCTCCATGAAGCGGTGGGGCATGGCCTCGAAGGCGACTTCAACCGCAAGGGCACCTCGGCCTTTGCCGGCCTGATGGGCCAGCAGGTCGCCGCCAAAGGCGTCACGGTGCTTGACGACGGCACCATCGCCTCGCGCCGCGGTTCGCTCTCGATCGATGACGAGGGCACGCCGACCAACAGAACCGTGCTGATCGAGGACGGCATTCTCGTCGGCTATATGCAGGACCGCCAGAACGCGCGGCTGATGAACATGAAGCCGACCGGCAATGGCCGCCGTGAGTCATACGCGCATGTGCCGATGCCGCGCATGACCAACACCTACATGCTGGCCGGCGATCGCGAACCGGGCGAGATCATCGCATCGGTCAAGAACGGCATCTATGCGGTGAATTTCGGCGGCGGGCAGGTCGATATCACCTCGGGGAAATACGTGTTCCAGTGCACCGAGGCCTACAAGATCGAGAACGGCAAGATCGGCGCGCCGGTGAAGGGCGCCATGCTGATCGGAAACGGGCCGACGGACCTGCATCGCATCTCGATGATCGGTAACGATCTCGCGCTCGACCACGGCGTCGGCACCTGCGGCAAGAACGGCCAGGGCGTTCCGGTCGGTGTCGGTCAGCCGACGCTGCGCATGGATCGCATCACCGTGGGCGGCACCGGTTAGCGTTCGCTTCGAACGCCAACCCCGCTTCAGAAATAGGCGATCAGCCGGCCGCAGGCGGCGACCGTGAGCCAGATCACGATCGACGTCATGCCGATGAGGCGCGCGCGCACCGGCAGCGGCGTGTGCGGCTGCAGATCGCGAACGCGCGGCGCGACGGACTTTTCGAACCAGGCGATATTGGCGAGCGCCAGCGCGATCAGCAGCAGCTTGATCTGAAAGACCTGATTGAGAATGACGTGGCTCGCTTCGGCCATGAACAACATCGAGCCCGAAAGAACGAGGCCGATAAATCCGAGAATGGCGATGAGGCGCGTGCGCCGCAGGAGGCTGCCGGGCCATGTCGACTGGAAAAAGCCGACGAGCCGCAGGTCCATCACCGCGACCGCGCCGAAGAAGATCATCAGCGACAGGATATGCGCGACATTCGCCGCCATATAGGCATAGGGCGATTGCCGTATCGTTGCGGCAAGCGCCGTGCCTTCCAGGGCGACGAAGATCGCGGGAGCGGCGTTGGACATTCAGCGCATCTCGACGGTCTTGCCGTCGACCGTGATCCGTTCGGCGCGCATCTCGTCCTTCTCCACGGTCGATGCATAGCCATAGGCAGAGACGGTCTTTCCGACGGCGACCATGTCCCTGGTGGCGCCGCGATTGATCATGCGTGAGGTCGGCGCGAGCGTTACCGTCCACACCTTGTCGGGTGCCTTGACGGTGATGGTCGCGTGCGGATTTTCGTATTTCGACGTCAGGATCGTGCCGTCGACGGTGATCGGCTTCGACGCGTCGTAACTTCCCCATCCGTGATGAGCGAGCGCGCCGCCGCCGGCCAGTGCGAGCGTTGCCAGGGCGGCAAGCAGAGGCTTCATCATGACGTCACCTCGTCGTTTTCATTTTTGCGCTAACGCACGACCCCGGA
>NZ_DATMRX010000299.1:0-7428 GCF_035565855.1 Pseudorhodoplanes sp.
CCGTCGCGGGGCCCGCTTCGAAAGGAGGCGTCCATGATCGTTAAGTCGATCCTCTCCGCCAAGGGCCGCGATGTTGCGACGATCGCACCCACCGCCACGTTAGCGGAAGCCACGAAGATCCTGTCAGAGCGAAAGATCGGAGCGCTGGTTGTAACCGGCGCCGGCGGCCGCATCATCGGGATTCTTTCGGAACGCGACATCGTTCGTGCCCTGGCGCAGCACGGCGGCGACGCGCTGCAACTGCCATTGACGGATGTCATGACCCGCAAGGTCGTGACCTGCACGCCGAGGGATACGGTCGCGGTGCTGATGGAGCGAATGACCGCCGGCAAGTTCCGGCATCTTCCAGTAACCGATGATGGCGCGCTCACAGGGATCATTTCGATCGGCGATGTGGTGAAGTATCGGCTGACCGAACTTCAGTTCGAACAGGACGCGATGCGCGATTACATCCAGACCGCTTGACGAACGAATTAATGCGACGCGATCGCCTCAGGTGAGGGCGGCGATCGCGTCGTTGATGTCAGGGATCGCACGCTCGGCGGCCTGAACGCCGATCTCGATCGCTTCCTTCGCACGATGAAAGTCGAATAGTCCGACCTTGCCGCAGCGCGGCGCGATCATCACATCGGGCGGATCGCCGGCAAGGCGTGATCGCGTCACGCGATCCTGCATGATGTTGAATGCATCGATCATGACATTGGCGATATTCGGACTGTGCTTGTCGCCGATCAGCTGCCGCTTGAGCAGGAATTCAGGGCTGAGAATGCGCCGTATACCCGCCGGACGCGCGCGCATTTCCGAGAGCAGCCGCGCATCGGTCTCGTCAGGTCCATGATCGGCAATTGTGCCGCCGCGGCCCAGCATGTCGGAATTCAGATTGACCGCAATAACGAGCCTTGCGCCGAGCGCACGCGCGGCCGAGACAGGCACCGGATTGACCAGCGCTCCATCGACCAGCCAGCGGCCCCCGAGCCGCACCGGCGTAAACACGCCGGGCAGAGCGTAGGAGGCGCGTGCCGCATCGACGACGCGGCCCCGCGTGAGCCAGATTTCGTGACCTGAGCCGAGTTCGGTAGCGATACAGGCGTAGCGTTTTGGCAAGTCCTCGATCAAGGCATCGCCCAATGCCTCTTCGAGACGCCGCGCCAGGCGGTCGCCGCCGATCAGTCCTGATCCGCCGAGGCTGACATCGAGATAGCCGAGCACGCCCCGTGTGGTAAGGCCGCGTGCCCATTGTTCGAATACATCGAGCTTGCCGCTTGCGTAACAGGCGCCCGCAACCGCACCGATCGAGGTTCCCACCACGACGTCCGGCTCGATGCCGTTCCTGGCGAGCACCTGCAGAATTCCGATATGGACGAAGCCGCGCGCAATGCCGCCACCCAACGCCAGACCGATATTGGGTTTCGGCGCGTCTTTCTTTCCGGCCGTGGTCGCCTCTGCCGCGCGGTCACCGTTCGCGGCGCGACGGATTATGGTCTGCAGCACGATTCGAACCTCGCCCTCATCATCGCGGCGGCAACCGATCGAGACAAGGCTACGCGACCGGAATTTGCAGCCTATGGTGAAAAAGCAAGGATGGGATTCATGCGCGGTTCGGTCGCACCATCCGGAATTCACTCTCGACCACGGCGTAATTGAGGTAGCCGTTGCGCGCAATCGGCTTCATGGCGGCGGTGTCGAGGAAGCCGTCGCGAATGAAGCGGTCGTCGATATGCACGCCGATCACCTGGCCGAACACGACGTAGGCGTCGAGCGCGCGCCCGTCTATGTCGTTGAGCGGCACGATTTGCAAAAGGACACATTCCAGAGCGCACGGCGAAGCCGCGACGCGCGGCGGCTTGACGAGGCGCGAAGGCGCGGGCTCCAATCCGGCGGCCGCCATCTCGTTGACGCCACGCGCCATCGGCGCAGCCGTCTTGTTCATCGCATCGCGCAAATCCCAGGTCGCGAGATTGCAGACGAATTCACCAGTCTCCTGGATGAAGGCGAATGAGTCCTTTTGCCCTTCGCTGGAAAACATGACGACGGGCGGACGGCTGCAGACCCCGTTGAAAAAGGAATAAGGGGCGAGATTGATCTCGCCCTTTGCATTCATCGACGTGATCCAGCCGATCGGACGCGGCGCGACGATGGCCTTGAATGGATCGCGCGGCAGGCCATGATCGTTGATGCGTGCGTCGTAGAACATGCGATCAGCGGCGATAGCGGGTCACGATTTCGGACAGCGGTGGACGCGGTCGATCTTCCGGCGGCCGAACGGGTTTTCCGATATGGACGAAGCCCGCGATGCGCTCATGATCGGAAAGGCCCAGTGCCGCGCGGATCCGCGGGTCGTAGGCATACCATTCGGTGATCCAGTTGGCGGCATACCCGAGCGCATGGACGGCGGTGATAAGGTTCATTGTCGCGGCGCCCGCCGACAATATCTGCTCCCATTCCGGAATTTTGACATGGGGCCCCGCGCGACTGACCACCGCGATGACCAGCGGCGCACGGGTCAGCCGGTTGCGTTCAAACTGGATCTGGTCGGCGGTCGCATCCGGCCGGTCCGCGCTGAAGGCTGCGGCGATGGTCTCGCCAATGGCGGCTCTGGCATCGCCTTCGAACAGGATGAAGCGCCAGGGCGTCAGTTTCCCGTGATCGGGGACACGTGAGGCAATGGTGAGAATCGTGTCGATCTCGGCCGCCGACGGCGCCGGGTCGCGCAACTCGATCGGCTTTACGGAGCGGCGCGTGCTGAGGAGGGAAATCGTGTCTTGCATGATGCTGCGGCTAGCATAGCCATGATGGTTGCACAATTCGTGGACTAATCCTGTCAGGCTTGAATTCGCCGCGATTTCCGCCGAAAACGAGCGCATGAGGGCTTTGAAATCCGCGGCTGTGTCGGCAGGGAGGCGGACGGCTTTTGCCGTGGCAATGCTGTGCCTTGGAGCGCTGCCGTCATCCGGTCAGCCCTTCACAGGCGGTGGAAATGCTTTGGCACCGGCCAGTCCGTCCGTCGGCGAACCGCAGAGCCTCGCGCCGCCCCCGGCAGCCAACCTCGCAGCGCCAGGATCGCCCGAGGTGCTGCGTCCTCCGGCGCCGATCCCCGTGCCGGTGGCACCGCTCCCGCCGCCAGCCCAGGTCGAGCGGCCGCCCGCACCACCGACCCCGGCTCCGCTTCCAGCCCTCGCGCCGAGTATTCCGGCGGGACAGGTCGCGTTGCATCTGAGCGCGCGTTTTGGCCGTGACCAGCCACCGGTCCCGGGCGGCCTTCTGTGGCGCGTCTTCCCGGACCGCCCGGATCCCACCGGCGTGTTGCGACCGGTCCGCGAAGACAAGTCCGCCGCGCCCATGCTGCTGTTGCCGCCCGGCGGCTATATCGTCCATGTCACCATGGGTCATGCGCATGCGCTGAAAAAAGTGCAATTGCGCGCTGAGACGGTGCGTGAGGTGTTCGATATTCCGGCTGGGGGCATCCGCATCGAAGGCAAGGTGGGTGATGCGCGGATCCCGACAGGGCACATCCACTTCGACATCTACAAGGGCAGTCAGTTCGAGCCGGGCGACAAGCATCGCCTCGGGCAGAATGTCCTGACCGGCGAGGTGATGCTGGTGCCGGAGGGCACGTACCACATCGTCTCGCATTACGGCGACGGCAATGCGGTGGTGCGATCGGACATTCGGGTGCAGGCCGGGCGGGTCACCGACGTGACCGTCAATCATCGCGCAGCAGTGATCACGCTCAAGCTCGTCACCAGCGACGGCGGCGAAGCGTTGGCCAATACGCAATGGTCGGTGCTTACGCCGGGCGGTGACGTGATCAAGGAATCGATCGGCGCGTTTCCGCGCGTGGTGTTGGCCGAGGGCGATTATCGAGTCATCGCGCGCAACGAAGGCCGGTCGTTCCAGCACGACTTCAACGTCGTGCCTGGCGTTGATCGGGAAATTTCCGTGGTCGCGCGCTGAATGCGCTGACACCCAAGAGGTGAGGTCGTGAACCCACGCTCCCCTCGCTCGCAGTTCTGCAAGGCTGCGCTCGCGGCGGTGGCGCTCGGCGTGATGTTCGGCCTGGGCGATCGTCCTGGCTACGCCGAAACCCTTGATCAGATGAAAGCTCACTATCGGCGCCCGCCGCCAACCGCTCCGGAAAATCGCGCGTTGGCTGCGCTGGGGCGCGAGTTGTTTTTCGATCCGATCATCTCCGCCTCCGGCCGCACCGCCTGCGCGACGTGTCATCGGCCCGAATTGGGCTTCGCCGCAAACGAGGCGCGGAGCCCGACCGACTCGGGGCGTCCGACGGCACGCAAGACCCAGACGCTGCTCGGCATCGGGCACGCGCGTCCGCCCTTCGATTGGGACGGCCGGCATGCCACGCTCGAAGCGCAAGCGGTCTCCGCGATCGGCGTGGGTTCGATGTCGATGTTCGCGACCCCGCACGAGGTGAAGGTCGATGACATCATCGCCCGGGTTCGGAAGAACGAGGGCTATGTCGCGAAATTCGCCCGGGCCTTGCCTGGCGCACCGATCAATCTCGACAATGTGGTCATCGCGCTCGCGGCCTTCGAGCGAACCATCGAGCCTGGCATCGCCCCGTTCGACCGCTGGATCAAAGGCGAGGAGGCCGCTATCCCGGAATCGGCCAAACGCGGATTCGTGCTGTTCCACACCAGGGCGGGTTGCTCCGCCTGTCATCGCGGATGGCGCTTCACCGACGATCAATTCCACGATGTCGGCTCGACCACCACCGATCGCGGGCGCGGCCGCGAATTGAAGCATGATCCGAAGATGCAGTTCGCCTTCAAAACGCCGACGCTGCGCTCGGTTGCGCTGCGCGCGCCGTATCTGCACGACGGCAGCGCCAGGACCCTGCGCGAGGTGATCGCGCTTTACGTGAAGGGTGGCATCGATCGTGACAGCCGCTCGCCGATGATCAATCCGATCGATCTGACGGAACAGGACCGCGACGATCTCGTCGCCTTTCTGGAAACGCTGACGGGGGAAGGGGAGGCGAAGTAGATCGATTTCGGTTGAGGTGAAATCGCATCGCCCATTTTGTCATGTCCCGCGAAGGCGGTGGATTCAGTTCATTCCTGAAGCAAGGGTCAGATCGCGGTCCAGCCGCCGTCATGCGCAATGATCTGACCGGTGACATAGCTCGACGCGTCACTCGCGAGATAGATCACAAGACCCTGCAACTCCTTGGCGTCACCGCGCCGGCCCATCGGTGTGCCGGAGAGGATGGCCTGCTCGAAGCGCTCGCGATCCTCCGCGCTCCAATCCGCCTTGAAATGATCGGCGAGCCGCGTGCCGGCGCCTTGCCATCCGGGTGCGATGGCATTCGCCCGGATCTTGTCCTTTGCATATTCGGCGGCGACCTGCTTCGTCATGCCGGCGAGGCCGGCCTTGGTCGCTGCGTAAGCGACGCCCGACACCGGAAAACCCGGATAGAAGCCGCCGAGCCCGATCAGCGAAGCGACGTTGATGATCGACCCCCCGCCGGTTTCCATCATCAAGGGGATGACGGCCCGCATCACCAGAAACGGCCCGTTGAGATTGACCTCGACGACGCGCCGCCAGTCGGATGCATCGACCTCGTGCAGCCGCTTCGGATAGGGCGCGACCCCGGCATTGTTGACCAGGACGTCGAGCTTGCCGTGCGAGCTCTTTATCGCTCGCCCAAGATGGGCAATCTCGTCTTCCTTGGTGACGTCGAAGATAATGCGCGACGCCTTGTGACCGCGGCTCTGGATGATCGAAACCGTCTCGGTTACCCAGCTCCTCTCGCGATCGGCGCAGACCACGTCGCAGCCCGCGGCCGATAGCCCGATCGCCATCTCGCGACCGAGCCCCGACCCGGCGCCGGTGACCAGCGCCACTTTTCCATCGAGCTTGAACAGCTCGACCGACATCAATGCTTCCCCAGCGAAAGTGACCTCGCCGGGCATGATGAAAGAAAAATTCGAGTCACGCCACCTTTGCGAGTCGAGCGCGCCGGATGTCGGGCGGCAGCGCCTCATCGGCCAGCATCGCCAAGGCCTGATCGAGCGGCATCACCTGCTGGCCCTCCTTGCCGAGACGGCGGATCGACACCGTGCGCTCTGCGGCTTCCTTCTTGCCGACGACAAGAAGGGCAGGGACCTTGGCGAGGGAATGCTCGCGGACCTTGTAATTGATCTTCTCGTTGCGCAGATCGGTCGAGACGCGAAGTCCCATGGCCGTGGCGGTGCGCGCCATCTCCGCAGCATAATCGTCGGCGTCCGAGACAATGGTGCAGATCACCGCCTGCTTCGGCGCAAGCCACAGCGGCAGGTGCCCGGCATAATGTTCGAGCACGACGCCGAGGAAACGCTCCATCGAGCCGCAGATGGCTCTGTGGATCATCACCGGCGTCTGTTTCGATCCGTCCGGGGCGATATAGAAGGCCTCGAACCGCTCCGGCAGGTTGAAGTCGACCTGGGTCGTACCGCACTGCCAGTCGCGTCCGATGGCGTCGCGCAGGACGTATTCGAATTTCGGCCCGTAGAAGGCGCCTTCGCCTGGATTGATGGCGGTCTTGATCTTCTGGTTGCCGCTGCGCGCCTCGATCTGCTTCAGCACATCCTGCATGATGTTTTCGGCGTGATCCCAGGCTTCATCCGAACCGACGCGCTGGTCGGGGCGGGTCGAGAGCTTGACCGTCATCTCGCCCTCGAAGCCGAAATCGGCGTAAGTGGACAGGATCAGGTCGTTGATCTTGAGACACTCCTCGGCCATCTGCTCGGGGGTGCAGAACACATGGGCGTCGTCCTGCGTGAAGGCGCGCACGCGCATCAGGCCATGCAGCGCGCCGGACGGCTCGTAGCGATGCACGATGCCGAATTCGGCAAGCCGCAGCGGCAGTTCGCGATACGAGCGCAGACCGTGCTTGAAGATCTGGATATGGCCCGGGCAGTTCATCGGCTTGATCGCGAAGACGCGCTCGTCCTCGGTGTGATCGCCCGCGGACTTCGCCATGAACATGTTTTCGCGGAACCAGCCCCAGTGGCCGGAGGTCTCCCAGAGCGACTTGTCGAGCAGCTGCGGTGCGTTCACCTCCTGATAATCGCCCTTCAGGCGGCGGCGCATATAGGCGACGATCTCCTGGAACATGGTCCAGCCGGCCGGATGCCAGAACACCGTGCCGGGCCCTTCCTCCTGGAAGTGGAACAGGTCCATCTCGCGGCCGAGCTTGCGGTGGTCGCGCTTCTCGGCTTCCTCCATGCGATGCAGGTAATCGTCGAGGTCTTCCTGCTTGGCGAAGGCGGTGCCGTAGATGCGCGACAGCATCTCGCGGTTTGAATCGCCGCGCCAATAGGCGCCTGCGACCTTCATCAGCTTGAAGGCATTGCCGATCTTGCCGGTCGAGGTCATGTGCGGGCCGCGGCACAGATCGAACCAGTCGCCCTGTTTGTAGATCTTGAT
>NZ_DATMRX010000300.1:0-3509 GCF_035565855.1 Pseudorhodoplanes sp.
CTGCAGGGGGTCCTTCAGTCCACCGCCGACAGCATCTGCCTCGTCGCGAAATCGTCCGACTATCAGGTCCGCGTCGCACTCGGCATCACCAACGAGGAAAACCTCGAAGCCATCGAACAGTCCGTCCGCGCCGTCGTCGAAACGCAGCGCGAGGCGATGATCGACTGCGAGCACTTCTTCGATGGCTACAAGTCGAACCGCGACTACGCGATCGCGGTCGCAAAAACGGCCTACGATGCCGGCGCGCGCTGGATCGTCCTGTGTGACACCAACGGCGGAACGCTGCCGCACGAGATCGAGCGCATCGTGGCCGACGTCGCGACGCACGTGCCCGGCAGCAATCTCGGCATTCATACGCACAACGATACGGAAAACGCCGTCGCCAACACGCTGATGGCGGTCCGCGCCGGCTGCCGGCAGATCCAGGGCACGCTCAACGGGCTGGGCGAGCGCTGCGGCAACGCCAATCTCACGTCCATCATTCCTACACTGCTTCTGAAGAGCGAATTCGCCGACGCGTTCGAGACCGGCGTCACGCCGGAGAAACTGCGCATACTGACGCACGCGAGCCGCGTGCTCGATGAAGTGCTGAACGAAGCGCCGAACCGCCACGCGCCCTACGTCGGCGAAAGCGCGTTCGCAACAAAGGCCGGCATTCACGCCTCCGCCTTGATGAAAGCGCCCGAAACCTACGAGCACGTGCCGCCTGAAAGCGTTGGCAACGAGCGCCGCATTCTCGTCTCGAAGCAGGGCGGGCGCTCATCGCTCACCTCCGCGCTCGAACGCCTGGGTCTGCCATCCGACAAGGACGACGCGCGCGTGCAAGCACTGCTCGACGAGGTGAAGGCGCGCGAGGATCAGGGCTATTCCTACGAGGCCGCCGAAGCGTCATTCGAGCTTCTGGCCCGCCGCGCACTGGCGAGCGTCCCGCGCTATTTCTCAGTCGATAATTTTCGCGTCACGGTCGAACGCCGCGAGGAACGGTCGCGCGCGCATAATGGTAACGGCACCGTTTCGCATGCCGTCGTCACCGTTTCGATCGCCGGCGACGACGCACCAATCGTCTCGGTCGGTGAAGGCAACGGTCCCGTCAACGCGCTCGACAAGGCACTGCGCAGCGACCTCGGCCGCTACCAGAAGCATATCGAGCATGTGGAACTCGTCGACTACAAGGTCCGTATCCTGACGCAGACCCATAAGGGCGGAACCGACGCGATCACGCGCGTGCTCGTCGAAAGTCACGACTCGCAAACCGGCGAGCGCTGGACGACTGTCGGCGTCTCACCCAACATCATCGACGCGAGCTTTGAAGCGCTTCTCGACAGCATCAATTACAAGCTGCTCAAAGACAACGCGCAGGGCGGCTGACGTTTTATCCCCAGCTGTGGACATGTGAACGGCTGCGGATACCGTTCACCGGTGGCAGCGCGATCCAGCCCGAGATCCATGCCTTCGCGCATCTTAACGCGCGTGAACACCTGCCAATTTGCCAAGCAATTATGACTGCGCGGATTTTTGAAATCCGCCGCGAGAATTGCTGCGCTGCTATGACGGTCAGCATAGTGATCAAAAAGCAGCGCCCGATTAAAAGGATCATGTTCAGCATGCGGATAAGTTGCGGCAACAATGTGCAATCGATAGCACTCGTTGTGGACAAGCTGTTGAAAACGGCAGCGCGGAAGGACATGGGGAGAGTAACGGGGAGCAAGTAGTGTGATGCGTAAGTGTGTTGCGTTTATCGCATGCGTTTTGTTGCAGTCCACCGGAGCATTCGCTGGGGACTTTCTGACATCGACCGATGGCTGGACCGGGTTTTCCGTCGGCGCCGGTATCGGCGCCAAGACCATCGATCAGAATGCCACCGCAGCAGCGGAGCGTTGGGACCTCTTCAAGAAAAAGACCTGCTTTTGGTACTATTATTGCGACACCGACTACTACGGTACCAAGCCCGAATATCTAAAGGGTTCGATGAACGACGACGCCTGGAAGATTTTCGGCACCGTGCAAGTCGGCTACGACCGGCTCCTTTTTGACCGCGTCCTCATCGGCGCCTTCGCCGACTACGATTTCCATCCCGAAGGCGATGAGCATGCCTCTTTCAGCTACAAGGGCAACTCGCTCTCGGGTGATCTCGACCGCGCGGGCACTTGGACGGTCGGTGGCCGCCTCGGCTATCTCGTGACGCCGCGGTTCCTCGTCTACGGTTTGGGCGGCTTCTCCCGCATGAACCAGGATGGATCGGTGACGGCGGCCTTCGACGGCCCGAAATACGCGCCCCTGCCGACGAGCGTCACACTGACAACCGGTGACCTCGATGGCTGGACCACTGGCGGTGGCATCGAAACCAAGCTCGACCGGATCGACAAGCGCCTCTCGCTTAAAGTTGAATATCGCTACTCGCGGTTTGAAGGCGATAGCGACGTCGGCTACGACGACGCTTTCAATAAAACGACCTATAAGAAGTGGTGGACCAAGACCCAGGTGAAGCATTGGGCGTCGGAAGGGGCAGGCTTCGATCTCGACGAGGCAACCGTGCAATCGGTCCGCGCCGTATTGGTCTGGAAATTACAAGCCGATCCCGCGCCGATCGAGCCACTGAAATAGCTTCTCACGTTAAAACGATCATCCCCTGGGGCGCCTCGTCCGAAGTCTAGCGTCGGAGGCGCCCTTCCCACATCCGGCTCTGTCGCGTTCAGCCGCCGGCAATCGCACCGACGATCAGAAACGGCTGCGATCCTGACTTGACCTCGTCGGGCAACGGCGCATCCATCGGCTCGTGCGAGAGATCGCGCTGACACGCGAAAAATCGCAAGAACGGCCGCCGCCGTTTCGTCACGTGATCGCGAATGGTCCCGCGCAACACCGGATATTGCGTCTCGAGCGCATCGAGAAGCGACCGTTGCGTCGCTTCTCCATCGACCTCGAGCACAACTTCGCCGTTGATGTTCGCATGCATCCGGAGATGCGACGGCAGCACGACGCGGATCATGCGAGCGTTTGCACTTCGACCGAGAGCACCGGCGGCAAGTCGCGAACGATTGCGTTCCACGTATCGCCGGCATCCGCGGAAGCATAGACCTGCCCGCCCGTCGTGCCGAAGTAGACGCCGCAGGAATCGAGCGTATCGACCGCCATCGCGTCGCGCAGCACGTTCACGTAGCAGTTGGACTGCGGAAGGCCTTTCGTCAGCGGCTCCCATTCCTGGCCGCCCGAGCGGCTGCGCCAGACCTGCAGCTTGCCATCAATCGGAAAGTGCTCCGCATCGCTCTTGATCGGGACGACGTAGATCGTGTCCGGCTCGTGCGCATGCACGTCGATGACGAAGCCGAAATCCGTCGGCAGGTTCCCGCTCACTTCGTGCCAGGAATCTCCGCCGTCGTTGCTGCGCATCACGTCCCAATGCTTCTGCATGAAGAGCACCTCCGGACGCGAGGGATGCATCGCCAGGCGGTGCACGCAGTGCCCGACATCCGCGTGCGGATCGGGGATATACTCCGACCGCAAGCCGC
>NZ_DATMRX010000301.1:0-24685 GCF_035565855.1 Pseudorhodoplanes sp.
CGCTGCGCGCTGGCACCTGGAAGCCGCTGGAGGGCATTCAGCTTCTCGGCAAGACGCTCGGCATCATCGGCCTCGGCGGCATCGGCAGCGAAACCGCGCGGATCGCCAAGGGCATCGGCATGAATGTCATCGCCTATAACCGCACGCGCCGGGCGGACGCGCCGGTGCCGCTGGTCGACCTCGATACCCTGCTCGCGACCTCGGACGTCGTGTCGCTGAACCTCGTGCTGAACGACGAGACCCGCAATTTCCTCAACGCCAGGCGCATCGCGCGGATGAAGCCGGGCGTAATCCTCGTCAACACCGCGCGCGCCGCATTGGTCGACGAAGAGGCGATGCTCGCGGCGCTGCGCTCCGGCCATATCCGGCAGGCCGGGCTCGACGTCTATCACAGCGAGCCGCTGAAACCGGATCATCCGCTGACGCGGATGGAGAATGTCACGCTCTCGGCGCACGCCGCTTTCCGCACGCTGGAGGCGTCGATGACGCTTCTGCGCCGTGCGATCGACATCGTAAAAACGCTCTAGAGTCATTCCGGGCGCCACCGAAGGTCGCGAACCCGCAAATCCAGCAGAAAGCTGGCTGGATTGCGGATCGCGCTTCGCGCGTCCGGAATGACAGGCCGCGGAACCCTTGCGCGCCTTCGTCGTTAGTCCGCGTTGGAGGGCCAGGCATGCCTGAATCGAGGACATTACCTGCGGTGGCCGAGCATGGCGCAAGCCGTTTGCCGTCGGTCGAGGTCGATAGCTACAACGTCGAACTGAAAGATGACGAAGGCTTTCTGGGCGACCGTGCCAGCAAGGGTGCATTCAGCGACATCGTGGAAAACTGGCGCAAGGCACTGCGCAAGAGCGGCGACGATCCGTTCGGCGACACGCCGACCGAGGAGCTGAGCAAGAAGCAATTCGACGAAATCCTGGTGAAAGGCGAGCCCGAGGTTGCCGGCCTCATTCACGGCGCCATTGAGGAATTCGCACAGGAGCTGGCGCTGGTCATCCGCCGCTTTCTCAAGCTGAAAGCGTGGTCAGGAACCGAGCGCATCGTGGTCGGCGGCGGATTTCGCGCGCACCGCGTGGGCGAGCTGGCGATCGGGCGCGCCGGGGTCATCCTTAAAGCCGACAAGATCAAGGTCGATCTCGTGCCGATCCGCAACGATCCTGACGAAGCGGGATTGATCGGCGCGGCGCATCTTGCGCCGGCCTGGATGTTCAAGGCGCATGATGCGATCGTCGGCGTCGATATTGGCGGCACCAACATGCGCGCCGGCATCGTCAATCTCAATCTCAAGAAGAAGAAGGACCTGTCCAAGGCGCAGGTCTGGAAATACGAATTGTGGCGGCACGCGGATGAGGCCGACATCAATCGTGAGGATGCGGTCGGCAATCTCGCCGCGATGCTGCAACGGCTGATCGCGAAGGCGGAGCGGGAAAAGATCCAGCTCGCGCCCTTCATCGGCATCGGCTGCCCCGGTTTCATCGAGGCCGACGGCTCGATCGATCGCGGCGCGCAGAACCTGCCGGGCAACTGGACCTCGAGCCGGTTCAACCTGCCCAAGGCATTGCACGAAGCGATCCCCAAGATCGGGGACGATGACACCGCCATCGTGCTGCATAACGATGCCGTGGTGCAGGGCCTCAGCGAAACGCCGTTCATGCAAGACGTCGATCATTGGGCCGTGCTGACGATCGGAACCGGGCTCGGCAATGCACGGTTCACCAATCGTCACAGCGAATAAGTGCGTGCCCTAGGGCCGGGTACCGGCATCATTGTGTGGGCCAATGGCGACGGCCGCGCACGCACGGAGCGTCGCGCTCATACGAATGTGACGGCGTACAGTTGACGCCAGCACGGTCTCCCGCACAGAATAAGAAAAAATACAAAATAAGGGGACTGGGGAGGTCAGCGTGAAGCCGGCGCCGTTTGCGTATGCGAAGGCCCGTTCGGTCGAGGACGCGGTCAGGCTTCTGAACGAGCATGGCGACAACGCGAAGCTCCTGGCCGGAGGCCAGAGCCTCATGGCGACGCTCAATATGCGCTTGTCGCAGCCGGCCATCCTCATCGACCTGAACGGCATTCCCGGACTTGACGGCATCGCATTGAACGGCGGCGACGTCGCGATCGGTGCGCTGGTCCGCCACGCCACGGCGGCGAAGTCGGACGTGATCGCCAGACATGTGCCGCTGATCGCCATGGCAATGCCGCATATCGGCCATCCGGCCATTCGCAACCGCGGCACCATCGGCGGTTCGATCGCGTTCGCCGATCCGGCCGCAGAACTGCCGGCCTGCTTTCTGGCGCTGAATGGCGAGGCCGAGATCACCGGCAAGAACGGCACGCGCCGCGTCACGGCCGATGACTTCTTCCGCGGCCTTTACGAAACGGCGATCGCCGCCGACGAGATGCTTACGGCGATCCGCCTGCCCAGCGCCACGCCGGACATGCGTTACGGCTTTGCCGAATTGTCGCGCCGGCACGGCGATTATGCGCTGGTGGGGCTTGCGGCAGTGGCGCGCGCCGACGGCGCCGGTTTGAAGGATGTGCGTCTTGCCTATTTCGGCGTGGGTCTGACGCCGGTGCGCGCAACCGTAGCGGAAGCCGCTCTCATAAGGGGCAGCATCGACGATGCGGTCGAAGCGCTGGACTACGACATGGCTCCGCCCGACGACGTGCAGGAGACCGGCCCCGTGAAACGGCATCTCGCGGGCGTGTTGCTGCGCCGCGTTGCCGCGCAGATGATGGGAGGCGGCGCATGACCTCCCAGTGGTCATGCGGGTCATGCGCGGGCTTGACCCGCGCATCCATCCTTCTGCGAACGATGTTCTTTTCCTTGATGGATGGCCGGGTCAAGCTCGGCCATGACGGAGGTGAGCCGTGAACCACACCCACGACATCACCCTCACAGTCAACGGCGAGCGGGTCAGCGCGAAGGTCGAGGCGCGCAAGTCGCTGGTCGATTTCCTGCGCGAGGAACTGAGCCTCACCGGAAGCCATGTCGGCTGCGAGCACGGCGTCTGCGGCGCGTGCTCGGTGCGCGTCAACGGCGACGTGGTGCGCGGCTGTCTCATGCTCGCGGTGCAATGCGATGGCGCGCAGGTGGATACCATCGAAGGCGTGTCCGACAGCGGCGAGATTGCCGATCTGCAGGAGGCGTTCGAGAAGCGCAACGCGCTGCAATGCGGCTATTGCACGCCCGGCATGCTGCTGACCGCGCAAGAATTGCTGTCGAACGGCCATACGCCGAACCGCGCGGAGATCCGCGAGCACATCTCGGGGAATTACTGCCGCTGCACCGGCTATCACGCCATCGTCGACGCTGTGGAAGCGGTGGCGGTAGCGCGCGCGGGGAAGTGACATGACCAGACCGACGCTTTCGCCGCTTGTGCCGCACGACCTGCGCATGATCGGAAACGCATCATGAAAATCGTCGCCGATGTCCCCTCCCCGCTGACCGCGCTCGACCGGCCGAATTCCTATATCGGCCGCTCGGTGCCGCGGCCGAACCTGAGGCGGCTCACGCAAGGCCGCGCGCAATATGTCTCCGACATGACGTTGCCGCGGATGGCGCATGTCGCGTTCCTGCGCTCGCCGCATGCGCATGCCCGCATCGTCAAGATCGAAAAGGGCAAGGCCGAGCATGCGCCCGGCGTGATCGCCGTGGTCACCGGGCCGGAGCTTGCCAAAGTGATCACGCCATGGGTCGGCGTGCTGACGCACCTGAAGGGCATCAAGTCGGCGCCGCAATACGCCATTGCCGTCGATCGCGCCTGCTGGCAGGGCGAAGCGGTCTGCGCCGTGGTCGCGCGGACCCGTGCGGAGGCCGAAGATGCCTGCGAGCTGATCGAGGTCACCTACCAGGAATTGCCGGTCGTCGCCGATCCGGAAACCGCGCTCGATCCCGATACACCCGTCATCCATCCCGAACTCGGCGACAATCTCACCTTCGAGCGCACGCTGGACGCGGGCGAAGTGGACAAGGCCTTCGCCGAGTCCGATGCGGTGATCGAGCAGACATTCCATTTCGGCCGCCATACCGGCGTCTGCAACGAGCCGCGCGCGATCCTCGCCGACTGGAATCCGGGCGAGGAGCGGCTGACCGTCTATCACGCGACGCAGGCGCCGCACATGATGCAGAACCTGTTCGCCAAGCATCTCGATCTTGCCGAGCACCAGGTGCGCGTCGTCACCAAGGATGTCGGCGGCTCGTTCGGCATCAAGGTGCACACCTATGCCGACGAGATGGAGACGGTGGCTTTGTCGAAAATGCTGAAGCGGCCGATCAAGTTCGTCGCCGACCGGCTGGAAAGCTTCGTCACCGACATTCACGCCCGCGACCATCGGGTCAAAGGCAGGATCGGCATCAGGAAGGACGGCACCATCACCGCCTTCGAGATCGACGACCTCACCGGGATCGGCCCCTATTCGGTCTATCCGCGCACCTCAGGCATCGAGGCGAACCAGATCGTCAATCTCACCGGCGGCCCCTATACCTGCCCGAATTATCGGGCGCGGGCGCGCGTCGTGTTCCAGAACAAGAACGTGATGTGCCAGTACCGCGCGGTCGGTCATCCGATCGCAACCGCGGTGACCGAAGGGCTGGTCGATCTCGCCGCCGCGAAGATCGGCATGGACCCGGTCGAGGTGCGCAAGAAGAACCTCATCCCCGATCACGCCCATCCCTCGCAGGCGGCGTCCGGCATCAAGTTCGAGAAGCTGTCGCATATCGCCTCGATCGAGAAGATCCTGTCGATGATGGACTACAAAGCCTTGCGCGCCGATCAGGAGGCCGCGCGCGCGAAGGGCATCTATCGCGGCATCGGCTTTGCCTCTTTCATCGAAGTCACCAACCCGAGCGCGGCGTTTTACGGCGTCGGCGGCGCGAAGATCTCCGCGCAGGATGGCGCCACCGTGCGGCTCGACGGCAAGGGCGCGATCTTCTGCCATACCGGGGTGTCCGAACAGGGTCAGGGCGCCGAAGCAGTGATCGCGCAATGCGTCGCATCGGGCTTCGGCGTGCCGATCGACAAGGTGCGCGTCATCATGGGCGACACCGACAATACTCCTTACGGCGGCGGTACCTGGGCATCCAGGGCGGCTGGCATCGGCGGCGAGGCGGCGTGGCAGGCCGGCAAGGCTCTGCGCGAAAACGTCCTCGCCGCCGCCGGCTCGATCCTCCAGGCCAAGCCGGGCGATCTCGACATCGACAACGGCATCGTGGTCGACAAGGGAACGAAGACCGAGCGCATCTCGCTCGAGGAAGTCGCGCGCATCTGCTGTTTCCGGCCCGACACTCTGCCGCCCGGCTTCCAGGCGGAGCTGATCGCGACACGCCATTACGTGCCGCGCGCCTGGGCGTTCTCCTTCACCAACGGCGTCCAGGCGTCCTATCTCGAGGTCGACACCGATACCGGCTTCATCAAGTTGCTGAAGCATTGGTGCGTGGAGGATTGCGGCACCGTGATCAATCCGCAGCTTGTCGACGAGCAGATCCGCGGCGGCATCGTGCAGGGTCTCGGCGGCGCGCTGTTCGAGCATTGCCTCTATGACGAGCGCGGCCAGATGCTGAACGGCAATATGGCGGATTATCTCGTGCCGATGGCGATGGAAATGCCGGACATGGAGGTCGGCCATGTCGTGACGCCGACCACCGATTCCGAACTCGGCGCCAAGGGCGCGGGCGAAGCCGGCACCGCCGGTGCGCCGGCCTGCGTGATGAATGCGATCAACGACGCGCTGCGTCCGCTCGGCGCGGAGCCGTTGACCGACATGCCGTTCACGCCCGGCAAGGTGCTGCGCGCGCTGAGGAAGGTTTGATCTGACTGCACCGGCGACTGCGCCGCTCGTCCCCGCGAAGGCGGGGACCCAGAGTTTCGTGCGCTGGATTCCCGCCTTCGCGGGAATGAGCGGGATAGAACCGCAGCGTCAAAACTTGATCATGTCGCTTCTGGTCAGCGTGACGCGCGCCGCCATGCCCGGTGCGCTGGTGAAATGCCACGCGGTGTATTGCTCGGCATAGGCATCGCCGCTGACGCCATCGACCGGAATGATCACGTTCATTCCAAGGAGGGCCGCGTAGGACGCGGTCATCAGCACCGCGCCGTTCGCGGCGGTGCCGACGGCGATCACGGTCGTGATGCCCCTGTCCTTCAGGATCTTCTCAAGCTCGGTGCGGATGAACTTGTTGGGGCCCGAGATCACCGAGGGCTCGCCCGCTTCGGGCTTGAGATCGGTGAGCACGTCGGCAGCCGTGGTGTTGGCGATGAAGCTGTAGACCACCGGCACCTTTGCGGCGCGCGCCCTTTCCAGCAGCGTCTTCACGGCCGGCACCTGCGCGACGCAACGGTCGCGCTTGCCGCAATTCTGATTCATGAAATCGAGCATCAACAAAGCCGTCGTCTTCGGATCGACCGTGACCGGCTTCAACAGCGGCGCCGGCGGCGCTTTCACCTTGTCCCATTCGTCGAAGATCGACCCTGCCCCGGCGATCGACGACGCGGTGGCGGTGAAAGCGATCGCGATGGCAGCGATGGCAAGAACAGCGCGGTGCATCCAAGACCTCCCGGACAGCAAAATGCCTTGTACCGCAAAACCCGCCCGGCCGCCGATATTCCACATCGTCAAACTCGGCGGAGAAAGCGGTATCAATCTGGCGGTAGACGAACCGCCCGCCCTTCAGCACAATCCGGCCGGCCGCCCGCATGGAAGAGCCGCAACGAGACTGTGGTGGAGGATAACGTGTCGATGAATATCAAGGTCGGCCTCAAGGCCATCGAGGAAGCATCCGAGAAGCTCTCGAACTGGGGACGCTGGGGCTCGGACGACCAGATCGGCACGCTCAATCACGTCACGCCGGAAGACATCGTCAATGCCGCAAAGCTCGTGAAGCAGGGCAAGGTCTTCGCGCTCGGCATCCCACTCGATCGCAACGGCCCGCAGACCGGCCTGTTCGGCGGCCGCTTCAATCCGATCCACCAGATGCTCGCGACCGGCACCGACGCTGTCGCCGGCCAGCAGGACTGGAACAAGATCCGCTATGCCGATGACACGCTGAATCTCTGCGTGCAGGGCGCGACGCACTGGGATGCGCTCGGCCACATCTTCTACGAGGACAAGGCCTATAACGGGCACGATGCGAAGCTGATCGATTCCCGCGGACTTGCCGTGCTCGGCATCGAGCATTCCAAAAACAAGATGGTCGGCCGCGGTGTCCTCCTCGACATCGCGCGGTTCCGCGGTGTGCCCTGGATGAAGGATGGCGAAGGCATCTCCAACGAGGAGCTCGACACATGCGCGAAGGCGCAGGGCGTCGAAATCCGCAAGGGCGATTTCGTGCATGTGCGCACCGGCCAGATGGAGCGCTGCCTGTCGGAAGGCGAGTGGGGCGGCTATGCCGGCGGCGACGCGCCCGGCGTGATGTTCGAGAACTGCTACTGGTGCCAGGAGAAGGAAATCGCCGCGCTCTGCATGGACACCTGGGGCTGCGAGGTGCGGCCGAACGAAACCACGGAAGCGAACCAGCCCTGGCACTGGGTGGTGATCCCGGCGATGGGCCTGTGTATGGGCGAGATTTTCTATCTCAAGGAACTCGCCGAGGACTGCGCGCAGGACAAGGTCTATGAATTCTTCTTCTCCGGTCCGCCGCTAATCATCACCGGGGGAACGGGAAGCCCGATCAATCCGCAGGCGATCAAGTGACCATGCATCCCTCCTCCGCTTGCGGGGGACGGTGACGAGCGCATGCGAGCCGGGTGGGGGCTCGCGTTCACTGCCGACCCCACCCGGCTGGCCTTAAGGCCAGCCACCCTCCCCTCAGGGGAGGGATAAGAAAGGAGACCCGCCATGCCCCGCACTCTCAAACGCGGCCTGTCCGCCGACGCCGTGGAAGCCGCCGACGCGAAGGTGCGCGCAACGGTCGAGAGCATCCTTTCAGACGTCAAGGCGCGCGGCGACGCCGCGATCCGCGAGCTGTCGAAAAAATTCGACAATTGGGAGCCGGCAAGCTTTCGTCTCACGCCGCAGGAGATCGAGCGCGCGATATCGCAGGTGAGCAAGCGCGACCTCGACGACATCCGCTTCGCGCAGGCGCAGATAAGAAATTTCGCGCAGAAGCAGCGCGACACAATGCAGGACCTTGAGGTCGAGACCCTGCCCGGCGTCATCCTCGGCCACAGGCATATTCCGGTGAATGCGATCGGCTGCTACGTGCCGGGCGGGCGCTATCCGATGGTCGCCTCCGCGCATATGTCGATCGTCACCGCGCGCGTTGCCGGCGTCAAACGCATCATCGCCTGCGCCCCGCCGCACCGGGGCGGACCGCATCCGGCGATCGTCGCCGCGATGCATTTCGGCGGCGCCGACGAAATCTATGTGCTTGGCGGCGTGCAGGCGGTTGCGGCGATGGCGCTCGGCACCGATACCATCCAGCCGGTCGACATGATCGTCGGGCCCGGCAATGCCTATGTCGCGGAAGCCAAGCGCCAGCTGTTCGGGCGGATCGGCATCGACCTCCTCGCCGGCCCGACCGAAACGCTGATCATCGCCGACGACAGTGTCGACGCCGAGATCTGCGCGACCGACCTCCTCGGACAGGCCGAGCACGGGCCGACATCGCCCGCGGTGCTGATCACGAATTCCGAAAAGCTCGCGAAGGAGACGATGGCCGAAGTCGAGCGGCTTCTGTCGATCCTGCCGACCGCCGATGCCGCGGGGCAGGCCTGGAAGGATTACGGCGAGGTGATCGTCTGCGACAGCTATGAGGAGATGGTCGCCGAAGCCGACCGTGTCGCCTCCGAGCATGTGCAGGTGATGACGCGCGACCCGGATTATTTCCTCAACACCATGACCAATTACGGCTCGCTGTTTCTCGGACCACGCACGAATGTCGCCTATGGCGACAAGGTGATCGGCACCAACCACACGCTGCCGACGAAGAAGGCGGCGCGCTATACCGGCGGATTGTGGGTCGGGAAATTCCTCAAGACCTGCACCTATCAGAAGGTGCTGACCGACGAGGCCTCGGCGATGATCGGCGAATATTGCTCGCGGCTCTGCGTGCTGGAAGGATTCCTGGGCCACGCCGAGCAGGCGAATATCCGCGTGCGGCGTTACGGCGGGCGGAATATCGCTTATGCCACCGCGGCGGAGTGAGCCGGTCTCCTTATCCCTCCCCCGCTTGCGCGGGAGGGTGGCGAGCCGCGACAGCGGCGAGACGGGTGGGGGCACGTTCAGCTGTCTCCACATTGACCCCACCCCGCCTGCCCTCGCTTCGCTCGGCAGGCGACCCTCCCCTTTCAGGGGAAGGAGAAGCAGCGGCTAAAGTTATATGAACACCCTCCCCTCCACTCCCTCCTTCCGGCTCGACGGCAAGCGCGCGCTGGTGACCGGCGCGGGACGCGGCATCGGGCTTGCCGCTGCGGCCGCCCTTGCGCAGGCGGGCGCCGATGTCACGCTCGTCGCGCGCACGGCGAGCGAGATCGAATCGGCCGCAAACGAGATCAGGCAGGCCGGCGGCAAGGCGAGCGCGGCTCCGCTCGACGTGACCGATATCGAAGCTGTGCGCGCTTTCGTGTCGACAGCCGAGCCCTTTGACATCCTCGTCAACAATGCGGGCTCGAACCGCCCGGCTTTCATGGTCGATGTCACGGTCGAGGACTTCGACGCGATCTTCCAGCTGAACGTGCGCTCCGCATTCTTCGTCGCGCAGGCGGTGGTGAGGCGGCTCATTGAAGCGAAGAAGCCGGGCTCGATCATTCACATGTCTTCGCAGATGGGCCATGTCGGCGGGCCGCGCCGCACCGTCTATTGCGCGACGAAAGCCGCGATCGAAGGACTGACCAAGGCCATGGGCGTGGAGCTCGGGCCGCACGGCATCCGCGTCAACGCGCTGGCCCCGACCTTCATCGAAACGCCGATGACGCGGCCGTTCTTCGCCGACGAGGCCTTCAAGCGCTCGGTGCTGGACAAGATCAAGCTCGGCCGGCTCGGGCAGGTCGAGGACCTGATGGGCGCGATCGTGTTCCTCGCCTCCGACGCATCGGCGCTGATGACCGGCACCTCGCTGATCGTCGATGGCGGCTGGACCGCGGAGTAATAATCAGCGCGGCAGCCATCGTGCGTTCGCCCACGTGCCTTGTGTTCGGGCCTCACGTCTGTGTTCGGTCCATTCGCAAGCACGCTGTCATCACCGGACCGCCGCGCAGCGGCGTGATCCGGTGATCCATCGCCTCGCATGATGGATTGCCGGGTCAAGCCCGGCAATGACCCTGCGGCTCACGCGCCCGGCGCGAACACCTGCGGATTGATGCAGTTCGGCGGCTGACGGCCCTCGACGATCGCGGCGATATTGTCCACCACCACATGGGCCATGCGTTCGCGCAGCTCCATCACCGCGCTGCCGAGATGCGGCGTCAGCACCACGTTGTCCATCCGCAGCAGCGCGCGTTCGATCTTCGGCTCGTTCTCGAAGACGTCGATGCCGGCGCCGGCGATACGGCCTTCCTTCAGTGCCACCACCAGCGCCTTCTCGTCGACGATCTGTCCGCGCGAGGTGTTGATCAGATACGCACTGCGCTTCATCAGCGCGAGTTGCCGCGGACCGATCATGTGCTGGGTCTCGCTGTTCAGCGCCGGATGCAGCGAGATGAAATCCGACTGGCCGAGCAATTCCTCGAAGCTGACGAGCCGCACGCCGAGCTTCTGCTCCTCCTCGGCGGACAGCGCGCGTGGATCGGCGTAAAGCACCGTCATGTCGAAGCCGCGCGCGCGCCGCGCCATGGCCTGACCGATCCGGCCCATGCCGACGATGCCGAGCGTTTTGCCGCTGACCGCAGCGCCCGCAAGATGGTTCGACTGCGAGCCCGGAAAGACGCCGGAGCGCACCACCCTGTCGCCCTCGACGATGCGCCGCGCGACGGCGAGCAGAAGGCCGAAGGCGATATCCGCCGTCGCATCGGTCACCACCGCCGGAATATTGGTGACGATGATCTTGCGCGTGGTCGCCTCCGTCACGTCGATGCGATCGGGCGTAATCGTCATCGAGGCGATCGCCTTGAGATTGGGATTGGCCGCGAGCACGTCCCGATTGATGACGTCGTGCAGCAGGCACAGAATGATGTCGGATCGCTTGGCGGCCTCGATCAGCTTGGGCGTCGCCAGAATACGGCTTGAATCGAGGTTGATTTCGACCTCGGCGATATCCCGGAGGCGCCCCAAGGCGCTCTCGGCTATCGGTTGCGTGACATAGACGCGCGGGCGCATGAGTCTCCCCCGAAAGCTTGCGGGGTCTACCACCCGCTCTGGAAGCCATATAGTAACGAAGGCACGCGGCCAAGAAGCCGCGAAGCATACGGAGGCGTTTGTGGCGGCGGGTTCGAAAGGCAGGGTCGGGATTATCGGCCTCGGTATCATGGGCGGGGCGTTCGCGCGCAATCTCATTGCGGACGGCTGGAATGTCGCCGGCGTCGATACCGATCCGAAGCGGCGCAAGGAGATGACGAAAGCCGGCGTCTCGGTTTCCGACAGTGTGAAAGAGCTGGTCACCGCGGTGCCGATCGTCATCACCAGCCTGCCCAGTCCCAAGGCGCTGGGCGCGGTGGCGCAGGAGATCGCGCAATCGGGGGCAAAGCCCCGCATCATCATCGAGGCATCGACCTTCGCGCTCGACGACAAGCTCGCGGCCGAAAGCGTGGTGCGCAAGGCCGGCCACACCATGCTGGATTGCCCGGTCTCGGGGACCGGCGCACAGGCCGCGCGCAAGGATCTCGTGGTCTATGCCAGCGGCGACCGCAAGGCGATCGAGAAGGCGATGCCGGTGTTCGCCGGATTTTCCCGCAAGACCGAGAATCTCGGCGCGTTCGGCAATGGCAGCAAGATGAAATATGTCGCGAACCTTCTGGTCGCGATCCACAATGTCGCCGCCGCCGAAGCGATGGTGCTCGGCATGAAGGCCGGACTCGAGCCGGAACAGATCTTCAAATTCGCCAATGGCGGCGCCGGTCAGTCGCGCATGTTCGAGATCCGCGGGCCGATGATGGTCGCGGACGATTATTCCGAAGCCACCATGAAGAATTACGTCTGGCAGAAGGACATGGCCGTCATCGGCGAATTCGCCAACAAGCTCGGCGTGCCGACGCCGCTATTCTCGGCGACGCTGCCGGTCTACGCTTCGGCGATGTCGGTCGGATATGCCGAACAGGATACCGGCGCGGTGTGCGCGGTGCTGGAACGCATGGCCGGCGTGAAGCGCGGGAAGAAAAGCAAGACTGGAAAGACCAAGAAGAAGGCGAAGAAGTAGGAGCGAAGACCAAGGGAAGCGGGCCGATGGCAGATTTCCTCCGTGAGCTTGAATGCGCAGCGCGGCAATCGAACAGTGGCTATCTGATCGGCGGGGTTCTGGCGGGCGCGGTGATCGCCTTTCCGCTATGCAATGCGTGGAAACTGGAGCTGTACGCTTCGCGCTTCTGCGCCGTAGTCTGCATGGCGCTTGGCCTTATGGCGGGAATATTGTTGCTCACGCTGATCCACGACGCCTGCGCGATGTAGCGTGCGACGGCAATCGGCCTCACTGCTGCACGTAGAGAAAATCCAGCGTCGCGGTTTCCTCCAGCACCGCTTCGGCCACCGAATGCCGCGCCGCGTGCGCGGCTTCCTCGCTGCTGCGCGCGGCCTGCAGATAGGCGCCGAGGTGACGGGCGCGCTGCACCATGCGGCGTCCCTCGGGCAGCCGTTCCTTTTCATATTGCGCCAGCGCCTCGGCGATCTCGCCGGTTCGCCCGAGGGCAGCCACCAGAGCCGCCGCGTCGCCCGCCGCTTTTGCGACGCCGGCCCCGACATGCGGACGCGCGACAAAGGCCGCGTCGCCGATCAGCGCCACGCGCCCGAACGCCATCCTGTCCGACACCAGATCGAAGATCGGTTGCAGGATCGGCTGATCGACGAGATCCACCGCCGTCCCGAATTGGGGCGCCAGCAATTGCGCGGCCGCGCGTCGCATCCCGGCGATCGACGCGCGGCTGATCAATGGCGGCGGAATCGATATCGCGTGCGCCGTGCCGTTGTCGTCGGTGAGCAGGCTGACGAGTTCGCTGCGCTCGTCGGCCGGACGGTACCAGACGAGATTGTAACGCCGATGCCCCGGCCGCAGATCGTTGTCGGGACCGGCGACGGGATAGCCGAGCATCTGCTCTCCGGGCGGAAGGCAGAACGCCATGCAGGGAAAGATATCGCGGTGCATATCCGCCGGCATTGCGCCCTCGGCGATCAGCGCGCGCCACGCGACATAGCCGGCATAGACCGGCTGGCAATCAGGAGCGGTCAATCCCCGTACCGTTGACCTGACGCCGTCGGCGCCGATCAGGAGATCGCCGGTCACGCGGGTTCCGTCGGCGAGGATCGCGGTCACGCCGCCGCTGGCCTGCTCGATCGCAGCGAGCGAGCAACCGCGGTGGTAGCGATCCGGCGGAAAGGCGTCGCGCAGGATGCGATACACGCGCTCCCAGGCGGTCATGACCTGCGGGCAATCGGTCTCCAGCACGATGCGGCCGCCGGCATCCAGCAACCGTCTTTTCTGCACCGCAACGCCAAGCGCCGCAGTATCGAGGCCAAGGCCGCGCAACGCCGCGAGGATCTCCGGCTGCGCCACGATACCGGCGCCGCGTCCGGACAACTCGCCTTCGACCTTCTCGTAGATCTCGACATGCCAGCCGGCGCTCCGCAGCATCAGTCCGGCGAACAGCCCGCTCATCGAGCCGCCGATGATGATCGCGCGGCGCTGGCTGTGGGACGGCGATGCGGGAGGTGGCATTTCACTGGGACCCGGTCGATGCTATATTAGGTGTTAGATTGACACAGGAGGAACCGCCATGGGCCTGACCATGATGGAAAAAACGGCGTTGAAGACCGACCGCTCCGCTTGGCCGGAGGCCATCCAGAAGGAATTCGAGCGCGAGGCCGCCAATCCGAATCCATGCGTGGGCTCCCGTCTCCTGTCGGAGAACGAGCGCGTGCGGGTCTGGGAAATCCGGCTGCAGCCTGGCGAGCGGATCGGCTTCCACCGTCATGTGCTCGATTATTTCTGGACCGCCGTATCGGGCGGCCGCGGCCGCCAGCATGTGCATGACGGCACCACCGTCGAATATACCTACCAGCCCGGCGAGACCCGGCACGAGACCTATGGCGCCGGAGAGTGCAAGGTCCACGACCTCGAAAATCTCGGGGACAAGGAAATGGTATTCATGACCATCGAGTTCCTGAATTCGGCCAACAAGCCGTTGCCGCTGCCGGCGGAGGTGCGCGGCAAGGCCGCGGCCTGACGCGATCGCGCGATCTCTTCTCAGATGCTGAAAGCCGCCGTGACCCGGCGGCTTTTTTGCATCTGAATGCATCCGAATGCGGCAACATGCGCTGCTCGCAGGCGCTGCGCGACGGCATCGCTGAAGTTATTGGCCGCCACAACACATCCGCGATGATCGTCGGGACATGCAGCCCATCGGCGACCAATATGTCGCAGGCGCCACATCGTGGGCGATCATCGCCCGGCATGACGCAGACCATGCCCCTCGCATCAAGGGACTAGCCAAGCCTTATCGCTTGCGGCAATACTCCGGCCTCAAGCGCAATGCGGCGGATGGCCGGCCGGCCATAGCCGGAAACAACCAACAAGCGCGAGCGGGGGAACAGTATGATATCACGCGTCTTGCGTACCGGGTCCTTGTGGTGAAAGCGCCCCGGTCATGGATTTTCCCGTCGAACTTCTGATCAACGCGCTGATTGCCGGCATCCTGCTCGGTGGCTTCTACGCCGCCGTGACCGTCGGAATCTCGATCTCCTTCGGCATTCTCGACATCGTCAATATCGCGCACCCGGCCTTCATCATTCTCGGCTCGTATATCGCCTATATCCTGAACCAGCGGCTCGGGCTCGATCCGATCCTGGTCAGCATCCTGGTATTGCCGTTCTTCTATTATCTCGGCTCCCTCGTTTATCAGGTCTATTACCTCTCGTTCGAGAAGCGCGGACAGGAAGCTTTGCGCGGCCTCGCCTTCTTCTTCGGCCTTCTCTTCGTCACCGAGGTCGTACTCATCCTCGTGTTCGGCGTCGATTATCGCTACGTGCAGGCCGGCTATATCGACACGACGCTGCGCTTCTCGTTCCTCGACCTGCCGATGCGCATGGTCGTGCCCTTCGTCATCTCCATGATTCTGGTGCTCGGGCTGCAGCTGTTCCTGAGCAAGACCTTCACCGGCCGCGCCATCATGGCGGTGGCGCAGGACCAGCTCGCGCTGTCGCTGATGGCGGCCGACCCGATCCGTATCAAGCGCATCGCCTTCTCGATCTCGATTGCCACGGCGGCGATCGCGGGCGCGCTCCTGATCATCATCCAGCCGGTCGAGCCTTCCGTCGGGCGTGAATATATCGGCCGGGTGTTCGCGATCTGCGTGCTCGGCGGCATGGGCAGCCTGCCCGGCACATTGATCGCCGCGCTTCTGCTCGGCATCGTCGAAAGCATCACATCGACCTTCTACGGGCCCTCCTGGGCGCCCGCGGTCGCCTTCGGCTTCCTGCTGATCACGCTCGCCGTGCGGCCTTCCGGCATCTTGGGTCGATAATGCGCACCTGGCAGTTCTTCCTCGTTTCTCTCGTCATCGCGCTCGCCGGCTTCATGGGCGCGCGCCTGCTGCAGAACGATTATCTGTTCTTCGCGGGCTATGTGGTGCTGCAATTCATCGTGCTGGCGACCGCCTGGAACATTCTCGGCGGCTATTGCGGCTATGTGAATTTCGGATCGGCCGCGTTCTTCGCCATGGGCGCCTACACCACCGTGGTGATGACCAAGCTGCCGGCCTTCGCCAACCGGCATTTCCCCGAGGAGATCGCGGCTCTCGTCGGCATCCCGCCGATCCCGGTGCTGATCCTCCTTGGCGGCGTCATCGCAGGTCTCGTCGGCCTTGGAACCGGATACCTGACCTTGCGGTTGCGCGGCGTGTTCTTCGCCATTGCAACGCTCGCGCTGGCCGTCGTGCTGCAGACGCTGATCGTGAACTGGGATTTCGTCGGCGGCTCGCGCGGCGCCTATGTCATCCGGCCGGCGACGGCGCCGCTCTTCGGCATCAACTATATCGAATATCTGTTCCTCGTGATGCTCGTCCTTGTGGTGGTCGCCCTCACCACCGCCCGCGCGATCGAGCGCTCGCGGCTCGGCTATGGCTTCGCCACGATCCGCGACGACGAACTCGCCGCCGAGGCGTCCGGTGTTCCCACGCTGAAACTGAAACTGGTCGCCACCACCCTGTCCGGTGCGTTCATGGGCATGGCCGGCGCGCCGTTCCCCTATTACATCGGCTTCCTCGAGCCCTCGTCCGCCTTCGGTCTCGCCTATGCAGTGAACGCCATCGCCATGCCGATGATCGGCGGCACGACGAGCTGGGTCGGGCCCCTGCTCGGCGCGGTCCTCCTCGGCACGCTGCAGCAGCTCGCGACGGTGACGATCTCGTCGGCTGTCAGCCTCCTCCTTGTCGGTCTGCTGCTGGTGTTCTTCGTCATCATCGCGCCGAACGGCCTCCTCGGCCTCTGGCACGATTATTTCGGCCGCAAGCAAAAGACCGAGGACGAGAGCAAAACCGCCGCGGTGAAGACGTCATGACCGCTCCACTCCTCAAGATCGACAATGTCGGCAAGCGCTTCGGCGGATTCGTCGCGCTCGATGGCATCAATCTCGAAGTCGCCAGGGGCGAACGGCTAGGGCTGATCGGGCCGAACGGCTCCGGCAAATCGACGCTCGTCAATTGCATGAGCGGCACCCTGCATAACGAGACCGGAACCGTCACCTTCGACGGTCACCCGATGAATGGCCTGCTCGCGCATCAGCGCACGCATCTTGGCCTCGCCCGGTCGTTCCAGCTGCCGCGGCCGTTCCACAGCCTGTCGGTCGCGGAAAACATCCGCGTGCCGCTGCTCTACACCGTCAGGCAACGGCGCGACGTGCCGCATACCCGCGAGGAACTGGAGCATCGCTGCCACGAGGTGCTCGGCCTTGTCGGCCTCGAACACAAGGCGAGGAAGCAGCCGAAGGATCTGACCCAGGTCAAGATGCGCAAACTGGAGCTGGCGCGCGCCATGGCCGCCGAGCCCAAGCTGCTGATTGCCGACGAGGCGATGGCGGGCCTGTCGGAATCCGAAGTGAAGGACATCGTCGCGCTGCTGATCGCGCTGAACGAGCGCGGCATCACCATCATCCTGATCGAGCACATCATGACCGCGGTGATGAGCTTCTCGCAGCGGCTCGCGGTACTGGTCAGCGGACGGAAGATCGCGGACGGCGATCCCCAGGATGTCATCCGTGATCCGGAGGTTGAGAGGGCGTATCTTGGCCAATAGCATCCGCGTCGCCAATGTGAATGCCGGTTACGGCGCCGTCCGCGTGCTCGACGACGTCACGCTCGATGTCGACAGCGGCAAGACCGTGGTGCTGCTCGGCACCAACGGCAACGGCAAGTCCACGCTGATCAAATGCCTGATGGGGCTGTGCCGGCCGACCGCCGGCAGCATCGTCGCCGAAATCGACGGCGTGAAGCATGACCTCGTCGGAAAGACCACCGAGGAGATCGTCGATCTCGGCATCGTCCTCGTGCCGGAAGGCCGTCGCCTCTTCCCCCGTCTCACGGTCGAGGAGAATCTGTTGCTCGGCGCGTTCCGCAAGAAGGCCCGCGAGCAGCTCAAGGACAATATCGCCTTCTGCTACGAAGCTTTCCCGCGGCTCGCCGAGCGCAAGAACCAGCTGGCCGGATCGATGTCCGGCGGCGAGCAGCAGATGCTGGCGCTGGCGCGCGCGCTGATGGAAGCGCCGAAGATCCTGTTGATCGACGAGCCGTCGGTCGGCCTTGCGCCGGTGCTGGTCTCGCGCACCATCGACACCATCCGCGAACTCAAGACCAAGTATCAGCTCACCGTGCTGATGGCCGAACAGAACTTCAACCAGGCGATCCGCATCGCCGATTCCGGCTATGTGATCGTGCACGGCAAGATCGCCTTCGAAGGCAAGTCCGCCGACGAACTGCACAACAACGATCTGATCCGGAAGCTGTATCTCGGGATCTAGCAGCGGTCTCTCGCCCCGCCTTAAGGCCCCATCCTGAGGAGCGCCCCGAAGGGCGCGTCTCGAAGGATGGAGCCGCCGGCGCTACCCCACCCTCCGTTCGTCCCCGCGAAAGCGGGGACCCGGAGTCAAACGCGATGCGTCGCATGTGGCTCTTCCGGGTTCCCGCTTGCGCGGGAATAAACGGAGTACGTGGTGACCTCGCGCTCGCAAAGCAGTCGTCCCCGCGACCGCGCCGCTACTTCGTGAACTCGCCGCCTTCCACGATCACCGTTTCCACCTCGCCCGCCCCGGTCCTGCGGAAGGCCGCGGCGTCGTCATATTCCTTCGAGGTGAAGCAGGCGACGCCCGCCTCGAAGGTCGGAAACTCGATCACCACGAAGCGCTGGAATTTTTCCGGACCTTCCATGGTCTGAAACTTGCCGCCGCGCGCCAGAACCTTGCCGCCGTATTTCGCAATGATGCCGGGCACCTGATCGGTGTATTTCTTGTATTCGACCGGATCGTTGATCTTCGCACGCGCAACCCAATAAGCGGGCATCAGCTTCCTCCACAATCATGCCAGGTCAAATCCGCCGAACGCGGCGGCGTTGATGCCTATTGACCCGGGCATCCATCCATTGATTGCATGAGGTCACTTGAGAAGGATCGCCGGGTCAAGTCCGGTGATGACGCCGGAGAATTTTTCAAATGCCCCGCAAGATCATCGACATCTCTGTGCCGCTCGAGAATGACGTGCCCGCCGATCCGCCCGGCTATGGACCGAAGATCGATTACTTCAATCATCGTCAGACCGCGGCGGACATCTGCAAGTTCTTTCCCGGTCTGAAAGAGAGCGACCTTCCCGATAATGAAGGCTGGGGGTTCGAACTGGTGAACCTGTCGACCCATTGCACGACGCATCTCGACGCGCCGTGGCATTTCGCCTCCACCATGGATCACGGCAAGCGCGCGATCACCATCGACGAAGTTCCGCTCGAATGGTGCTTCAATCCCGGCGTGAAGCTCGACTTCCGTCACTTCCCCGATGGCTATGTCGTCACCGCGGACGACGTCGCGACCGCGCTCGAAAATATCGAACACACGCTTTCACCATTTGAAATCGTGGTCATCAACACCGCGGCCGGCAAAGCCTATGGCCAACCCGATTATGTCTCGAAAGGCTGCGGCATGGGGCGCGAGGCGACGCTGTATCTGCTCGAACGCGGCGTGAAGATCACCGGCACAGATGGCTGGAGCTGGGACGCGCCGTTCGTGCACACCAAGGAGAAATACATCGCAACCGGCAATGCCAAACTGATCTGGGAAGGTCACAGGGCCGGACGCGAGATCGGCTATTGCCACATCGAGAAACTCCACAATCTCGAAGTCCTGCCGCCAACCGGTTTCACGATTGCCTGTTTTCCGGTCAAGGTGCGCGGCGGTTCCGCCGGATGGACGCGCGCCGTTGCAATCATGGATAGCGAGACCGATTGATACTCGACCTCGCTGCATCCAGCGGTTAGGCTTCCGCCCATAAAATGGCGTCGCACGTACGATGCCATGCAAAGGGAGAAGCTCATGGATCGACGTCAATTCGTCGCGGGCTCGACCGCGGCTATCGCAACCCTCGGCACAGGCCCGGTCTTCGCGCAGGACGCCTATCCGTCCCGCAGCATCACCTTCATCAATCCGTTTCCTCCGGGTGGCGCCGCCGACGTGGTCGCGCGTCCATTCGCTGCGGTGCTTGAGCCGATCATCAAGCAGCCGGTCGTGATCGAAACCAAGGCGGGCGCGGCCGGCGCGGTCGGCGCGCAGTTTGCCGCCAATGCAAAGCCCGATGGCTACACGCTGCTGGTGCACATCGTCTCGATCTCCGGCTTTGCCGAAGTCGATCGGCTGTTCGGACGCCAGCCGAAATTCACCCGTGCCGACTTCATCCCGATCGCGCGCTTCACCGAAGGGCCGATGGTACTCGTGGTGAATGCCGAGACGCCGTACAAGACGCTGAAGGACCTCGTCGACGACGCGAAGAAGAATCCCGACAAGATCGTGTTCTCGTCATCCGGCCTTTACGGCGCGCTGCATCTGCCGACACAGCTTTTCATGAACGCGGCCGGCATCAGGATGCGGCATCTGCCGACGAATGGCGGCGGCCCGGCGCTCACCGCGATACTCGGCAACAACGCGCAAGTGCTGGCGTCCTCGATCGCCGCGGCGAGCAAGCACATCAACGCCGGCAAGCTGCGCGCGCTCGCGAGCTTCTCCGACAAGCGCGCGTCGTCGTTGCCCGACGTCCCGACGCTGAAGGAGCTCGGCTACGACGTCGAGTTCTATCTGTGGGTCGGCTTGTTCGCGCCGAAGGGCACGCCCGAGGCCGTCGTCAGCAAGGTCCGCGCCGCCGCGCAGGAAGCCGCGACGTCGGACAAGTTCAAGGCCGCGATCAACAATCTCGGCGACAATCTGCGCTACATGGACCAGCCCGATTTCGCGAAATTCTGGGACGAGGACGCAAAGCGCGTCGAATCTGCGGTGAAGTCCATCGGCAAGGTGGAGGGGTGAGATCGGTTCGGCAAGCTCCGCTCGTCCCCGTACTCGGGTCCGCGCTTCGCGCAGCCCGAGCACAGGCTCAAGCGGGGACCCAGTGCCAGGAACGCTGGATTCCCGCTTTCGCGGGAATGAGCGGAGTTCCCTTTCTCCTTCCTCACCACACGGCCCGGCACACATGAATATCCGCGCCGACCATCTTGCCGGGGGCGCCTTCATTGCGTTCGGCATCCTGGTCTTTATCCTCGGCTGGGACCTGCCCTTCGGCCGCATCACCGCGCCCGGCGCCGGGATGCTGCCGAAGCTTCTCGCCGGCATGATGATCGCCTTCGGCGCCATCGTCGCACTCGCGAGCACGCATGGCGAAAGGCTGCGCGACATTCCGTGGAGCGACTGGGGCCACGCCGTGCAGGTGATCGTAATCGCCGCGATCGCGACCCTGCTCTACAGCCGGCTCGGCTTTCTTGTCACCATGCCGCTGTTGCTCTTCGCGCTGCTCGCGATCGTCGAGCGCCGCAACCTGATCGCAGCCGCGGCCTTTGCCATCGGCCTCACGCTGTTCGCCTATTGGCTGTTCGCCATCGCCCTGCATTCTCCGCTGGAACGCGGCTCGCTCTGGTCCTGACCCCGTGGAAGTCCTCTCAAGTCTCGCTCTCGGCTTTTCCGTCGCGCTGCAGCCGGACGTGCTGCTCTACGCGCTGATCGGCTGCCTTGTCGGCACGCTGGTCGGCATGCTGCCCGGCATCGGACCGCTTGCGGGCATCTCGATCCTCTTGCCGCTGACCTTCGGGCTCGATCCGACCAAGGCGCTGATCATGCTGGCCGGCATCTATTACGGCTCGCAATATGGCGGCTCGACCACCTCGATCCTGCTGCGCATTCCCGGCGAAGCCGCCTCGGTGATGACCTGCATCGACGGCAACGCCATGGCCAAGAAAGGCCGCGCCGGCGCCGCGCTTTGCATCGCCGCGATCGGCTCCTTCGTCGCCGGCACCTTCGGCGTGATCATGCTGACGCTGATCGCGCCGCCGCTTGCCACCTTCGCGCTGCGCTTCGGACCGCCGGAATATACCGCGCTCCTCGTACTCGGCCTCATCTTCCTGGCCTATATGTCGACCACCTCGCTGATCCGCACGCTGCTGATGGCCGCGCTGGGCCTTCTCTTCGGCACCATCGGCATCGACGTGGTGTCAGGCCATTTCCGCTTCTCGTTCGACATTCCCGAACTCGGGGACGGCATCGGCATCGTGCCGGTCGCGGTCGGGCTGTTCGGGCTCGGCGAAATCCTCTCGACGCCAAGCAGTGATGTGAAGGGCGACGTCGCCTCGCCGAAGCTGCGCGACCTGTTGCCGACCCGAGAGGAAATGCGTCAGTCCGCCTGGCCGATCGTGCGCGGCTCGGTGCTCGGATTCTTCGTCGGCATCATTCCGGGCTCCGCGCATATCATTTCGAGCTTCATGTCCTACGCCATCGAGCGGCGCATCTCGAAACACCCGGAGGAATTCGGCAAGGGCGCGGTCGCCGGCGTCGCCGGTCCGGAATCGGCGAACAATGCCGCCTCGACCGGCGCGTTCGTGCCGATGCTGTCGCTCGGCATCCCGACAGGTCCCGTGATAGCGGTGCTGATGGCGGCGCTCCTCATTCACGGCATTCCGCCGGGCCCTTCGCTCGTCAACGAGCAGCCGAAACTGTTCTGGGGCTTCGTCGCCTCGATGTATGTCGGCAATCTGATGCTGCTGGCACTGAACCTGCCGCTGGTCGGCGTGTTCGTCAGCATCCTGCGCATCCCCTATGCATATCTCTATCCGATGATCATCATGTTCTGCATCATCGGCGTCTATGAGGTGAACAACTCGGTGGTCGATGTCTGGATCATGCTGATCTTCGGGGCGATCGGTTATCTGTTGAAGAAATTCCGGTTCGATCCGGCGCCGCTGGTGCTCGGGCTTGTCATCGCGCCGATCTTCGAATTGTCGCTGCGGCAATCGCTGATCATGTCGGGCGGCTCGTTCACGATCTTCTATCAGCGGCCGATCGCGCTGATCCTGCTCCTGATCAGCGCCGTGCTGCTTGCGCTCGCCGCCTGGGGCGCGTTCGCCGCGCGGCGCGACTGGCGCGCCAGGATGGCGGCGGAAGCGGGGGAAGAGGCTTAAGGAACGGAGCCGCAGCTTTTCGCGCGCTGGTAGCGCGCCACTCCTACAGGCCGCGGCATCTTCTGCCGAAGCCCGCCCTTCGGACGCAGCGCGGGGGTGTCGAGGATCTGCGCCCCAGGTCGCGGCGTTGCAGGGGAGCCAGTGTTCCGAATCGGCGGAGACCGCCATGGCGGCCTGGGTGCGGCGCACCACGCGCTGATCCCCGCCCCGCCAAGGGCGATAGACCGGGCAGGTGCAAGTCCATTGCGGGAAGCCGCCCCGGCCGCTGCCCCGAGCACAGGAGCCGTCACGCGGCCCATCGGGCGCGGTCTTTGATGTAGATCAGCGCGGCGATCAGAATTCAGGCGGCAGATGGCCGCTGATTTCGAGGCCGATGCAGATTTCGACGAGCGTCGGGGTGGTCCAGGCGATGGTCAGCAGTTCCCTTCCCGCGATCACAACCCAAAATAACCCGAAACAGTCGAAAAACTCATGGCGCGGCCGGCGGAATATCGGGTCGATTCGGCTTGACGCTGAGCGGCGTGGGGGGCTTAGAGTCGCCTCGACAAAAATCGTCGCGGTCGCCTGAGGCCGCAATAGGTTCGGGAGAACGCAGATGACCTATGTAACCGAGGAAAACCTCACCGATCTTGCCATCGAACGCTGGAGCAACATTCCGGACCCGCGGCTGCGGCAGATCATGACCTCGCTGGTGAAGCATCTGCATGGCTTCATCCGGGACGTCGAGCCGACCCCGCAGGAATGGGCCGCCGGCATCGACTGGCTGACCCGCGTCGGACAGATCTGCGACGCCAAGCGCCAGGAATTCATCCTGACCTCCGACGTGCTCGGCGTCTCGATGCTGGTGGACGCGATCAACAACCGCGCGCCCGGCGCCGCGACCCCCTCGACCGTCGAGGGGCCGTTCCACATTCCCGACTCTCCGGAAATTGCCGACGGCGGCAACATGGCCGACGGCGCGCCGGGCATCCCCACCTTCTGCACCGGCAAGGTCACCGATATCGACGGCAAGCCGATCGCGGGCGCGATGCTCGACATGTGGCAGACCGACGGCGAGGGTCTGTATGAGGCGCAGATCGAAGGCGCCGAGGGCTATATGCGCGGCATCTACCACACCAATCCGGACGGCTCCTACACCGTGCGGACCGTGGCGCCGATCGGCTATACCATTCCGATGGACGGCCCGGTCGGCGAGCTGATGAACAGGACGAGGATCAGCCACATGCGGCCGGCGCACATCCACTTCCACATCGCCGCGCCCGGCTACAAGAGCCTGACCACGCACCTGTTCCAGAAGGGCTGCCAGTATATCGACACCGACGTGGTGTTCGGCGTGAAGGAGCCGCTGATCGTCGAATTCGTGCAAAAGCCGGCCGGCAGCAAGGCGCCGACCGGCGAAGTCATGAACGAGCCGTTCTACGAAGTGAAGTACGACTTCAAGCTGGCCAAGGCCGCGCAGGCCCAGAAGGCGGCGTAACGCTCTCTCGTCGCAACAGCTTCGGCGACATCGGCGCGGGCGAAAGCCCGCGCTTTTTCTTTTTCAGGCGGGCCGCTCGCTGCGCTTTGCGCCGGTCAGCCGCGCGCGCAGCCTGTTCCCGGCCTGGCCGAGCCGGTCCATGTAGAGATACAGCACCGGCGTGATGAACAGCGTCAGGAATTGCGACACCACGAGACCGCCCACCACCGCAATGCCGAGCGGCTGGCGCAATTCCGAACTCGCGCCATGGCCGATCGCGATCGGCAAGGCACCGAGGATCGCGGCGAAGGTCGTCATCATGATCGGACGGAAGCGCAGGATCGCGGCGCGATAGATCGCTTCGTCCGGCGGCATATGCTGCACGCGCTGCAGATCGAGTGCGACGTCGATCATCATGATCGCGTTCTTCTTGACGATGCCGATCAGGAGGATGATGCCGAT
>NZ_DATMRX010000302.1:0-9603 GCF_035565855.1 Pseudorhodoplanes sp.
GTGGAAATGCGTGGCGAAGAGCGCGCGGCAGCGGTTCTGCTCGTGCAGGTGCTCGATTGCGGCCCAGGCGATGGAGAGGCCGTCGAAGGTCGCCGTGCCGCGGCCGATCTCGTCCAGGATCACGAGCGAGCGGCGCGTCGCCTGGTTCAGGATCGCCGCGGTCTCCACCATTTCCACCATGAAGGTGGAACGCCCGCGCGCGAGATCGTCGGCAGCACCGACGCGGGAAAACAGCCGGTCCACGATTCCGATTTCGGCGCGCCGGGCGGGAACGAAACTCCCCATCTGCGCAAGGATCGCGATCAGCGCATTCTGGCGCAGGAAGGTTGATTTGCCCGCCATGTTCGGGCCGGTCAGCAACCAGATGCGGCCGCCTTTGCTGGCCGCATCCTTGTCCGGCGCGGACAGATCGCAATCATTGGCGATGAACGGCTCGCGGATCGACTGTTCGACCACGGGATGGCGGCCACCTTCGACGACGAAGGACAGCGAGGTGTCGAGCGCCGGGCGAACGTAATCGCGCTCGACCGCGAGCGCAGCCAGCGCGGAGGAAACATCCAGCGCGGCGAGCGCATCCGCCGCGGCGACGATGTCGGCAGTCGCATCCCGCACTTGCGCCGCGAGGCGCTCGAAAAGCTCGAGTTCGAGGCCAAGCGAGCGATCGGCGGCGCTGACGATCTTGGCTTCCAGCTCTCCGAGTTCGGTGGTGGTGAAGCGGACCTGCCCCGCCAGGGTCTGTCGATGGATGAACCGCGCGTTGAGCGGCGGCGCCAGCAGCTTTTCTCCGTGCTGGGCCGTCACCTCGACGAAATAGCCGAGGACGTTGTTGTGACGGATCTTCAGGATGCGGACGCCGGTTTCTTCGGCGTAGCGGGCCTGCAATTCGGCAATGACCTTGCGCGAACGATCGCGCAAGGCTCGCATTTCGTCGAGCGTTGCATCATAGCCATCGCGAATAAATCCGCCGTCGCGTTTGAAGGCGGGGAGCTCGTCAGCCAGCGCGATGGTCAGATCGCGCACCAGATGCGCGGATGGACGCGCGAGCGCCGCGGCGGCGTCGGTTATCTCGCGCGGCGCAGTATTCAGCGACGACAACCGCTTCGCGAGATCCGACGCCGCGGCAAGACCATCGCGGATCGCGGCGAGATCGCGAGGGCCGCCGCGTCCGATGACAAGCCGCGACAAGGCGCGCGCAAGATCCGGCGCAGCCTTGAGACTTGTGCGGACCGCGTTGCGCGTGGCGGCATCGTCAACGAACAGGGCGACCGCATCCAGCCGCCGGCCGATCGCCTCGGCGTCAGTGAGTGGCGCCGCCAGGCGCTGTGCCAGCAATCGCGCCCCGGCCGACGTCACCGTGCGGTCGATTGCGGCGAGCAGCGAGCCTCGCCGCTCACCTGACAGCGTTCGGATCAGTTCGAGATTGGCGCGCGTTGCCGCATCGATCGCGAGTGCGGTGCCGGGATTCTCCCGCATCGGCGGCGAGAGCGGCGGGCGTTTGCCGAATTGGGTCCGCTCGACATAGGTCACGCAGGCTGCGGCGGCGGTGAGTTCGAGCCGCGAGAGCGCGCCGAAGCTTTCGGTTGTCGCGACATTGAAATAATCCGACAGCCGGCGTTCGGCCGTGACGCCGTCGAACAGATCGCGGGTCAGCGGGACGACGTGCTCGAATGAGCGCAGCAGCGGTGCGACCCCGGCATCGGCATAAAGCGCGTCCGACACGATGATCTCGCCTGGCTCGATCCGCGCGATCTCGGCGCCGAGCTGTGCCGCATCGCATTCGGTCACGCGAAATTCGCCGGTCGAGATGTCGATCCACGCGATGGCGAAGCGCGCGGCATCGTCGTTCGAGGAGCTGCGGGCGCGGGCAATGGCGAGAAGGTAGTTGTTGCGCCGGGCATCGAGGAGGGAATCCTCTGTCAATGTGCCGGGTGTGACGAGGCGCACCACGCCGCGCTGCACGACGCTCTTGCCGCCGCGCTTTCTCGCTTCGGCCGGGTCTTCAAGTTGTTCGCAGACCGCGACGCGGTGCCCGAGCGCAATCAGCTTGTGCAGATATTCGTCGGAGCGCTCGACCGGCACGCCGCACATCGGAATATCGTTGCCGAGATGCTTGCCGCGCTTGGTAAGGACGATGCCGAGCGCGCGGGAGGCGATTTCCGCATCTTCGAAGAACAGCTCGTAAAAATCGCCCATCCGGTAGAACAACAGGCAACCCGGATTGGCCGCCTTGATCTCGATGAATTGTTCCATCATCGGCGTGACGCGGCCGGCATCGTCCGCTGGCTTGGGTGTCGCGCGGCCTGAATTGACGTCGGTCATCGGAGAGGAGGGGCGAGGCAGTTCTGCATCCATCGCCCGCAAATTACCAAACCGCCCCCGGAAAAAGAAATCGCCGGGGCGAACCCCGGCGAGTCATCAACAGCGCAGCTTCTGATGGCCGCCTCTGATCCCTGGCCCTCCGGAGAGGTGCCCCGTCAGCGGACAAATGTCTTGCCGGTGATCCGTTCCAGGTTCTTGTAATAAACCTTGTCGAGATCCTCCTTCGGCATACCGAACTCGTCGAGGATCCGCAGCGTCTCACGGATATACATCGTGCCCTTTTCCGGATCGAACGGGCAGTCTGACGCGAAGATCACGTTGTCGAGATCAAAGAATTCGAAGCCGATCTTCATTGCGCCTTCGGAGGTGAAGGTCGCGGTATCCGGATAGAAGTCGTGCTTGAAATAATCGAGCGGGCGCTTCTTCAGGCTCTTCAGCAGCGCGCCGTAATCCTCGTCCGAGGTGCGCGCGCCGAGCTGGTCCCAGCCCGGACCAACACGGCCTTCGAGTGTCGGCACGATCGAACCGAAATGGTGCACGATGACCTTGAGCTTCGGCATGTCGTCGAGGATTTTCGAGAAGACAAGCCGCGACATCATCGCAGCGGTTTCGTAGGCCCAGCCGAAGGTCCACCAGATTTCGTACAGCGACTTCTTTTCGCTCAGATAATCCGGAAAATTTGCGCCGCGCGACGGATGCACCCAGATCGGCTTGTCGAGCTTTTCCATCGCCGCGAAGAAGGGCCTGAATTCAGGCGCATCGAGCGGCTTGCCTTCCACATTGGTGAAGATTTGTACGCCGCAGGCGCCGAGCTCATTGATGGCGCGCGTAGCTTCGGCGACCCCGGCATCGGGGGCGCTGAGCGGCGACTGGGCGACGAAGCCGGCAAACTCGTCCGGATATTTCTGGCAAAGCTCCGCCATGCCGTCGTTGCCGATCCTGGCAAATTCCAGAGCAAGTTTTGGGTCGCCGCGCGAAACCTGTTCGAGCGTCGGCGCGGCAAGAGAGATCACCTGCTTGTAGTCCTTGAAACTGCCGACGATCCTGCGGCGGTGATCGATGTCGTGCAACGCCGGCACTTGCGTGGAGCGCTTGCCGATATCGGGCAGGCCGCTCGCCAGCAACTTCTCGAAATAGGCCTTGGGGAAGAAATGATTGAACGCGTCGATACGCATATGAATCCGACCTTGTTTGGGATGAAACCGGAAGCCCTAGTAAGGAGTGATGACGTTGAGGAGCGCCTGCTTTCCGTTGCGCACCGCTTCCTGGGCACGCTGCAGTGCGGCGGGTACGTCCTCCGGACGCTCTACCCGTTCGCCGTAACCGCCCTGAGCAGTGACGAATGCGTCGAAAGGCGGCGAGGGGTCAAGATCGGCGAGGAAGCGGCCGTCAGTCTCGCCGGCAACGCCATCCTTGAACATCGATAGCGTGGCTTTTCGCACCGCGCCGTAACGGCTGTTGTTGAATACGATCGAGAGGATCGGCAGGTTGAACTTGTCCTGCACCCAGTGGCTGACGGTCGGATTGCCGAACATGTAGCTGCCGTCCCCCAGCGTCGCCACGATGAGCTTCTCGGGCGACGCAAGCTTCGCGCCGATCGCAGCGCCGAGGCCCCAACCCAGGCCGCCTGCGGGCCCGACCGAGAAGAACGTCTGCGCGTTTTCACGGGGGCAATGTTCGAGCGACAACGGATATTCGTTGAAGATCACGGCGTCGGCGCCGAAGGCTTCGCCGATGCAGTGACTGAGATAGGCCGGCGTGATCTTGTCGGAAGCGCCGCGTGCTTCCTTGGCGGCCTTGTCCGCGCGGGCCTTGCGGCGCTCGGCAGATGTCTTGCGACGGGCTTCGATGCCTGCGCTCATCGCGCTCCGATGCTTCTGCAGTGCCGCGTGCAGGGCCTCGAAGACATCGGCGGAGCGCGCGACGAGCGACAGGTCGCTCGGGAAGGTGCGCATCGGATAGCGCTGATAGATCGGGTCCTCGCCGATATGTACGGCCTTGAAACCTGGTTTCAGCTTGTCCAGATGCGGATACCAGGGCACGTCGCATTCGGCATTGATGATCAGGTCGGCTTCCGTAACGAGCGGGCCGGAATCGTATCCCGCATGCATTGGATGACTGGCCGGCAACGTCACGACGCGCGGGTTGTGGTTGACGACCGGGATGGCGAACGCATCCGCAAGCTTCGCCAGCGCCGCAACCGCGCGCGGATCACCGTCCGACGATGTCACGATCAATGGCGAATGCGATTTTGCGATCCATTCCGCGAGTGTTTCGATGGCCTTCGGATCGGGGCTGCCCAGAACCGGCAATTGCCGCGGCGCCGACGACAATGTTTCGGAAACCGGCGCCGCCAGTGGCTCGCGCGGCAGCACGAGGTAAACCGGACCGCGCGGTGATGTCATCGTCATCTCATAGGCGCGGGCGGCGACATCGGCCGCCTGGTCGGGCACCTTGAGCTCGTAATCCCACTTGACCATCTCCCGCAGCATGCCGGCCTGGTCGAACATTTCCTGCGCCCAATGGATCGAGCGGCTGCGCGAACCGAAGCTGCCCTTTTCGGTGAAGGGCGTGCGGCCTGCGGCGAGGATCAATGGCGCGCGATCGCGTGCGGCATTGGTAATGTTGTTGATGGTGTTGCCGGTGCCGACATTGACGTGGACCATCACCGCCTGCGGCCGGCCCGTCATCAGATAGGCGCCATGTGCCATGGCGACCGCGAGATTTTCGTGCGGCACCAGCACCGGCTGGGGCAGTTTCGCGTTGCTGCCCTGAGCGCGGGTGAAGGCTTCGACGATCGGCGGAAAGTCGGTTCCGGGATTGCAGAAGAAATAATCGACGCCGTGCTCGGCAAGCGTCTTCAGGAATATTTCAGCTGCGATCGGTGACTGGCTTTGCGTCGCGCCGGATGGCTTTGACATTCGCTTCTCCAACGCTTTCTCCCGTTCATGCAGCAGACGCCGTCCTGCGTTCTTGTTTTGTCGTGCAGGGTCGAACGGGCGTTTGCGGGACTATCAGTCAGCGACCACGCATAGCGAACGGCTTCGTGCCTTACAATGCCGCTGGGGAATGCGGGCTATTCCGCTGCGATGCGGAACGATAATCGCGCATCGAACTCGTCGAGGCACTTCGCGAGCGACTGGCCCTCGGGATCGACCAAGGCCGCCGTCCGCGCGCTGGTGATGCCGTCGATGGCGTCCTGCGGCGGGATCGCGCCTTGCAACGCGGGCCGGATCAGACGCATTTCGATGGTCTGAAAATTCTGGGTTCCGCGCTTGTGGGTCGAGCCGTAGCCTTTGATCAGCCGGGCGCATTCGGCGATTTCGAGCGCAAGCGCGGGTGAGTACCGCGCCGCCTGCAGAATCATGCCGAGCCAGGCCTCGATCTGCGCCTGCTCCTCGACATAGCGGTGCATGTAACGGCGCAGGGGGCGAAGCTTCGCCAGAAGCCAGAACCGCAGATAGCCGGAGATGGATGTCGTCTTGACATACATCCCGACATGCACGGTATCGAGCCAGCCGCGCTTCTCCGAGAAAGCGATGATGCGTCGCGCCAAAGCGGGCGGGAGCACCTGACACATTTCCTCGATGCCGGGCTTCAGGAACTCGGTGACGGTATAGGGCTCATCCGTCTTTGCATTCAGTTCCTGCTCGATGCGCTGCATGCGAGAGGGGTCGATCTTCGCCTGCGCAACGCGGATCAGGTCCTCGAAGGACATGCGGACCGCGAGGTGCCGCGCCGTCTCGCGCAGCAACTTGCCCCCATCCTGCGCCTGCGCGTCGAGATCGCGCAGCGGTTCCAGCCGATCGAGGAACAGCCGCGCATAATTGTCATCCTGAAACCGTGCGAGCCGGCGCACGCCCTCAATCACGATGTCCTGCGCCGATTGCGGCATGGTCTGCCGGATCTCGCGCTCCAGCGTCGCAAGATCGTTGCGCGGCTTTTCGCGGCGCTTGGGTTCTGCGGCACGGCGCAGTGTTGTTGCTTCGGCATGCGCGGCGGCAAGTCCGGCGCGGAAGCCGCGGAGATTGGCCTCGGCAGCCTTGCCTTCCGCGCGGATCGCGCGCTCGAAGGCCTCGACCGGGATCGGCAGCTTGCCGCAGCCGGCAATGGCGCCGAGCATCACCGCATTGATCATGGAGCCGGCTTCCTTCGCGACCGCCTCCATGTCGAACAGGATGCGGCCTTGCGAATTCTTTTCCGCGGCTTCGAGGAGCCTAGCGTCGTCGAACCGGCCATCGCCCAGCGCCATCTTTTCGTTGATGACATAGAAGCGGCTGGTGGATGAGATCAGCAGCGTGCGGTCCGGCGTGCAGAAGCCGCCTGCGATACAGCGGCCGGCTTCCATGAATTCCGAAGAGACGAGGACGTCGATATCGCCGATCCCGGGCGCCAGCGCGAGCACCGGACGACGCGGGCCGAGTTGCTGCCAGGTGAGCGGATAAATCTCGATGTAATAGGTGGTGCCGCCGGTGCGCTGGGCGACGCCGGGGATCGAGGTCGACTGCGCCGGCAGGCCGAGATCGGCGGCCGCTGCCATGATCCAGTTGGTGAGCACGCCGCCGCCTTCGCCGCCAAGGGCGGCGATCAGCATCGTCACCGGGCGTTGCTGTGTCGTCATGCCGGCACCCGTTCACGCGCTGCGGCCGGCACTGCGCCAGCCGGCATTTCTCCAGAGGGCTGCCGTCCCGCAAACCACCCGATCACCGCGCGCCGGATGTTGAACAAAGTCCGATCCCACCAGGTCGCGTTGCGAATGATTTCCGCGCGATAGAAGGAGGGGCAGAGCACCGCGGCATGCGCAACTTCGCCGCACAGGCCGCAGCCGACGCAGGATTCGATCACGCTCGCAACCGGGTCGGTGCGCAGCGGGTCGGGCGAAGGCTTTACCGTGAGCGAGGGGCAGCCGGACAGCCGGATGCAGGAATGGTCGCCGGTGCAGATTTCATCGTCGACGCCGAACTTGGTGCGCACCACGCGCTCGCCGCGCGCGAGTTTGCCGGCATCCTCCGCGCGGACACGGCGCTGGCGCGCGAGCTGGCATTCGCCGTCCGCGATGATGACCTTCAGCCCATGTTCGGCGCTGGCCAGCGCTTCCTTGATCGTGGCCATCATCTTGCCGACCGAATAGGTGCGCACCTTGCGCATCCATTTGACGCCCATCGTTTTCAGCGTCTGCTCGATGTCGGCGGTCTGGCCTTCGCCTGCGCGGCTCGCCTTGGAGGACGGCATGTATTGCAGGCCGGTCGCGGAGGTATAGCCGTTCTGGAACACGATCAGCAGGCCGTCGCCCTTGTTGAAGAGGTTCGAGGTGACGCCGGTGATCAGACCGTTATGCCAGAAACCGCCGTCGCCCATGACGGCGATCGGACGCTTGTTGGTGTTCGGGCCGACCGCGGCGGCGCTCGCGAGCGACATGCCGTAGCCGAGAACCGAATTGCCCATGCTGAATGGCGCGAACAGGCCGAAGCAGTGACAGCCGATGTCGGCGGAGATGTGCCGGTTGCCGGTTTCGGCCTGTGTCAGTTTGAGTGCGGAGAAGACCGGACGCTCGGGGCAGCCGGTGCAGAAGGTCGGCGGACGCGGCGGCAGATCGCGCAGCGCGTGCTGGACCGCCGGAAGATGCGCGGTCAATTGCTTCAGCCGGTCGCCGATCGCGGCGATATCCACCCGTGCCGGCCTGGAGTCGATCAGGAACTGCGCGAGACCGCGCATCAGGACTTCCTGGGTGTATTCGCCGGCCTGCGGCAGCACATCCTTGCCGTGCAGCCTCGTCTGAATGTCGCCGCGGCGCAGCTCGGTCGCGACCATTTGCTCGATATATTCGGGGAAGCCTTCCTCGACGATGAGCACAGCCTTCTTGTCGGCGCAGAAGGATCGGATCTCCTCCGGGACCAGCGGATAAGTGACGTTGAGGCAGAGCACGGGCACGCGACATTCGCCGAACGCATCGGCGAAGCCGAGCCGCTCCAGCGCGCGCAGCGTGCCGTTGTAAAGACCGCCCTGCACGATGATGCCGATGTCTTTCAGATCGCCGGGAAAGACTTCGTTCAGCTTCTCGCGCATGATGAAATCACGGGCGACGGGCATCCGCTGATCCACCTTCAGCTTCTCGTGCGCGAAGGTGACCGGCGGATGGGCCAGACGCGTGAAGTTATGCGGGGCAGGCGAGGTGCGACTGAGTTCCGAAATCGCCGGCTTGATGTTGTTCTTGGCCTGGAAGGAGCCGGTGACGTGGCAGGCGCGGATGCGCAATTCGAGCATGACCGGGGCGTGGCTCGCCTCGGAAAGCTCGAACCCTTTTTCAACGATGCGCACGATGCTCGGAAGATCCGGCCTTGGGTCGAGGAGCCAGATCGAGGATTTCAGCGCATAGGCGTGCGAGCGCTCCTGGATCACCGCGCCGCCCTCGCCGTAATCCTCGCCGACGATGATCATGGCGCCGCCCATCACGCCGGGCGAGGCAAGATTGGAGAGCGCGTCCGAGGCGACATTGGTGCCGACGATGGCCTTCCACGTCACCGCACCGCGGATCGGGTAATTGATCGAAGCGCCGAGCATCGCGGCGGCTGAGGCTTCGTTGGTGCAGGTCTCGACATGGACGCCGAGTTCCTTGAGATAGTCCTCGGCGTCGACCATGACGTCGAGCAGGTGCGACACCGGCGCGCCCTGATAGCCGCCGACATAGGACACGCCGGACTGCAGCAGCGCCTTGGTCACGGCGAGGATGCCCTCGCCATGGAAGGTTTCGCCCTCGCCGAGACGAAGGGATTGCACTTCCTTCTTGAATGAACGTTCCATGATCTCGCTGCCGGAGAAATCGATCCTCTCCGGTATTTAGCAGCTTGGCACGATTATAAAAGGCACCGATTGGCCCCTCAAACCGTGCCGCGGCAAGGCCCGTCCCACCGGCCGCTACATGTGGGATGGCAGCCAGGTCGCCAGGATCGGGAACAGGACCAGAATGATCAGCCGGATGATGTCCGTGATGATGAACGGAATCACGCCGGCGAAGATCGTGGATATCTTGATGTCCTCGAGCACGCTCTTGATGACGAAAATATTCATGCCCACCGGCGGGTGAATGAGCCCGAGTTCCACGGTCATCACGATGATGATGCCGAACCAGATTGGGTCGAATCCCATCTGCTTGATCAGCGGGAAGATGATCGGAACCGTGAGGATCACGATCGCCAGCGCATCCATCAGGCAGCCCAGCAGGAGATACATGATCAGGATCAGCGTCAGCACGCCGTAATTGCCGATGCCGAGCCCGGTCAGGAA
>NZ_DATMRX010000303.1:0-7390 GCF_035565855.1 Pseudorhodoplanes sp.
ATGCTGCTCGAGGAGCGCAAGAAGAAGCTCGCAGCCGAGGGCCTGTTCGACGAGGCCCGCAAGCAATTGCTGCCGTTCCTGCCGCGCGTCGTCGGTGTCGTGACCTCGCCGACCGGCGCGGTCATCCGCGACATCCTGCACCGGCTGAGCGATCGCTTTCCGCGCCACGTGCTGGTCTGGCCGGTCCGGGTGCAGGGCGACGGCGCCGCCGAAGAGATCGCAGCCGCCATCGAGGGCTTCAACGCCATACCGGACGGTGCCGAAATCCCGCGCCCCGACATTCTCATCGTGGCGCGTGGCGGCGGCTCGCTGGAGGACCTCTGGTGCTTCAACGAGGAAATCGTGGTGCGCGCGGCAGCTGCCAGCATGATCCCGCTCATCTCCGCGGTCGGTCACGAGACAGACGTGACGCTGATCGACTTTGCCTCCGACCGGCGTGCGCCGACCCCGACCGCGGCGGCCGAAATGGCGGTCCCGGTCCGCTCCGAATTGCTGATGCGCATCGCGACGCAGGCGCGCCGCGTCAGCGCCTGCTGGCTGCGCGGACAGGAGACGAGGCGCACCGAATTGCGAGCGGCCGCCAGAGCCCTTCCCTCGCTCGATAACCTGCTCGCAATACCGCGTCAGCGCCTGGATGCCGCAGCGGAGCGTCTGCCCCGTGCGCTGCAGGCCAACGCGCATATCCATCATCGACAGTTTGATCGGGTCGCGGTCCGGCTCGCGCCCCAGCTTTTGCGGACGAGGCTGGAGCGATGTCGCGAGTGGGTCGTAACGCTCGGACAACGGGGTGCGCGCTCCAGCGCGATCTATCTTGAGCGCAGGGCCGACCGGCTTCGATCGGCGGACAAGTTGCTGAACGCGTTCTCGTACCGGGCCGTGCTCAGCCGTGGCTTTGCCCTCGTGCGCGACGGCAAGGGATTTCCGCTCCATGCGGCCTCCCAGGTGGTGCCCGGCATGGCGCTCGAAGTGGAATTCGCCGACGGCCGCGTCAGCGCGACCGCGGAGAAGGAACCGCGGAGCAGAGGCAAGTTGCGGGGCGGCAGCGGCGGCCCGGATCAGGGCAGCCTGTTCGGCTGACGTGCTGCCCTCAGGTTCCTGCGCGCGGCTCACCAGACGCAAAATCAGCCATTGTCGAAAGTTGGCGCGGTCCCTTTGACCTTCGTCTTCTTGCCATTATGTTGATGCCCTTGAGCATTTCGGCTTGCTTCGCCTTGCCAGGAACCTGGAGAAAAACCACGTGCTGAACCGCTTCGACCGCCCCCCGCCCATGGCCGGCGAGGCCGAAGTGAAGTTCCTGGACGGCGATTTCCGGATCGTGCGGCCCGGCGCATTCGTGCGCTGCGCGGTCACCAGCGTTCCTATTCCCCTGGAAGAGCTGAAATACTGGAGCGTCGACCTGCAGGAGGCCTATGCGTCGCCGCAGGCGGTCATGCAGCGGATGCAGACGATCAACGCACGCTCCTGAGCGCCCCGAGCAGATTCGGCAGTCCGGAAGGCTCGTCCGGCACCAGCGTCACCGGTATCGCCTTCGCGATCGCTGCGAGCCTGCCGCAGGGCCCATCCCGTCCCGAAAGCCGCGCCAGGTCTTTCTCCGTTGTGACGGGGACGAGGTTGTCCGACGCACAGCGCGAGACGATGCGCTCGGCTTCCCCATCGGTATAGGGGTGATGATCGGGATAGGCCTCGCAAACCCGTGGCGTCACGCCGGCACGCCTCAGGGTGGCGAAGAACTTGTCCGGATTGCCGATGCCCGCGAAGGCATAAACCGGCTGCGATTGCAGTGAAGCGACAACGTCCTGTGCAGGTTGAAGCCGCCCGTGCAGCACAGGAAGACCGCGCTCGCGCGCGCGCTCGGTTATCTCAGTTGCCGGCGCATCCTCTCCGACGAACAGGACCGCATGAACATGGAGGAGTTGCGTGTCGAGCGGCGCACGCAGCGGTCCGGCCGGAAAGACATAGCCGTTGCCGCAACCGCGGCCCGCATCGACGACTGCAATCGACAGGTCCTTGTGAAGGGATGGGTTCTGCAAACCATCATCCATGACGATGACGCTCGCGCCGGCCAACTGCGCGAAGCGCGCCCCGGCCGCACGATCGCGCGCGACGATCGTCGGAGCATGGCGCGCCAGCAGCAGCGGCTCGTCGCCGACGTCAGCGGCGCGATGCGTCGTTGGGTCGACCTGAACCGGGCCGGCAAGGCGGCCGCCATAACCGCGGGTCAGAAAAAAAGGGCTCTCCCCTCTCTGCGCGAGAAACGTCGCGATCGCGATCGCAGTGGGCGTTTTGCCGGTGCCGCCGAGCGTGAAGTTGCCGACGCAGATCACCGGAATGCCGACGCGAAGGCCTGCACCGCGCATGCGCCTGCCGGCAATTGCGCCATAGACCAAAGCGATTGGAGATAACAGCCAAGCGGCGATTCCGGGCTTTTGCCACCAGAAATCAGGGTCACGCATCGGCCGCCTGATATCCGAGCCGCAATTGCAGCAGATAGGGCTCAAGCTCCGAAAAGGTGCGGTCGAGCGCGCCGCCAAGCCGCTCGACAGTGCGCATCGCCGCCTCGCCTGCCGCCTTGCGCGCAGCCGCATCCTTCATGAAATCGCCGATGCGCATCGCGAGATGCCCGATATTCTCGACCTCCTCCGCACCGCGCGCCGCATCGAGCGCAGCATAGATATCGGCGAAGTTCCAGACATTCGGTCCATGAAGAATCGGCTTTCCGAGCTTGGCCGCCTCGATCGGATTCTGTCCGCCATGTTCGACGATCGAGCCGCCCATGAACACGAGATGCGCGATCCGATAGAACAGCCCAAGCTCGCCGATCGTGTCGGCGACATAGAGGTCAGTCCGAACGTCCGGCATCACACCGCGCGACCGCAACATGCCGCGCGATCCCGCGGCGACTGCCCGCGACAGGATTTCCGCGCCGCGCTCCGGATGCCGCGGTGCGATGATCGTGAGCAGGCGCGGCCTCGTCTTGCGCGCCCGACGATGCGCCTCGATGATCGCATCCTCCTCGCCCGGATGCGTGGAGGCCGCAACCAGGATTTGCCGGTCCATGATGGCCTGGCCCATCGCCGCAAGCGCAGCTGGATCTGCGGGCGGCGCCGGCACATCGAGCTTGAGATTGCCCGTGATGTGCACCGATTTCATGCCGAGCTGCGAGAACCGCTCACCATCCAGCGTCGATTGCGCGAGGCACAGGTCGAAGTTGCCGAGCAGCGCCTTGGCGGTCCGCTTCAGCGAACGCCATCCCTTGAAGGATTGCTCGGACATCCGCGCGTTGATCAGGACCAGCGGAATACGACGGCGCGCCGCTGCCTGAATGAGGTTCGGCCAAAGGTCCTGTTCGATGAACAAGCCAAGGTCGGGCCGCCAGTGATTGAGAAACCGTCCGACAAACCGCGGCGCGTCGAGCGGGATGAATTGATGCAGGACGTCGTCCGGCAGGCGATCCTGCACAACCTTCGCCGACGTGACGGTGCCGGATGTTACCAGTACGCGGACATCCTGCGATCGCAGCCGCTGAATCAGGGGGACCACCGCCATCAATTCGCCGACGCTCGCACCATGCAGCCACACGAGCGGGCCGTCCGGGCGTGACAGGCTGGGCTGGCCATGCCGTTCGCCAAGCCGCTCCGCCACTTCCTTGCCGCGACGCAAGCGGCGCTTGAGCCACAGATTGGCAAGAGGCGTGGCCGCCGACATCGCGCGGCGGTACGCGCGTAATGTCATCGGCAGCCTGTCAGCCACGCGGCGAATCCTCGGCCTTGCGATCGGCGATGGCGTAAGCGCGCTCGGTCGCGGCGTTGAGTGCGGCTTCCAGCGTCACCCGCGCGTCTTCCAGCTCAGACTCACTCGCTTTGGCAGTGACGCGGACGGGATCGCCGACCACGCCCGCGATCAGGCTGAACGGAAGATTGATTGTGGTCCGGTCCCAGTTGTCCATCACTTTGCGGCGGCTCGAGGCAAGCGCGACCGGATAGATCGCGCGACCGGAATCGCGGGCAAGCCGAATGATCCCGGGCCCGACCACCCGTGACACTTTCGGCACGTCCGCTGTCAACGCGACATTGTACCCCTCGGAAAGCGCATTGAGCATCTGGAAATAGGCGCTGACCCCGCCTTTCTGGTGGAATTCACCGCCATGATTGCCCGAGCCGCGGATCGTCTCAACACCTAGCCACTCCGCGGCGACCGCATTCATCTCACCGTCACGGTGACGTGAAATCAGCGTTTTCGCCTTGTGCCCGTCCTTTTTGATGAACGGCGCCATGAAATGCTGGCCATGCCACATTGCGATGATGACCGGCAGATCGGCGCCGGCGCGCTCATAGATGTCGCCGGGCACGGTGACGGTGCGGCTGGTGAGATGCACGAACCGCAGATATTCCGCGGCAATGACACCGACTGTTTTCTGCACCCAGCGCGCGCGCGCAAGACGGCGTGACGATAGCATAGCGGATACCGTCAGACGTCAGCGCTTGTCCGAGCCCGGCGCTTCCGGATCAAGGAGGCGGTGCAGATGGACAATGAAATACCGCATATGGGCATTGTCGACCGTCTGCTGCGCCTTGGCGCGCCAGGCGGCATAGGCCGACGCATAATTCGGATAGATTCCGACGATATCGACCTGCGAGAGATCCTTGAACTCGACATCGTCGAGACGCGTCAGCTCGCCGCCAAGAACGATATGAAGAAGCTGTTTCTGCGCAGCCGGTTGAGACATGACACCTTTCCTGATGATCAGGCGAATTCCCTGCGGCGCCTGCGCACCAGATCGAGCATCGTTGCATGCCTCTCGCGTCCGGCCGCGACGATCGCGCCGTGAACGGGATCATGCAAGTTGTAGACCAGCGCTTCTCCAGCGAAATTCGTCATGGCGCCGCCCGCTTCGTGCACCAAAAGGTCTGCCGCCGCAAGGTCCCAGTCACGCGCATTGACCGAGGCGAAAGCCGCGTCGATTCGGCCTTCCGCGACACGGGAGAGCCTCAAGGCGAGCGAAAAAATTTTCGGTTCGTGGACGGTCGCAGGATCGATTGCGCTGAGCCGATCCAGCATGGTCTTGGGCCCGGCGACCCGCGCATCGGCCAGCGCGGAACCGGCAGTCGCCCGGATCGCGTTGCCGTTGAGAGTGGCGCCTTCGCCTACCGCTGCGAGGAACAGTTCATCGCTGACCGGGGCATAAATGGCGGCCGCGACCGGGCGACCCTTCTCGGCCACGGCCGCGACGATCGACCAGTCCTCCCGGCCCTGCAGATACGCCCGCGTGCCGTCGATCGGATCTACAATCAGAAGGCGCTCGAAATTAAGTCGCGCCCGGTCGTCCTGGCTTTCCTCGGACAGCCACCCGTAGTCGTCGCGCGACAATCGCGCGCGCAGGAACTCGTCCACCGCGATATCGGCCTCGGAGACCGGCGAATCGTGCCCCTTTGTCCAGCTCTTGATCGATCCGCGAAAGTAACTCAGCGCAATCTTGCCAGCCTCGCGCAGGGCCGCGCCGAGTTCATCGGCCAATGCCACATTCACGCTGCGCTGTTCATTGGCCGGCAACCGTCAAGCCCTCCACCCGCAGGGTTGGCGCATTGGTCACAAACTTGAATGCCAGGTCGTTGGCCGGAGTGAGCGAACGGAACATGTCGAGGAGATGACCCGCGACGGTCACTTCGCTCACAGGGTAGGTCAATTCGCCGTTTTCGATCCAGTATCCGGCGGCGCCGCGGCTGTAATCTCCGGTGACGAGGTTGGTTCCCATCCCGATCAGGTCGGTGACGTAGAAGCCCGAACCGGTTTCCGCGATCAATTGCTCCGGGGTCAGCGCGCCGGCTTCCAGATACAGGTTGCTCGGCACTGGCGAGGGTGGCGCGGACACGCCACGCGCGGCGTGTCCTGTGGTCTCAAGCCCGAGTTCGCGCGCCGTCGCGCTGTCGAGAAACCATGACTTCAGGACGCCGTCCGCGATGAGGTCCATCCGCTGAACGGCGACGCCTTCGCCATCGAAGGGATGCGAGCGCAGGCCGCGCCGGCGCAGCGGATCGTCCACGATCCGGATGCCCGGTGCAAAAATGCGTTCACCCAGCTTGTCTTTCAGGAAGCTCGCCTTGCGCGCGATCGACACGCCATTCGCCGCACTGGCAAGATGGCTGATCAAGGTATTCGACAGCCGCGCGTCGAAGATCACCGGCACAGCCTGGGTCTTGACCTTCCGCGGATTGAGCCTGCGCACCGCGCGCTCGCCGGCTCTCCGGCCAATCGCCTCGGGCGCCTCCAGATCGGCGCCATGCAACGCCGAGGAATGATCGTAATCGCGCTCCATGCCGGTGCCTTCGCCGGCAATCGCCATCATCGACACGCTTTGGCGCGAGGCGAGATAGGAGCCGTGAAAGCCGTCGCTCGTCACCAGCACCATGCCGCTGATCGCGGCACCCGCCGAAGCGCCGCCTGATTTCGTCACGCCCTTGACGGCCAGAGCGGCCTGTTCGGCATCACGAGCGCGTTGTTCAAGCGTGCTGACGTCAGGGATATTGGGATCGAGCAGGTCGAGATCGGGCCGATCGCGCGCCAAGCGATCGCGATCGGCAAGACCGGCAAACCGGTCTTCGGGCGCGACGCGCGCCATGGCCACCGCACGCTCGGCAAGCGATTTCGCATTCGTGCGCACGATATCATTGGTCGATACGACGGCCTGCCTGTTGCCGACGAATACGCGCAAACCGACATCGTCGCTTTCGGACCGTTCGGATTCCTCGACCGCACCTTCGCGAATATCCACGCCGACCGAGATCGAACGCACGGCGATCGCATCGGCCGCGTCCGCTCCGGCGCTTTTTGCGGCACGGACCAGACCTTCGGCGAGGTTGCTGAGGGCGGATTGATCAAGGAGGGAATGCATAGACACCTGGGGGATTTAGGGCGCGGCGGGGTGTCTGACAAGAACAGGTTAGGAGCAATGGTGCAAACCGGCCCAAGTCAGCAAGAACTCGTCAATCATGCGAATCGAGGAAGTGCCCGAAACGCCTGATTAACCGAGCTTTTTAAGCGCTTTCCGACGGCATTGTGGCAAAGTCCTGCTCATAACGGACGACAAAAGTCCGGGGGAGCAATTCGAGGCGTCAAATGGAAGCCGGCGGGGCCTTGCCTGCCGGGTCGGGCCGCACCATGCGGCTCGACCCCTTTACTTTGCCAGTTCGCTTTCCGGCACGCGATGCCGGCGCGGACGGCCAGATGCGACAGGTCGAACTCGACCGCGATCGCGTGGTGCTGCGGCGCGCAGTACGCGGGATGCGGATGAAAATCCGGCTAGCGCTGAATGCCTTTGTCGGCATCACGCTCGTACCGGCCGAGACGGGCCCCGCCGCTTCCATTATCCTCGACCATTCCGATCCCGGTTTGT
>NZ_DATMRX010000304.1:0-3023 GCF_035565855.1 Pseudorhodoplanes sp.
ATTATGCGGTGCTCAGCTTCGGCGGCTTCATGGGCATCGGCGACGAGTATTATCCGCTGCCCTGGGCTTCGCTGAAATACAATACCGATCTCGGCGGCTATCAGGTCCACGTCACCGCGCAACAGCTCAAGGGCGCGCCGAAATATTCCAACGACGACGAGTGGGACTGGACCGACCCGTCACGGGGCCGCAAGGTCTCCGATTATTACGGAGCGACATGGGCGTATTGATTGGGCGTATTGATTGGGCGTATTGATAAGGTCTGTACGGCCGATCCACGTCATCGCAGTAAAAGAACCCGGCGTCACGCCGGGTTCTTTCTCCAGTGGATCGCTCAGGCCCCACGCACCGCGCCTGGTTGCTGATCGGGCGCACCATTGGGCTGGCTTTCGACATCATGTTTCATCGTGCCGCGCGGCGCTGCGTCCTGCATGCGCGGGAGATCCTTGTCGGGTGGCACCGGATCGACCATCGGGCGGTCTTCGTTCGGATGCGGTGCCGGAGGATTCTCGACCGGATAGGGCTGGCCCGGCTCTTCGGCCGGCGGCTGCGGGGGGTGTACGGGTTCTTTTGCCATGCCCAGTCAACCGCAGAATGCGGCGCGAGGTTCCGTGTGCAACCCGTGATCCTTGTCGCGCACGCAAGGAGTGGAAAGACCTACCGATCGCACGACGGAAATCGCATTCGTTTCCCGTCGGCGCGAACATTGGAATCCTGTTTCATTGACCCCCGGCGGGACCGCGCGCGATAGTTCCATCATAGCCACGCTGGCTATGAATGCCTTTGCCGGGGGGACCTGTCATGCGTCGTCATTCTGCCATCCGCTTCGCCTCTCTGCCCTTGCTGGTCGCAGCACTATGGCTCACCGCCAACCTTGCAGCGAAAGCCGCGTATCTGACGCCGGCGCAGGTCGATGTCACCCAGTTCATTGCACCGCCGCCCGCGCCCTCCTCGGAGGAGCAGAAGCGCGACCTGAAAGCGGTTCTCGACGCGCAGTCCGTGCGCACGCCTGCCGAAATCAAGCGCGCCAATGAAACCGAACAGCTGTCCGTCTTCTCCTTCGCGGACGTGCTTGGGCCCTCGTTCAACAAGGAGAAGCTGCCGAAGACCGCCGCGCTATTCCAGCAGATCTACGATGACACGCTCGTGCTGCTGCGGATCGGCAAGGACCGCTGGAATCGCCCGCGGCCATTCCTGGTGAGCAAGGATGTCCAGCCGTCCGGCCAGCAGCCGAAAAGCAGCGCCTATCCGAGCGGCAATGCCTGGCTCGGGCATCTCTATGCCATCGTGCTTGCGGACATCCTGCCGCAGAAAAGCGCCGTGCTTTTCGCGCGCGGCCGGGAGACCGGCGACAATCGCGTGATCGCGGGCGTGCATTACCCGAGCGATCTCGAAGGCGGCCGGCAGGCCGCCGTTGCGATGGCCGCCGTGTTGTTTACCGCGCCGGGTTTCCAGAAGGATCTCGCTGCGGCACGCGCCGAGTTGCGCGACGCGGGCTTCTAGCCCGCGCACGCGACCACCTGACCGATCAATCCTGCGCCTCGCCGACCGTATCGGCCATCGCGGCGCCGCGCGCACCGATCGGCTTTTCCGGACCCGTCGTGGTGTCGCGCGCGGTCTGATGCTCGATCTCCGAATTGATCTCGGCTCCGACGAGGATGACGATGGACGTCATCCACAACCACATCATCAGGCCGATGCCGGCGCCGAGCGATCCGTAGGTCGCGTCATAATTCGCGAAACGGCTGAGATACCAGGACAGGGCTGCGGAGCCCGCGAGCCAGGCGACGGTCGCGAAAATGCTGCCGACGCTGACCCAATGCCATTTCGGCGCCTCGCGGTCCGGACCGAAGCGATACAGCACCGCAAGTCCGAACAGCATGATGAGAAGCAGCACCGGCCAGCGTGCAAGATGCGTCAGCGTCTCCGCGAAGGTGCCGAGCCCGAGGAACGACAGCACCACCGGCAGCACGATCACCGCGCCGAACGCGATCAGCAGCACGCCGATCGCACCGACGGTCAAGGTCAGCGAGATCAGGTTCAGCTTGAAGAAGCCGCGCTTCTCCTCCTCGCCATAGATCACGTTGAGCGCATCGATGATCGCCTTCATCCCGGCATTGGTGCTCCAGATCGCCAGCGCGAGGCCGAACAGGAAGGTGAAGCTGAGCTGGCCGTCGCCGCGCGAGACGATACGCGTCACCTGCTCCTGCACGATGCCGTAGGCCTGCTCCGGCATCACCGTCGACAGGAACTGGAGCTGGTCGGAGATCGTCGAGGCGGCGGCGAACAGGGCATACGACGACACCAGCGCGGTGATCGCCGGAAACAGCGCGAGCAATCCGTAGAACACCACGCCCGCGGCGACCGCGAGCACGCGATCGCGTCCGATCTCCTTGTAGGTGCGGATCGCGATGTCCTTCCAGCCGGCCCAGGGGATCTGCCAGGCCGAGGTCGCCTGCCGTCCCCGGCCGGGCTCGCGGGAGCGCCGGTGCTGGTCGGCGATGGGCTCATCGCGCTCCTGCCGCTCACCGAATGGGCGGGAGGTATCGCCGGCCTTCGGGGCGTCCGCGGCTTCCTGGGAGGAGGCGCTGGGGTGCTCCGGGCCGGCGGATGGGGCTCTGGACCCGCGCGCCTGCGCGAGCCTGCCAAGCGCGGCCCCTGCCGCAAGACCGGCGAGCCAGAGCGGCAGGCTGATCGGCTTTGCATCCAACGACTTGGCGGGCGGCATGAAGGGTGGGTCCGGGCGGTAAGAATTGGTTTGCCGCTAACGCGAGGCTCACCGCAAAGTTGCCCACAAATCGCCGTCGCGGGCTTCCCCCCTCCCCGATTCTGGTCTAGACACGCGCCCGCGCGGGGCCATATGCCTCGCCCGAGGGCCAAGGACGCGCGCAAAGCGCGCCTTTTTTTTATGTGCGTTAAGCCCCCCACATCCGGGTACCTGCGGAGCCGATGCCGAAACGAACCGACATCAAATCGATCCTGATCATCGGCGCGGGCCCTATCGTCATCGGACAGGCCTGCGA
>NZ_DATMRX010000305.1:0-9653 GCF_035565855.1 Pseudorhodoplanes sp.
TCGGTCGAGACATGGAGGAAGCGGAAGGCTTCCCTTCCCGCGGGTGAGAGGCGCCGCCAGTGTTCCAGTGCCGCGTTCAGCATTACGAACGTGCCGTCGACATTGGTGCGCAGGAAATCCCGAGGTCCATGGATCGAGCGATCGACGTGGCTTTCGGCGGCCAGATGCAGCACATGGTCGGGCGCATATTCGCGGAAGACGGCCGCCATCGCATCGGCATCGCAGATGTCGGCCTTCACGAAGCGATAGCGCGGATGCGACGCGACACTTTCCACGTTCCGCAAATTCGCTGCGTAAGTCAGCTTGTCGACATTGACGACGGTCGCGTCGCTATGCGCAATCAACCGGCGCACTACGGCAGAGCCGATGAAGCCGGCCCCACCCGTCACCAGCACGACGCGACCGCTGGCGCTCAAGCTGCCTGCTCCTCGCTATAGTGGAAAGGACTGTCGAGCGCTGCGAGCGTCGGATGACGTCGGTCACGATCGGACAAGATGACGGCATCAGGAGTCACCGGCCAGTCGATGCCGAGCGCCGGATCGTTCCAGAGCAGGCCGCGGTCATGCGCGGCGCTGTAATAGGCATCAACCTTGTAGAGGACCTCGCAGCCCGGAGCGAGCGTACAGAAGCCATGCGCGAAACCCGCTGGTACCAGCAATTGCTGCCAGTTTTCCGCACTCAATTCGACCGACAAGTGACGCCCATAGGTCGGAGAGCCGCGACGGATGTCCACCACCACGTCGAGGATGCGGCCCCGCACGACGCGCACAAGCTTCGCCTGCGCGAAGGGCGGGGACTGGAAATGCAGCCCTCGTACGACGCCTTCTGCTGTCGAGTGCGAGTGGTTGTCCTGCACGAACGAAACAGCAATGCCATGCGCAGTGAGCACATCCTGCCGAAAGGTTTCCGAAAAGAACCCGCGGTCGTCGCTTATCCGCGTCGGCGACAGCAGCTTCACACCCGGCAATCCGGCGTCGGTGATGTTCATAACGCTGGCGCCAACTGGCCTGCCGCGTCCAGCGCATATTGCGTGCCGGTCAGCGGGCATTTCAAATCAGCATCGAGCTTAACGCCAGCCTGGCCCATCCAGCCAATACGCCGCGCCGGCACCCCCGCCATCAAGGCATAGGCCGGGACATCGCTCGTCACCACCGCTCCGGCGCCGATGAAACAATATTCGCCGAGGGTCGCACCGCAGACGATGGTGGCATTGGCACCGATGGTCGCACCCTTGCGCACCAGCGTCGGCCGGTACTCGGTCTTGCGCTCGATTTCGGCACGCGGATTAAAGACATTTGTGAAGACGCATGACGGTCCGCAGAACACACCGTCTTCCAATGTGACGGCATCATAGACCGACACGCTGTTCTGGATCTTGACCTTGTTGCCGATCACGGCCTTGCCGCCGACGAACACGCCCTGCCCCAGTGAACAATTCCGCCCTATGCGTGCACCGGCCGACACGTGCGTCCAGTGCCACACGCGCGTGCCGGCACCGATCACCGCGCCATCGTCGATGATCGCGGTTTCGTGCGCGGACCAGCCGGACGGATCGTTGATCATGCGACGCCTTCTACCTCGCGACACTTCGGATGATATTCGCCGGTCAGGCCGACCGGCGTCGCGCGGCCGATCTCGTACACGGCCTCGATCGCCGGACGCGCATCCATAAGCCCGGAGCCACCGCCCGCCAGAACGTCACGGTAGCACTTAGTGTGCAGGTCGGTGAAGCCTTCGCTGAAGTTCAGTTCTTCGCCCTCGATCAGGATTGAGCGGAAGCTGGGCTGCGTGCTCCCGGCCGGAAGGTGATCCGCATTGATTGACAGGAACCAGCGTACTCGCGCTCTCTTGAAGAGAAGGAAACCCGCAGCCACGTCGGGGCGAAGCACATGCACCGTGCTGCCGAGCTGCTTGCCGAACACCCAGGTCAGCATGTCGAAGAAATGCACGCCGATATTGCTGGCGATGCCACCGGACTTCTCCGCATTGCCCTTCCAGCTCGTATGATACCAGTGACCGCGCGATGTCACGTAAGACAGGTCGACGTCGTAGACCTTGTCGGCCGGGCCATTGTGAATGCGCTCGTGCAGTTCCTGAATGGTTGGATGCAGCCGCAGCTGGAGCACGTTGTAGATGCGTCGTCCGGTTTCCTTCTCGATATCCGCCAGCGCATCGAGATGGCGCGGATTGAGCACCAGCGGTTTCTCGCAGATGGCATCGGCGTTACTGCGCAACGCAAAGCGCATATGCGCATCGTGCAGGTAATTCGGCGAACAGATCGACATGAAATCCACAGGCGCGCCGCGGCGGCGCAGATTATCGACGTGACGATCGAAACGCTCGAACTCGGTAAAGAATTGCGCTGACGGAAAGTAGCTATCCATTATGCCGACGCTGTCATTCGGATCGAGCGCCGCAGCGAGCGAATTGCCGGTCTCGCGGATTGCCTTCATGTGACGCGGCGCGATATAGCCGGCCGCACCGATCAACGCGAAGGTCTTGGGCGAACTGGTCATGCGATGATGATTGAACGAGGGAAGTGCGCCGGGCGTGACGGAAGGTCGATGGTAGACGAAACGCGATGAACCATTGCTACCGCAGGCCGGGTGACATCAGCTTGTCGCTGATTGTTCCGGCCACAAGATTATTCAGCGATACCGCCGCTCACGCGGCGGCGACGGCGTCCAGATCCAGGACAACGCGAACCTTGCGTCCAAGAAGGTCGAGCAGGATCGCCACACGCTCGCGATCGGTAACGGTGTCGATGAGTCCGAGGCAATCGGCGAAGGCCCCGTCCAGCACCTTGATCTTGTCGCCCGGTGCAAAGCGCGGCCGGGTGTCCAACGGGATGAAGCCGTCGGCGTTCTGGCTTGCCTTCAGCCGTTCCACGATGCCGTCCGGGACGGACACGGGATCATTGCCGGTGCACACCACCTGCGTGACGCCAATGGTGGAGCGGATGGCGAGCCAGCGCTGCAAGGACACGTCGATCGAAACGAACATGTAGCGCGGGAATAGCGGCGCAGGCACCAGTTCGATCTTGCGTGCATGGCGGCGGCGCTTGAGGTAGCGCGGCAGATAGGTCGTAAAGCCCTGCCGCTCCAGATGCGCCTCCGCCTTACGCTCGGCATGGGAGTGGGTCTGGACCACATACCAACGTTGGCCTGCAATCAAGCTCACGATGCGGCCCCCTGCGGCTTGCTGACACGCACGCGCAGCAATTGGGGGATCAGCACCCGCTCGTCGCCAAAGCGCGCGATCGCCTGCTCTGCCCGCTCGCGCGCGGTCAGCATGTCCGTGATCAGTACGGCATCGAAAACCTGGTCTACGGAGTCGTAATCGGGCCGAACCGGCACGCCCACGAAGCGCGCCTCAACAGCCTTTGCGTCCACCACCGCGGTGATCTCGATCCCGTGGTCGAGCGCGCAGATGGCGGCGATCTCGGCGAGGTCCGACTTGCCCGCAAGGACGATGCGGCGGATGCCCCTCAGCTCGGCAGCCTGGAGCAAGGCCGAGCAATCCGACTTCGCGCGCCGGAAAAAGTCGAAGGAATGCGACAAGTACTGGACGGTCAGCCGCGACTTTTCGGAAAAGCCGTGCGGCGTCAGGTAATAGGCATAGCGGCGGGCCGGCGCTTCGCTGACCTTGAGCAGCCCCTTCTTTACGCATCGCTTCAGGTAGGCGTTGACCAACCCTAGCGCGACGCCGAGTTCGGCCGCTAGATGGCGCTGCGACTGCACGCCATCGCGCTCCACGGATTCAAGAATGCCCAACATAATCATTGGGTTATCTGTCTTTTCCTGGTCGGCGGCGCTGGTCATACGCGGATCCATGGGTGCTGGACGCTAGTCGTTCACGCCATGAACGTCAAGCTATCGTTCACGGCATGAACAGCGTTTAGGGGCTGGGTGTCTGCGCCCCGGCTCCGATCAGAGGGATCAGTGCTTGCGGATCACGGCATAGGCCGTCGGGCAGACCGGCAGGACACGGTCGAGGCGCAAGGCCAACCACATCATCTTCTCGTACACACCCGGCCACGCCCTCCGCGGCGAGCGGCGCAGGAACATTTCCGGGGCGGTGATGACGAGCGTGTGCAGTAGCAGGCTACCAAGGCCGCCAATCCTGACCAGTTCGATATCAGGGCCGAACCGCCCGGCAAGCTTGGCCGGCGTGTATTGCCGGTATCCGTGCCAGAGATAGGGCAGCAGGCTCGCACCAGCGGGCAGGATGTGAACCTCTACTCCGCCCGGCTTGAAGAAGCCCGGGAAGCGCGCGATCAATTTCGCATCGGACGGAATGTGCTCGAGCGTCGACACAGATATCATCAGATCGATCGGGCGCTGCGGCGTGAAGGTGTGCGCATCGGCCCGATGAAAGTCGATTGTAAACGGAAAATCCGCACCGCGTTCGCGCTTGAAGTAATCCTGGATATCGACGCCGGTGTAGCTCCCACTATAGCCTAGCACTGCTAGGCGGCTCGCCATCGCGCCGGCTCCGCAGCCGACTTCCAGCACGTCGAGCTGGCGCGGCGGCATGAGGTTCGGCAATTCCGTATCGATGAACACATTGGTGATCAGTCGGCTCGGCGACTGGCCACTCATCTCCGCGCGAGCGCGCGCCATGTCCGGCGCAAACGACCGCGCCGCCGGCCCCCGGCCGAGCGTCGCAAGATTACGCCACAGGTTCTGCCACAGATAGCAAACGCGATCGCCGGCCGACATCTTGCCGTCGCCGCAGACCTCATTTTGCTTGCTGTCGCCTAATGCCGGCACGCACTCGAACCTTTGTTTACGCCCATCGCCGACGCCAGGACTCATACATCAGGATAGTCCAGAGCGCATGGGCCCAGTTGCGCCGGCCGCCGACATGCTCTGTCCACAACGCACGGACAGCCGACACATCGAGCAGCCCGCCACCAAGGCACGCCGGATCGAGCAGGTCCTCTGCCCAAGGCCGCAGCGGCCCGCGCAGCCAGCTTTCCAGCGGAATGCCGAAACCCATCTTCGGCCGCTCGACCAGATGACGCGGTACATAGCGCTCCAGCACCTTGCGCAAGAGCCATTTGGTCTGACCTCCACGCACGCGCATGTGGCGCGGCAGGCGCCAGGCGAATTCGGCGACGCGATGATCGAGCAATGGCGGACGTACCTCCAGCGACACAGCCATCGAGGCACGATCGACTTTCTGCAGGATGTCGTCGGGAAGGTAAGTCTCGGTGTCGAACAACTGCATCTGCTCGATGAAGCGATCCTGTCCGTCCGCCGGCAGAGGGTCCATTGTCACCGAATGTTCCGCGATACCGTGGATCAAGGCCGATGGATCATTGTTTTGACTGACCAGCCGTCGGTACGTTTGAAGACGATCGAGAGGCAACACCGATGCGAGTTTTCGAATTTTGTCAACCGGACTTTGCGGACGCAACCGCGAGGGCGCAAGCGAGGCAGCGGCATCGATCGCGGCATCCGGCACCGCATTCAGAAAGCCGGCAAGCGCGCGCCGCAACGGTAGAGGTGCGCCTGCAAGCTTGCCACCAAGACCATGACCCAGATTGTATCGATTGTAGCCGGCGAACAATTCGTCACCGCCGTCACCGGAGAGCGCAACCGTGACATGGCCGCGCGTCATCTTCGAGATCAGGTAGGTCGGAATCTGCGAGGAATCGGCGAACGGCTCGTCATACATCTCGGCGAGTTGCGGCACGATATTGAGTGCATCGATGCCGCCGAGCATCATGTCCTCGTGCTCGCTGCCAAGATGCTGCGCAACAAGACGGGCGTGAGCGGACTCGTCAAATCCGAGATCGGGGAAGCCGATCGAGAAGGTGCGCACCCGCCCGCGCTGCGCCGCCACCATCAACGCCACCACAACCGAGGAGTCGATACCGCCAGACAGAAATGCCCCAAGCGGCACGTCCGAGATCATCTGTCCTGAGACCACTTCCGCGAGCAGCGCGTGCAGCGCCTCCTCCGCCTCGACATCTGAACCCGAGAACGGGTCGGCCAAGCCGTTTAGCGCAGTCTCGCGCAGCGACCAGTAAATGCGCCGCGCAACCTTGCCGTGGGCATCAATGCTGACTACCTCGCCCGGCAGCAGCTTGCTGACGTTGCGATAGATCGAGTGCGGCGTCGGCACGAAACCGAAGCGCAGGAAACTCGCCACCGATTGTGGATCGACCTCACAGGCAACGCCGCCGGCACCGAGGGCCTTGAGTTCGGAGGCGAACGAAAATCCGCGCGCAGTATCTGCAAGGTAAAGCGGCTTGATGCCGAGGCGATCGCGGACCAGATGCAACGTGCGGGCTTGCCGATCCCACAGTGCAAAAGCGAACATCCCATTGATGTCGGCCAACGTGCGATCGAGTCCGCGATGTGCGACCGATTCCAGGATGACTTCAGTGTCGGACGTGCCGCGGAACGCGACCTGCGCCAAATCCGGCGAACGCGCGATATTCTGCGCGTTGTAGACTTCGCCATTGTAGCAGATGACCCAGCGACCATCAGCGGAGACCATCGGCTGCGCGCCGGTCGGCGTCAAGTCGACGATGGCGAGACGACGATGCGCCAGTGCTACCCCCGCCGGCTCATCGCACCACACGCCCTCGCCATCCGGCCCGCGATAGGCGATCGCGTCCGACATCGCCTGCGCGCGCGCGCTCATCGCGGCTGCGTCGCCCCGCGGTGTACGGTCGAAGAATCCGGCAATGCCACACATGCGCCTACAAAATCAATATTTGGTCGAAGGACCGGGACCGCCCCAGCGGGAGGCTTTGGAATGCGGCCAATCGGCGACATGCGCAAGCTATTTTGACGTTTCATGCCACGCCATCGATTTTCGTGACCTCAGGATCGCGGCCGTCAACGCGCATGCTTGAGGAACACACCGCCAGCACCTACTGTGCTCGCCGACGTTCCAAGCGCATGCCGGGCCACTATCTTCCAATGCAATTCAGAGATGATATCAACGGCCTGCGCGCCGTTTCAGTTGCCGCGGTCGTACTCTATCACTTCGGCGTTTTTCCATTTTCCGGCGGGTTCGTCGGGGTCGACGTGTTCTTCGTAATCTCCGGTTATCTGATGACCGCTGTCATTCTTGCCGACCAGCGGGGACTGCTCAGTTTCTATGCCGCCCGAGCAGTACGGATCGTACCCGCCCTCGCTCTGCTGTGCGTCGTCATCCTCGCGTTGGGATGGTTTATCCTTTCGCCGGCAGAGTATCGTGCGACGGCGGCACAGGCCGTGGCCTCGCTTGGCTTTTTCTCCAATATCGCGAACTGGTGGCGGGAGGGCGACTATTTCGCGCCGACCTCACTCAGCAACTGGTTCCTGCACACTTGGTCACTGTCGGTCGAGTGGCAATTCTATATGCTATATCCTTTGCTACTGCTCGGCCTACGTGTCGCGCGCGCTTCATGCAAGGCAATTCGCATCACGATCACAGCGATTTTCCTGCTGTCGCTGGCTGCAAGCGTCTACGCATCCTCAAACTATGCATCGGCTTCGTTCTATCTGCTGCCGATGCGCGCGTGGGAGATGCTGCTTGGCGCCCTCGTCTATCTGAATGGCGATCTCAAAGTGTCGTTCACGGGACGGAAAATAGCGGCCTATGCAGGTCTCGTGACAATAGTGTCATCCGCACTCTTGTTTACATCAGAAGACACCTGGCCTTCGTATCTTGCATTGCTGCCGACCGGCGGGGCTGCACTCGTGATCTTGAGCGCCGACAAGACAAACTTGATCAACACAGCGATCTTCCAGTGGCTCGGGCGGGCGTCGTACTCGATCTATCTCTGGCATTGGCCCGTCGTAGTGGGCACGCGCTTCTTCGAAATAGAGTCGACAGCTTTTGTGATCGTCGCAGGCATTCTGATCTCCTGCGTCCTCGGCTTCGCCTCCTACTTCATGATCGAGTTGCCGACCGCGCGGACGCTGAAAGAGACACGATCTGCTACCGGACGTGCGGTTTCGGCTCTCAGCCCGATCCCGATCATTGGCATCCTAGCGGCAGCGATCATCTGGAAACATGGTATTCCCGATCGCGTTCCGGAGGCCGTGAACAAGGTGCTGCAGGTAGAAGCCGAGGCGGCGCGCTTTACGGGCGCATGCGACAACCCGCAGACCGGCTGCACGATCGGCGCAGGACCTCTCCGCGCAATCATGATCGGCGACAGCCTGTCGTTGAACCTCGCTCCGGCCGCACAAGCAGCGTACGGATCGGAAGGCGGAAGCATCCTGCTGTTCGCGTATGGCGGCTGCCCGACCGTGTTTGGGGCACAAATCCCACGCTTCGGGCACACCCACCGCTGCGCGGATTTCAACGCCACAGCCTGGAAAACCATTCTGACTCTTCCCGACGTGCCCGTTTTTATTGTGAATAGGACACCGGTTTATATCGAAGGGTTCAATGAAATGAGCGGCGGGCCATTCGCGATTTTCAATGGCGAACGCTATCGCTCCGCTGGCGAGCGGAAATCCGCGTTCCTCGATCACGCGGTCAGCACGCTGTGCATCATGGCGTCGTTGCGCCGCGTTGTATTCGTCAACTCGATACCCGAGATACCTTTCAACGTTCCACGCGGCTTGGCTCGACGCATGATGTTCGATGTGAACGCACCAGACGTCGCAATTTCGCGCAGCGCACATTCAGTCCGTACCGTTACAAGCGACGAAATCGGGAAGCGAACGGCGGAAAAATGCGGCGTGTCAGTCCTCGATCCGCTGCCGTATCTTTGTGACGCCAAACGCTGCTTCGGGTCGCGTGAACAACGCCCGCTCTACCGGGACAGCAATCACCTGTCCCATGCCGGGAGCGCCGTGCTCGTTCCCATGTTCGAGACGTTTTTGGAAGCAGGCGAATAAGCGGCTTCGATAGGACGACACTTGGCGGGCCGCCTTCGCGCCGTCAGGGCATGATAGGCAGAACACAAGAAGACTCAAATACCTAGCGGGACCGCAGCATTGAGAAGGCGAGGTTAAGGTGCCATTCATGCAGCGCGATCTAGCCTTCCGAGGAAGCGACTTTGGATAACAGCGCAAGGAACACTTTGATGAAAACCGTATACTGGCTCTTGCTCAGTGCCGGACTAATTGTGGGTTCCACGTTGCCCGGTAGCGCCCAGTACTACTATGGACCTTACTATGCGCCTCCTCCGCCTCCCTATTACGGCGGGGGATATTACGGAGGCGAGTATTACGCACCCCGACCGCGTCGTTATTACAGGGATCCATCGTGGGGAGCGAATGACCCGAGAATAAATCCCAATGCTGGCTGCCCTTATGGATGGACACGTCAAGCTGGCATCTGCAAACCCTATCGCGGGTACTAGGCGGAGGGAGTGAGTTTGCGGTCTCACCTCGAGGCCGCAGAAAAAGACGTTATGGCTTGACTTGCGAGACCTCGCCTAGCTCATCGCACTCAACGCGCCTGAAGAACTTTGACGCGAAACGTCAGCGAGTGCGCTGCGCCTCGGCCGACACCTGGCGGTCGCCTTCAATCATCACGAACGGGTCCAAGCCATGTTCGCGGCACTTGGCCAGCACGTTGCCGACATCGATGCGGTCGGGCGAAATGTCGATCAACTTGGCACTGCGCACCTGATCGTTCTGCGTTTCGATTAGTGCGACGAACGGACGGAAGCCGACCCAGTAGCCAGCGTC
>NZ_DATMRX010000306.1:0-8726 GCF_035565855.1 Pseudorhodoplanes sp.
GGTGATCAAGTTGCTGGCGAAGCGCGCCAATGTCGAGCGGATCGACACCGGCCAGAAGGGCGCGGTGCTGCAATTCCGTGACAACAGCTTCGCCAATCCGGAAGGGCTGATGCGTTATATCACCAGCCAGGCGCCGATCGCCAAGGTGCGTCCGGACATGAAGGTGGTGTTCCTCGACGATTGGCCAAAGCCCGTGCAGCGGCTGCTCGGCACCACGAAGATCCTTCGCAATCTGGTGAAGATCGCCGAAGGCAAGATGGCGGCTTGATGCGAATGCACGGAGCGAAAGCAAATCCGCTTTCATCCTGAGGAGGCTGCGAAGCAGCCGTCTCGAAGGATGAGGGCGGCCGAAAGGATTTCACCCCGCAGCGTTCTGCTGTCGCTCTTCGGCAATCTTGCGAATGACACCGGCGAGTTGCTCGGGCGCCTGCGCGCCGGACACGGCATAGGCGTTGTCGAAGATGAAGAACGGCACGCCCTGGATGCCGGCGGCCTTTGCCTGCTCGACGCGTTGCGCGAGGAGGGGGAGGTCCTCGTCGGTCGCAAGCTTTCGCGCGATCTCGTCGCCATCGAGCCCGACATCCTGCGCTGCCTTGACCAGCACGGCCTTGTCGGAAAGGTCGGCGCCTTCGGAGAAGTAAAGCTCCATCAGGCGCTGCTTCATCTGCGGCGCCTTGCCGACCTGCTCCGCCCAATGGATCAGGCGATGGCTGTCGGTCGTGTTCGGCTGGCGGTTCACCTTGTCGATCGCATAGACGAGGCCTTCCTGCGCCGCAGCCGCCGACACGCGCGTAGCTATTTCCTTGTATCGTTCGGGGGAGCCGAATTTGGTCGTCAGATATTGCTCGCGCGAAATGCCTTCCGACGGGATCCAGTCGTTCAGGAAATAGGGGTGATAATGCACGTCGACCGGGATATCCGGATTGAGTGCGATCGCCTGCTCCAATCGCTTCTTGCCGATGAAGCACCAGGGGCACACGACATCGGACACAACATCGACGCGAATTGGATCGGTCATTGGGGCGGGCCCTTTGCTGGAGCAGCGACCCAGCAGATGTAAGCGGCCTGTTACTCGGCTGCAACCGCCGAGGGCGTGATGCGGGCGAGGAGGCTTTCGAGCGTATCCGAGGATCGCCATGCGGTCAGTGCGACTTCGGGGGCGATCGCGCGGCGGCCTCCGGCCTGCAGCATCGTATTGCGCAGCACCGCGACCAGGCGCTTTGCCACCGTTCGCGCCTGCCGCGGCGCGGTATCGACGAAGGCGATCAGAATGGAGGCGCCATGATCGCGGCAGGCGAAGTCCGCGCCCCGCACCAGCTTGCTGACAAGGCGCGCAGCGTCGTTCATTGCGCGCGCATCGAGATCGCCCTCGAAGCTCAGGCGCGCCACCGACAGGCCACCGGAGCGTCGGCTGGCATCGCGGATCACGCGTTCGAGTTCGGCGAGGAAGGCCGGCTCGTTCATCAGTCCGGTTGCGGGATCGATGACGCCATCCTTCACAAAGGCATCGAGTGTCCGCCGCAATCGCGCTTCGAAGGCATGCAAGCGGACGAGTGGCAGGATCCGCGAGACCAGACAAAGCGGATCGCTCGCGACGACTAGATGCGGCAGCCGGCGGAGGTCGTCATCGAACGGATGTCCGATCACGCCGACCGGCAGGTCGCGGAAGCGCGAATCCTCGGAAATGACCGTAAGCAAGGCATCGACATTGTGCGGATCAAATCCGTCGCCGATCACGAGACCATCCGGATCGCGCGCCTTGAGATAGCGCGCTGCGGCTTCGATCGCGAGCACACCGATCACGCCGGTCTGCTCACCGAGAGCGATCGACAATGAGGGATGAGTTCGCCCGCGCCCGGCAAGGATCACGGTCGCTTCCTCGAGCGGATCGCTCGCCGACGTCGATGGCAATGGCTGACCAGCGGACCGTGCTGCCTCGGCCCGCCGCAACACACTCGCATGCAACGCGCGGACACGCAGCACGGATGACAGCCGCGTCGCAATCGCCGATGGCTCGGCGTCGATCGGCATGGCGAGGGCCTCACGATAGGGCGGAATGTCGTTCGCCGCTGCGCATGCCACAACCGGCACGATCGGCGTGCGGCGCGTCATGCTGCGCGTGAGACTTTCACCGAGGTGCTGATCGCTGGAGGCGCGCGCGTCCGCCAATATAATCGCGCACGGATCGGCCGCGGCAATCGCCGCACTCGCCTGCGCGCACGATGCCTCGATCACCGGAAAAGCCCCGGTTTCCGAAATAGCTGCGATCAAGTCCGGAGAGGGCTCTTCGGCAACGACTACGACCGGACCCTGCAGCGACATTTTTTTGCGTTCCTCGTGTCCGAATTGTGACCGCGCCGCGCTGTGCGCGAATTCCGATCGAGTCCGGATCACATTGCCAATTGATGGGCGGGCAGTTAGCGCCCGGCGAATTAATGTGTGGTCAATTTGACCCTGCAAATTGTCAGGCGGATCGGCGTCCAAAGGCTGCCGTTACCAGAGGGTTGACGCTCATGTTTTGAAGCGCGCCCCGCATGGTTACGAGATCGCTTGCGTGACCGGCTAATCGATGGCCTGTCACAGCATGCGGAAGTGCCGCCAGCACGCCGTGTCGGTCGATGTCCCGTATCAGGCGCTGCAGATCGTGTATCGGAAAGCGGTACCCGCCGACCGCAACCAGCCCCGCGGGTGGCGCGGTCACGACGAGTCCCTGCTGATCCGGCGTGATGCGGCACGGATAGCCGGTATCGACATGCCTGTCGGCGGGCGATGAATCGTCAGTTTTGTCGCCGGTGCCATACGGCCGGTAGGGCGAGGCGGCGAGCAAACCCGACAGCCCCAGCGTTCCGCCGGGCGTGACTGCAACTTCCGCGCAAGTAGAACCGGTGTCTGCGATTCTCACTTTGCCGATCGGCCATGGTGATGTGCGCCCGCCAGGTGACCGCCGTGCGGCAAGGAGGCCACTCTCGCCAAACGCCGCGACGTCGATCAGCGCGACATCGAGATTGGTCCATTGCGCGGCGGAGGCAAATCGCTCGGGCGATCGCCAGATCGCGACGACACTGCGAATGCCGGGCGGGTCCAGCCAGTCGGAGGCGGCGAGTCCCGGCAACAGGCCATTGGGTACGACGAGCACGTCGCATTGTTCTTTGTCGATCTGCTCGCGCAGCGTCTCCGGATGAAATGAATCGTGCAGCACAAGTGTGCCGCCGCCAAGAAGCCATGGCACCAGGGCCGCGGACACGCCGGCGTAAGAGGTCGAGGAGATGCTCGTTAGAATGACCGCGCCCGAACCGATCTCGGCGCGCTGTCGCACCAGCCGGCCGCCAGCGATGAGTTGCGTAGCATCCCGTGCAATCGGCACGATTCCGTCTGCTGTCGTTTCGAATGTCACCAGCGCGGGCGATGCAGGGCCTGCATCCTGAACGCGAAGTGTCTCCGCCCGGTTGTCCGCGTCATTCAGGAGCTCGTCGAGGGGAATGATCCCTTCCATCGCAGCGCAGCCGATGCCGCAGACCGCGCGGATGGGAAAGAGTTCGGCCGCAACCTCAAGCGCCAGCGCAGCGTGGTCGAAATCACCGACCCGACCACAGGTCACGATCGCTCGGGCGCCGGCTTCCGAAAGCGCCGCGACACAGTCCTTGCGCCGCCACAGGAGCGGCAAGGGTGCCGGAATCATTCCGGCGCGCATCACTGCGAGCAGAACCACGACGCTTGCCGCCGTGTTCGGCATCTGCAACCCAACCACGGTGCCAGGTGCAAGTCCTATCGATCGCAGGCGCGCTGCGATCGTGCCAACGGCACGGTCGGCGCGCCGGTAGGTCCAGCGATCCGACCGGTCGATCAGCGCGAGCCTGTCCGGACCACCCGTCGCATGCGCGGTCAGGATCGCGTCGAGCGCCGGAACGGTACCGTTCGACGTCATCATGTGCCGCGCTTGCGCCACCAGGCTTCGGGCAAGAACCCGAACAAGGGTGTGACGGCCGGATGATCGACATGAGTCCAGCGCGCCACCCACTGATCCGGGAGATGAAAGAGCGGGACGACATAAAATCCCGAGATCAGGACGCGATCGAGCGCGCGAACGGCGGACTCGAACGTGTCGCGATCTCGCGCCGTCAAAAGATGCGCAATCATGGCGTCGATCGCCTTGTTTTTGGCGCCCATGTAATTGCGCGTTCCGTCCACGTCGGCGGACGCCGATCCCCAATAAAAGCTCTGCTCATTTCCGGGCGAAAGCGACTGATCCCAGCGATACGGAATCATATCGTAATCATAGGTGAGTCGCCGCCGGTCAAATTGCACGGCATCGACGTTCCGGACGGTTGCCTTGATGCCGGCTCGCTTGAGGTCGCGGGCATAAGCGAGGGCGATCCGCTCCTGGTCGCGCGTCGAAACGAGGATCTCGAAAGTCAGCGGCTCTTTCGTGGTGCGGCTGCGCAGAACGGTGCCGTCGAGGTCGTATCCGGCGGCTGACAATAACGTCAGCGCTTTCTTCAGCACCTCGCGATCGCGCCCGGAGCCATCGCTCTGACTTGGGAGGTAGCGGCCCTCAAGCACGTCCTCGCGCACAGCGTCCGGATAGGCCGCAAGCCATTTGCGTTCGCGGTCATCGGCGGGTCTGCCGATCGACGACAGGTCGGAGCCTTCGAAATAGCTCGCCGTTCGCTTCTGCAGCCCGAAGAAGAAATTCTTGTTGACCCATTCGAAATCGAACAGTGAGGCCAGAGCCTCGCGCACCCGGATGTCGGCGAAGATCGCCCGCCTGGTGTTGAAGACGAGGCCATTCATGCCGACCGGCGTGCCGTTCTTGAACGATTCCTTGACGAGGCGACCGGCCTTCAGGGCCGGCGTGTCGTATCCGGTTTGCCAGCGCGTGACGTCGTTCTCCACGCGCACGTCATAGAGGCCCTTCTTGAAGGCCTCGAACAGCGCGTTCTCGTCGCGATAGAAATCAAGCCGGATCTCGTCGAAATTCCACAGGCCCCGATTGATCGGCAAGTCCGCGCCCCAGTAATCGGGATTGCGCACGAAGGTCGCGCTGCGTCCCGGATCGACCGACTTGATCAAGTAAGGCCCGCTCGCGACGAGCGGCGTGAATGTCGTCTCCTCGAAATGCGCAGGATCGGTCGCATGCTTCGGCAGCACCGGCATCAGGCCGAGGATCAGCGGCAATTCGCGATCGTTGTTGCCCGATAGATCGAAGCGCACCGAATGCGGTCCGACGATCTGTGCACGCGCCACCTTGGCATAATAGGTGCGATAATTCGGCCGGCCTTTGTCGCGCAGCAGCTCCCAAGTGAAGATCACGTCCTCGGGGGTCACCGGCTTTCCGTCGGAAAAGCGCGCCCGCGGATTGAGGTTGAAGGTGACATAGGTGCGGTCGTCGTCGGTCTCGACGGTCTCGGCGAGAAGACCATAAAGCGTGAACGGCTCGTCGTAGCCGCGCGCCATCAACCCTTCGATCGCGTAACCGCGAACATTGGGAAGGGGCAGACCCCGGACCACCAGCGGGTTCACTGTATCGAACGTTCCTGCAACGCCGAGCGTGAGCCGACCGCCCCTGGGGGCGTCGGGATTCACATAGGGCATGGCGGAAAAGCCCGCCGGCATTTTCGGCGAACCGTGCATGGCGATGGCATGCTGTGCGCCGGTCGCGAATGCTGGCGCGTCCAGCGTCAGCATCGCCAGCACAAGGATCAGCAGCGCGACGGCTGACCGCCGGGCGGGGCAGGGAACGCAGCGGTGGGGCGGTCGCAAGGTCCGGCAATCCGATTCGTTCAACGTTACCCTAATTGGGGACGCCGTCGGCCGCATGCGATGATCGGCCCAATATCATCATTTTTGGGCTTCATGCTTTATTACAGGGGCGATTTCAGGTATCAGGCCGGTGCGCGGGGTCACGCTGTCGCCTTTTTTGGCGTTGAGACAGCGACCTGGCGGCCGAATGGCCCACACGTCGCTGAAGCGGCGATCAACGAGGACATAGTAGGATCATGACGTATCGCTCTGCGTCCGCACCGGCCCGGCCGGTGGCCCGGGTGCTTGCAACAATTGCCGCGATCGCCGCGTTGTCTGTCGCGGGTCCGATGACGGCATCCGCCCAGACCCAACAGAAGGCCGCGCCAAAGGCGCAGCCGAAGGGCGCCCAGCCCGCACCGGCTCAGCCGGCGGCGCCGGCCCAGCAAGGCGCGCAGCAGGACCAGTCGATCCCGCCACTGATCTATTCGAACTGGACCAAGATTTGCGGCAAGGGGCCGGAGCAGGGTGCCAAGCAGATCTGCCAGACCGGCAAGGACGGCCGGCTCGAATCCGGCATGCCGGTTGTCGCCGCGATCCTGATGGAGATGGAAGGCGAAGGGAAAAAGGTGCTGCAGATCATGCTGCCGCCCGGCGTCTATCTGCCCAAGGGTACGCGCGTCGTGATCGATCGTGACGAGCCGTCGGCTATCATCGGTACGTTCCTGACCTGCGCCAATGGCGGCTGCATTGCCCAGCTTGAGGCCAATGCTGACATCGTGCAGAAGCTCAAGAAAGGTCAGAACCTGTTCGTGCAGGCCTATAACATGGCGCAGAACGTGATGACCCTGTCGCTGCCGCTGAGCGATTTCGCCAAGGCCTATGACGGTCCGCCCACGGATCCGAAAGAGCTCGAGGAAAAGAACAAGAAATTGCAGGACGAATTGCAGCGGCGCGCCAACGAACAGCGCCAGAAGCTCGAGGGTGGCAAGACCCAGTAACCGCGAGCGCCGGTTCGGACATTCGGGGCGCGCCGAAGGGCGCGCCCTTTTTTCTGTTATCCCGGCGTTCAAGCTATGGAGCTTGCCTGGCCTCTCATGTTTTTGGCTTGTTTGAGGTCCACACAGGGGGGCGGTATGGTGTTCCGCCAGGCCGCCGGTGCGGCGCTAACGAGGAGACGATGGATGGACAATTTCTATTCCTCATCGCCGCGGCGGCGTTTGACGCGCGGGATCGCTATTGGCGGTCTCGCATGCCTCCTGTCGCTCGGGATGGCCGTCCACGCATTCGCGCAGCAGAAGTCCCCCGCGCCGAAAGCGGCGCCGAAGGCCCAGCAGGCCCAAAAAACCGAGAAGCCGCAGCAATCCGGCGCGGCCGAGATTCCGCCTCTGATCTATTCCAACTGGACGAAATTTTGCTCGCAGGCTCAGGAGACCGGCGGCAAGACCGTATGCCGAACCGGCAAGGATGGGCGTCTGGAAAGCGGTGCTCCCATGGTCGGCGCGATCCTGATCGAGGCCGAAGGCGAAGCGCGCAAGGTCCTGCAGATCATGCTGCCGATGGGAATCATGCTGCCGCGCGGCACACGGGTGCTGATCGACAATGACGAGCAGGGCGCCATGGTGCTTCCGATCATCGTCTGCGCAGGGAACGGCTGCATGGCGCAGGCCGAAGCCAGTGACGAACTCATCGCGAAACTGAAGAAGGGTCAGAATATCTACGTTCAGGCCTACAACATGCAGCAGGCCGTCTTCACGCTCGCGGTGCCGCTGGCCGATTTCGCAAAAGCGCATGAAGGTCCGCCCACCGATCCGAAGGTCGTGGAGCAGAACAACAAGAAGCTGGAGGAGGAATTGGCAAAACGGGGGCGCGAGCGCCTTCAGCAGCCGAAGTGATCGCCCGCATCTGCGGCGACCAGGCGTCGCTTAATTCACGGTGAGATCACGCGGCCGATAGCCTCCGCGCTCGTCCTTCACGAACAGATCCCGGACCTGCGGGTGCCGGATCGGCTCGTGTGACGTGTCAGGCAGGAGATTCTGCTCGGAGACATAGGCGATATATTCGGTTTCCGCGTTCTCCGCGAACAGATGGTAGAACGGCTGATCCTTGCGGGGGCGCACTTCAGCCGGGATCGATAGCCACCATTCCTCGGTATTGTTGAAGACCGGGTCGATGTCGAAGATCACACCGCGAAATGGAAAAATGCGGTGCTTCACAACCTGACCGATATGGAATCTGGCGACGCGCGCCTTTTGGTCCGAATTTCCCATGGCGAAGTATAGATAGGTCAGAGGGCGCGACCGCGCCAGCGGTCAGGCGGCTCCGTCGGTGCCCGATGCCTCGTCCGGCGCCGCCAGCGCCGCTTCGACGAAATAAATGTTCATCCGGTCCGAGCCGCGGATTTCGAACATGCCGCGCGGGGTGCAGGGGATCGTCGATTTGATGATCTGGTAGGTCGATTCCGAAACCGTGATTCGCATCGGCTCGGACAGACTTTGCATCCGGCTCGCGGTGTTCACCCCGTCGCCGAACACGTCATAGATGTACTTGCGGACCCCGACCACCGATCCGACCACGCTGCCGGTATGGATGCCGATCCGGCAGGTCCATTGCACCGGATGACTGGCATTGCGCCGCTGCAGGTAGCGCAGCATCTTGATCGCGGCCGTCGTGATGTCGATCGCATGATCCGGGTTGGGGCTCGGCATGTTGGCGACGGCGAGATAGGCGTCGCCAATGGTCTTGATGCGCTCGCAGGCGTGATGCTCGATGATCTGATCGAAGGTTGAGAAGATCTCGTTCAGTTCGGAAATCAGGCGTTTGGGCTCGCGCGAAACCGGCATCCGCGTGAAGCCGACGAAGTCCAGAAACAACACCGAAACATCGTCGTAGAATGACGGCGTCGTAGTGCCGAATTCCTTGAATTCGTGCAGCACCTTAAGCGGGAAGATATTCATCAGCAGCCGCTCGGTGCGCTCGCGCTCGCG
>NZ_DATMRX010000307.1:0-2353 GCF_035565855.1 Pseudorhodoplanes sp.
CACTACGGTGCCGTCGCCGGTCGTGCCGAAGCGGAAGCGCTTTCGCGCGCGCAAGCCGCGCCGCCCGCGCAGCGCCTTGCCGGGCTTCGTGAGGTTGCCTCACATTATCCCTGGTTCGCGCCGACCGACAGGGAAGGGCCGATGGATATGATGCATCTGCTGGCAGCCATTCCAGATGGCGCGCGGGTCTTTATCGAATCGACGGACGATTCGCGGACCGGCAGCGCCTATCGCTCATTCCGAAACTGGGCCGATGCCATCGTCTCGTCGCGCCAGGTCGAACTTGCCAACCAGTTCTTCCTGCTCCGGCTTGTCGAGCCGAGCCTCGCGGACCGTTACCTCGATCGCTTCTCCGCTCGTTTCCTGTCGGCGGATCGGATGCGTTCGCTTTGCGAGACGCTGGGCGCGTCGCGTGTCATCGCCTTCGACCCTGCGACCGTCGCTGCCCTCGAAGGTACGGGTTTTGTCAAGGTCGCAACCGCATCGGCGTCGGCTTGCGCGGCCTTCGTGGATAGCCTCCACATGCCGGCACATGACCTCGTCTTGCTAAGGGTGCCGCAGCCGACCGATATCATTGAGCCGCCTGTCGCATGGACGCGGCGGGGCAACACGCTACGGTGGCCGGCCGGCGCCGGGACAAGCTATGTTGTACGCTATCGCCACCACCGCCGCTTTAGCGCGCGGCAGGGAAATGCCGTCGCTTCGGTCCACCCGGTCGCGGTCGACGATCTGCCTGATCTTCGTTTTATCCGCGTCGATGCAGTCGCCGACGGCGAGATGACGCTGGAGTTTCATTAGTCCGCCGATGGCGACGCTCGTTCTCATCACCGATACCTTTCCGTTCGATGGAGCGTTGGAGCACACGTTCATCGAGCCGAGTCTGCCGTATCTCGTGCAGGCGTTCGATCGGATGATCGTTGCGCCGGAGCGCCTGGTTGGCCGGCAGCGGCCGCTTCCTGCGGGCGTGATGCTTGACCAAACGCTGGCCAAGGCGCTCGAACGCGGCCGGTTCGGCCATCTGGTTCGCGGCGCGACGTCGTGGGACATGGATCGCGAAGTATTCGGAAATCCGTGGCTGCTTTTCCGCTGGCTGACATTGGCGCGCGCCGCCTTGTTTATTTCCCGGGCCAAGATCACCGGGAAATGGGCGGAGCGTTTCATCGCGCAGCACGGTCTGCAGCCGGGAAGTGTCGTATTTTGCACCTTCTGGCTGTTTCACGCGGCCCACGGCCTGAGTTCGTTAAAGCGCCGGTTGCCGGAATTGCACATGGTGTCGCAGGCGCACGGCGCCGATCTTTACGAAGCGCGGCATAGCCCGCCTTACATTCCCTGCCGCGACCGCACGATCGCTCTGCTCGACGCGATCTATCCGGATTCCGCGGAAGGCGTCGCCTACCTCAAGGCTCATCCCGCGAGCCGTCATACGACTGTCGAAGTCGCGCGGTTGGGCACTCCCGATCCGGAGGTGCGGTGTGCGCCTTCGCGAGACGGCATATTGCGCGTCGTGTCCTGTTCCTCACTGATGCCGGTCAAGCGCGTCGACATGATCGTTGCCGGAATCGCCGCGCTGGCGCGCCGGCGGCCCGATCTGCGCATCGATTGGCAACATTTCGGCGGCGGCGAACAGCACGGCATAATCGAGGTGGCTGCGCGGGCATTGCCGCCGTCGGTGACATGGACAATCGCCGGCCATGTGCCGGCCGAAGAGATCATTGCGTGGTACCGGAAAAACCCGGTGGACGTGTTTATCAATGTCAGTTCTTCGGAGGGCACGCCGGTCTCCGCGATGGAAGCGGCGAGCTTCGGCATTCCGATTGTCGCGACCGCGGTCGGCGGCAACCGCGAAATCGTGACCGCGGCAAACGGCTTCCAACTCGATCCCGAGCCGACGCCGGCAGCAATCGCCGAGACGCTCGAATGGTTCGCCGGCAACCCGGACAAGGCGGCTGCTCTCCGTGACGGCAGCAGGGCGGTGTGGGAGCGAAACTACGCCGCGCGCGTGAACTTCCCCGCATTTGCCGCGCGATTACGCGCCCGCGCAAAGGGATAGGCGGGCGGGTAATCATGTTGACGATTGTCGATTGCGGAATGGGCAATCTCGGTTCGATCGAGAACATGCTCAAGAAAATCGGCAAGCCGGCGCTGGTGTCGTCCGATCCGGAGACGATCGCCAAGGCGACCAAGCTCATTCTGCCGGGAGTCGGCGCATTCGATCACGGCATGGCGAGCCTGCGCGAGCGTGGGCTCGAGACGGTGCTTCGCCACAAGGCGAGTGTCGAGAAAGTGCCATTGCTGGGCGTCTGTCTCGGCATGCAACTGCTCGGCCGGTCGAGCGAGGAGGGCAGCGCGCCCG
>NZ_DATMRX010000308.1:0-15823 GCF_035565855.1 Pseudorhodoplanes sp.
ATCCTCAAGGAACCAGGCGCCGATCGGCGTGAACGGTCCGAGCAGCAGCACATAGACGAGGCCGGCAACCACCGGTGACACCGAGAATGGCAAGTCGATCAGTGACACCAGGAGCGCACGGCCGGGGAAGCGGTATTTGGCGATACACCAGGCCGCAGCAATTCCGAAGACGAGGTTGCAGGGCACCGCGATCGCGGCCACCAGCAGCGTCAGCTTGATCGCCGCGATCGCATCGGGATCATTGAAGGTCGCAAGCGCAGGTTCAAGCCCCAGGTTGAGCGCCTGCGCGAAGACCGCGATCAGCGGCGCGATCAGGAACAGCACCATCACGACGATGGTGAGCGTGATCAGCGTCGTGCGGACCCGCCGCGTTTCGGTGACCGGGGACGCGACACTGCGCAGCGCAATTGCGGTATCAGCCATTGCCGAACCTCCGGTAGCTCCAGACCTGCAGAAGGTTGATCAGAAGCAGAATGACGAACGCAATGGTGAGCATCACCGCGGCAATTGCCGCAGCGGCGGCGTAGTCACGTTCCTCCAGGCGGAAGACGATCAGCAATGGCAGGATTTCGGTTTGCCGTGGAATATTGCCGGCGATGAAGATGACCGAGCCATATTCGCCGACGGCGCGGGCGAAGGCGAGCGCAAAGCCGGTGAGGATTGCGGGGATCAGCGGTGGTAGAATGACGCGAACAATCGTGGTGCGCCGCGAAGCGCCGAGCGTTGCGGCAGCCTCCTCGACCTCACGATTGAATTCCTCGAGCACCGGCTGGACGGTGCGCACCACGAATGGCAGCCCGATGAAGACCAGCGCGATCCAGATACCGACGGGCGTATAGGCGATGGTGATGCCGAAGGGCGAGAACAGCCTTCCGAACCAGCCTTCCGGCACATAGAGCGCAGTGAGCGCGATACCGGCCACCGCGGTCGGCAGTGCGAAAGGCAGGTCGACGATGGCGTCAAGAAGCCGCCGCGCGAAGAAGCGATAACGAACCAGCACCCAGGCAATCATGACGCCGATCACGACGTTGAACATCGCGGCCACGAGGGATGCGCCAAAGCTCAGCTGCAGAGCGGCCAGGAAACGAGGCCCGGTGATGATAGCAACGAAGCGCTGCCACTCGAGCTCGAATGTCTTGATGTAGAGCCCGATGATCGGGATGAGAACGATCAGCGAGAGATAGAAGATCGTAAAGCCGAATGTCAGCCGGAAGCCCGGAATGATACTCGTCTCTCGGAAACGTAGCCTCATACGCGTTCAGCCCCGATGCCCCGTCACGTCCGCGGGCCGTGGGAGTGATTGCTTCCCACGGCCCGCCAGTTCGCCTGCGTGAATAGCGTCAGTCCTTGGAATAAATCTTGTCGAAAATGCCGCCATTATCAAAATGGGTAGGTTGTGCCTTGGCCCATCCACCGAAAACATCATCGACCTTAACCAGCTTCACCTTCGGGAACGCCTTGAGCGCCTCTGGATCGACGTGTTCCGGCTTGCCGGGGCGGTAGAAATTCCGCGCGAAGATCTTCTGCGCCTCGGGCGAGTAAAGCTGATCGAGGAACGCCTTGGCGATCTCGCGGGTGCCCTTCTTGTCGACATTCTTGTCCACGATTGCGACCTTCACCTCGGCGAGGATCGAAACCGAGGGCACCACGATTTCATAATCGGAGCCGAATTCCTTCAGTGTCAGCAGAGCCTCGTTCTCCCAGGCGATCAGGACGTCGCCGACCTTGTTCTGCACGAAGGTATTGGTTGACCCGCGTGCGCCGGTGTCCAGCACCCGCACGTTGCGATAGATCGCGGCGACGAAATCCTGCGCCTTCTTCTGATCGCCGCCAGTGCGATCGAGTTCATAGGCCCACGCCGCGAGGTAATTCCAGCGCGCGCCGCCCGAGGTCTTCGGATTGGGTGTGATGACCTGGATGCCGCGCCTGGCGAGATCGTTCCAGTCCTTGATGCCTTTCGGATTGCCCTTGCGCACCAGGAAGACGATGGTCGAGGTATAGGGCGACGATTCCTCCGGGAATTCTTTCTTCCAACCCGGCTCAATCAGGCCCTTCTGCTCGATGGCAAGCACGTCGCCTTCCAGAGGAAACGTCACGACGTCGGCCGGCAGACCTTCGATCACCGAGCGGACTTGAGCGCCTGACCCGCCATGGCTGTTGCTGACTTCGATGGCCTTGCCGGTCTTTTCCTTCCAGTATTTGACGAAATAATCCGCATAGTCGCGATACAATTCGCGGGTGGGGTCGTAGGACACGTTTACGAGCGTCTGAGCGAACGCGCCGCCCGATGCACCGAGCTGCAGCATCGCCACGACCGCGGCGGACGCAATCACCGATCTGCGTAAGAAAGTCCCAACCATCGTAGTCTCCATCATTTGTCTCAGCAGAAGCTCGCGCGCGCCTTCACGTTGCGTCGTTCCGAGCTTCAGAGTCAATGAAAGGCGATTTCATATTTTGGTTCGCGCTAGAACGACTTTGCTGTCGACACAGTCATGCTTGGTACATTCGAGCGCTTGATCGACGAGTGCGTCAGGAGCGCGCAGTTACCGCGCTTTCGACAGCGGCGAGACCGATGCGCCCCCGACGCCGGCGTGCGGCGGATGACTGACTGTCAGCGCCCGGCTGATACACGACGCTATAGCGTGCGACCGCTTCGGCAAATTTCACTGCGTCGGCCTGCTTTTTCACTTCAAAGGCATCGAATCCCGCACGGTGCATCAGGATAAACTGATCGCGCAGGACATCCCCGGTCGCTCGAATCTCTCCGCGATACTGGTATCGCTCGCGCAGGAGTCGGGCCTGCGAATAGGCGCGACCGTCGCGAAAGCTTGGAAACACCAACGAGACGAGCGCGAGCCGATCGAGATAAGGCGCAAGCTCCGAAACGTTGCGATCATTTGGCCAGTGAACTCCTGTCGCCCCGGAGCGCTGTGTCAATTCGCTGGCGTCGGCCAGGAGCCGGTCGGCCGGGACGATGATTTCCCCATCATCGGGGACGACCGCGTCGTCCAGAATGCGGACAAACCGATCTTCAACGATAGCGGCGTTCTTAACGAGCGGCATAAACACGTTCCTTGAAGGGTTCGACTCCGACCCGTTTCACCGTTTCGATAAACAGCTCGTTCGGTCGCTCGCGAAGCTCGATATAGGCGGCCACGACGTCTTCGATAACATCGGCAACTTCACCATACGGCACGGCCGGTCCGAGCAGGGCGCCGAGCTCCGCCTTTTCATCGGCCCGCCCTCCCAGGGTGATCTGGTAGAATTCCTGGCCGTTCTTCTCGACGCCGAGAATGCCGATATGACCAACGTGATGATGGCCGCAGGCGTTGATGCACCCTGAGATATTGATATGCAGCCGGCCAAGCTCCTGCTGAGTGCCGAGATTCTTGAAGCGGCGCGTCAGCTCCTGAGCGACAGGAATCGAGCGCGTGTTGGCAAGGCTGCAATAATCGAGGCCGGGGCACGCGATGATGTCGGACACGAGCCCGACATTCGGGGTTGCGACTCCGACCCGGTCGAGCGCTTCCCACAGCGCGAGCAGGTCCTTTTGGGCGACATGCGGCAGCACCAGATTCTGCTCATGCGCGACGCGAATTTCACCGAAACTGAACTGGTCCGCCGCGTCGGCGATGGTGTCCATCTGTGCCGATGTTGCATCGCCGGGCGGTGCGCCTTCCGGCTTCAGCGACAGAGTGACGATCGAATAACCCGGTACCTTGTGTGGTGAAACCGCATTTCTGTACCAGACATCGAAACGCGGGTCGCGCCCGCGCGCGGCCCGCAGGCTCGCAGGATTATCGGGCAGGTCCTCGTAAGATGGATAACGGAAGCGCGAGGCGATGTCCGCGATGAAAGCGTCATCGATGGACAGCGCGCCGTCCTTGATGGCCCGCCATTCGGCGTCGACCTCCGCCGCAAACTTCTCCGCCCCCATGTCGTGGACAAGGATCTTGATGCGGGCCTTGTATATGTTGTCGCGCCGTCCGTACTGGTTGTAAACGCGCAGGATCGCCTCGACGTAGCTGAGCAGATCGCGTTTGTGCAGGAACGGCTTGATCGTCTTTCCGACGAAAGGCGTGCGTCCAAGGCCGCCGCCGACGACCACTTCGAAGCCGACTTCGCCGGCGCCGTTCCTGTGCAGCCGAAGACCGATATCATGAACGCGAACCGCAGCGCGGTCGTGCGGCGCCGCCGTGAGCGCGATCTTGAACTTGCGGGGCAGGTACGTGAATTCCGGATGCATGGTCGAATGTTGCCGAAGAATCTCCGCCCAGATCCGCGCGTCCTCGACTTCGTCCGGCGCAACCCCAGCCCATTGGTCCGTGGTCACGTTGCGTACGCAATTGCCGCTGGTCTGCATGGCGTGCAGCCCGGCTTTTGCGAGATCGGCCATGACGTCCGGCAGGTCGCTGAGCTTGATCCAGTTGAACTGGATGTTCTGCCGGGTGGTGAAATGGCCATAGTCCCGGTCATAGCGGCGTGCAACATGCGCGAGCGTCCGCAACTGATCCGATGACAATGTCCCATAGGGAATGGCGATCCGCAGCATGTAGGCGTGGAGTTGCAAATACACGCCATTCATCAGCCGCAGCGGTTTGAATTCGTCTTCGGTAAGTTCGCCGGAAAGCCGTCGCGCGACTTGATCGCGAAATTCTCGCACGCGTTCCGCTACAAGAGTGCGATCAAATTCATCGTATATGTACATGTGCGACGCTCGACCTAGAGTGCATTCACAGCCGGCAACTCGAAAGTCGGGCCGAAGACACGGATACGTTCGCGGAGATTGCCGGGTTCGATGCGTCCGTCGACGATTTCCACGGGCGCGACATAAGCGCCGACCGCGTCGATGTCACTGGCATTTGCAGAGGCCAGCAGATCTTTCGCATCTTGGGCGCTCGTGACCACCGCGGCGTCCTCGAGCTGCGTGGCCCAGCCCCCGGTCGCCGTGAAATACACAACCGCGCCGTCGCTGAGGCGATTGGCGGTGACGACGACGGGGCCACGTACCTTCAGTTTTTGCTGGCTCGGCGCGGTCATGCTGCAACCTCGACCTCTTGCCGGCTCAGTGAAGCCCGCCATGGTTCGGATCGCGCAACGACTTCGCCGATCACCAGCAAGGCAGGTCCGCTGCCGGCGGCAACGGCCAGTGTCGGCAATTCATCGAGACGACCGACCAAGGCCTTGGCGTCGGGTCGCGTTCCGCGGACCAGAACAGCGACCGGTGTTTTCGGGTCGCGACCGGCCGCGATCAATCGATCCCGCACCGTGCCGGCGGCGGAAAGACCCATATAGACCGCGACCGTGGTGTGTGGATTGGATGCAGCCGACCAATCGACGGCTTCGGCGCCATCAGACGTATTGGCGGTAATGAAGGTCAGCTGAGTTGCCTCCTGACGGAAGGTCAGGGGCAGGCCCACCTCAGCTGCGCAGCCGAGCGCGGCCGTGATGCCCGGCACGACGAATGCGGACACGCCAGCCTGACGCAATTGTTCGAGCTCTTCGCCGCCACGACCGAAAATGAAAGGATCGCCGCCCTTGAGCCGCACCACCTGCTTGCCGGCGCTTGCCGCTTCGATCAGGCGGCGGTTGATTGCGTCCTGGCCAATGCCGGGCTCGCCCTTGCGCTTGCCGACGAAGACCAGCTCCGCATCGCGACGCGCGCGCGCCAGGATCTCTTGCGTGACGAGGTCGTCGTAAAAGATGACATCGGCGTTCTGCAACGTGTGAAGCGCGCGCAGCGTCAAAAGATCAGGATCGCCCGGACCTGCGCCAACCAGGAAGACGACCCCGGACGGTGCTTCGGGCGAACGAGAATCTTCGACTGCGCGCGCAAGCGCGGTTTCGGCTTCCCGCCAGCGTCCGGCCAGCGCGGCGGCGCCGATTGGTCCGTCAACGACGCGCTCCCAGAAGCGTCGCAACGATCGTGACGCGTGGCGCGCCTTCGCAAATCGCTCGCGATAGCGCCCCATCAATGCGGCAAGGTCGCCGAGACGCGCGGGCAACAACGCTTCGATCTGCTCTCGGATACGCCTCGCCAGCACCGGCGAGGCTCCGTTCGTTCCGATTGCAACGACGACGTCGCCTCGATCCACGATCGCGGGAAAGATGAAGTTTGAAAGGTCGGGGCGATCAACCACGTTGATAAGGCCGCCGGCTGCGCGGATGCGTCCTGCAATGGCGTCATCGCGCTTGTCTCCGTACGCGATGACGACGGCGGCAAATTGCGACGCGTCGATATCTGATGCGCGGCTCGTATCGATCTCGACTCGTCCGGGCCCGCCCGCCGTGAGGAGTTCGGCGGACGCGTCTTCGTCATCAGAGAACCAGCGAACGCTCGCGCCGGCTGAGCGCAACAGCTGCAGCTTGTTGATCGCCGCCGGGCTGTTGCCGACAAGCGCGATCGTCCCTGACGACAGGTCCAAAAACAGAGGCAGAAAACGCATCGGGCCAAAACTCCAGTTGACGAGAAATATTTTCCATTTAAGACTCAAAAATCAATCGAGAATAGAAAAATTTTCTACTGTTTAGAGTTCGTGTTGTGGAACGTCGCATGCAGCCTTCAACAAAAAACGACACACTTCTTCTCGCGGCCGAATATTCGGATCGCGAACACGCGTTGGCCGCGGACGGGCGGCGCCTCATTGACGTGATTCGGGATTGGGGCGTTGAAGCCGCCGCCGAATGCGGCGGCGCTGGCCTCTGCGGCAATGGCTTCGTCGAACATGACGAGACTTTCGTCTCTGTGCCGACCAATGACGCCTTCAAGTGGCCGCGGCTCGCGCTCGCAGCGGGGAGGGCGTGACCATGGATCGGCTCGACGAACTGGAATCGCAAAGCATCTACATCTTCCGCGAGGCCTTCGAGCGGCTGCAGAAGCTCGCCTTGCTTTGGTCGCTCGGAAAGGACTCCAACGTCATGATCTGGCTGGCGCGCAAGGCCTTTTTCGGCCGCGTGCCGTTTCCGGTCATGCATGTCGATACCGGCAAGAAGTTCAGCGAAATGTATGACTTTCGCGACCGCTACGCGAAGGAATGGGGCCTCGATCTGATCGTCGAGCAATGCCCCCCGATCGAAGCGGTCGATCCCACGTTGCCGCCGGCGGCGCGATCGGCCGCCCGAAAGACGGAAGGCCTGAAGCTCGCGCTCGCAAAGCACGGCTTCGATGGTCTCTTCGCAGGCATCCGGCGCGACGAAGAGGCAACGCGCGCGAAGGAACGGGTGTTTTCGCCCCGCGGCGCTGAGGGACTTTGGGACGTACGCGACCAGCCGCCCGAATTCTGGAATCACTTCAATGCCTCGCCGCCGCCCGGCGCGCATTTGCGGGTGCATCCGATCCTGCATTGGACCGAAAGCGACATCTGGCGCTACACCCGGCGCGAGGGAATCCCGATCATTCCCCTCTACCTCTCGCGTGGCGGCAAGAGATATCGCTCGCTCGGCGATGCCGACATCACATTCCCGGTGGAGTCCGAGGCGAGCACGCTCGACGAGATTATCGCCGAACTCGACGCCACCAAGACACCCGAACGGTCCGGCCGCGCCATGGATCATGAATCCGAGGATGCTTTCGAGCGCCTGCGTGCCGCCGGCTATCTTTAACCCCTGTTCCGAGTGCAATCCATGAATGCGATCATTCCAGCGCAGCTCCGCGCAGCGGATGCCATCTCACCGCGCCCTCTCGTCCGCATCGTGATCGTCGGCCATGTCGATCACGGCAAGTCGACCCTGATCGGCCGGCTACTGCACGAAACCGGAAGCCTGCCGGACGGCAAACTCGAGAGCCTGCGGGCGATCAGCGCACGGCGTGGCATGCCGTTCGAATGGTCATTCCTGCTGGACGCATTGCAGTCGGAGCGTGACCAGGGGATCACGATTGACACCAGCCAGATAAGATTTCGGACGCAGTCGCGGGATTTCGTGCTGATCGATGCGCCGGGTCACGCCGAATTCCTTCGCAACATGCTCACCGGCGCCGCGCAGGCCGACGGCGCTGTACTGATTGTCGATGCGTCAGAGGGCATCCGCGAGCAGACGCGGCGGCACGGATATCTTCTTCATCTTCTCGGGATCCGGCAGTTGGTCGTTGTGATCAACAAGATGGATCGCATCAACTACGATGCCGGGCGCTTTCGCGAATTGGAGACCGAAATCACCGGATACATGACGGGTCTCGGGCTGCCGCCGTCCGAGGTCATTCCGGTCTCGGCACGCGAAGGCTCCGGCATCACGGAGCACACGCATACATCCGGGTGGCACCGCCCGACTTTGGTGGATGCGCTCGACCGGTTCGACCCCGCGCGCGCCGCGCCGGACCTTCCGCTGCGTCTCCCGGTACAGGCGGTCTACAAGTTCGACGACCGGCGCATTCTTGCCGGCCGGATCGAAAGTGGACGTGTCAGCGTCGGTGACGAAATTCTTGTTCAGCCATCCGGCCGCAGGGCTCGCATCAAATCGATCGAAGGCTGGTTTGCGGGTCAACCGGGCTCAGGCCCGCAATATGCAACAGCCGGGCAATCGATCGGCGTCACGCTCGATGACGCATTGTTTGTCGAGCGGGGGCATGTGATCGCGCTTCGTGCGGCACCCGCAAAGACGGGGGACCAGATTCGTGCCCGCCTGTTCTGGCTGCATTCGTCTCCCTTGAATGTCGGCATGCGTCTCATCGTTCGGATTGGCACGGCTGAAGCACGTGCCGTTGTGAAGACCATCAGCAATGCGGTTGATCCTGGTCTGCTGGCTCCGAACCAAAGCCAGACGATCGACCAAAACTGCGTGGGCGAGGTCGAGTTCTCGCTGTCCGAGCCGGTCGCGTGCGACCCACACGATGCCAACCCGACAACCGGGCGGATTGTTCTTGAGTTCGACGGCCGCATTGTCGGCGGAGGCTTGGTTCTGGCGGTCGATGAGGCGCGGGCCGCCGCTGTCGTTCAAGAGGCGCCGGCAAAGCCCGCGCCTCGCATCAAGCCGCTCGAAGCCGAAGCATCACGCCTTGCGGCGCTGCTGGCGGACCTGTCTCCGCCGGAGCGGATCGCAACGCTTCGGCGCGAGATCGCCGGCAAGATCGTCTTCACCACGAGCTTCGGATTGGAAGACCAGGCTGTCCTTCATTGGATCGCGCGGAGCGGCCTCGACATCGAGGTGGTGACGCTCGACACTGGCCGGCTGTTTCCCGAAACCTATGCGTTGTGGGCGGAAACGGAAAACCGATATGGCATTCGCGTTCGAGCCGTCTATCCCAATCACGTCGACCTCGAAGCGCTGGTATCGCGACAGGGCATCGATGGCTTTTACGACTCCAAGGAGGCGCGCCTTTCGTGCTGCCATGTCCGCAAGGTCGAGCCGCTCAATCGCGCGCTCACGGGGGCGCAGGCGTGGATCACGGGCCTGCGTGGCGATCAGTCGGCACACCGCGCGGAGATGCGCGTTCTCGAACTCGATTCGGAACGTGGATTGCTCAAGCTCAATCCCGTGTTCGACTGGACGCGCGACGCGCTGGTGGCATTTGCAAAGGAGCAGTCCATTCCGACCAATCCGCTGCACGCCAGGGGTTTTCTCTCAATCGGGTGCGCGCCATGCACACGGCCGGTCGTGGAAGGCGAGCCGGAGCGCGCGGGTCGCTGGTGGTGGGAACAAGACAAGAAGGAATGCGGCCTTCACGTGAGACGCGCGTAAAGCACCGTCCCCACATTGTCGACTGCGCATCAAAGGTCCGACTTCGCCAGTCTGACGGCGGATTCGCGCTTCTGGATATGCTGCCGGTAGAGGCTGACGGCCTGGTTCGCCAGCCGCTGCGGGTCTCGCTCGCCCTCCCGATAAAGCCGCAAGACCTCCCGCGCCAGGAAGGACATCGCTTCCTCCTCGGAAATGTCTTTTCGCTGGTGGCGGAGGTGGGCGAGTTGAAGGGACGCGAGGTTCTGAGCCTCGGCAATCTTCTCGGAGTTGCGCCTGGTGAAACGGAACATACTGGTCACCGGTTTCGACCGGCGCTTCAACGTCCTCCGATGGTCATGGTTCCTTCCCGGAAGCCGAGGAGGCAACCACGTAAAGCGACTAGCGGCTGAGCTGAAGGCACCACCCTTCTGCAAACACGTGGGGACGGGCATAGCGCCTCCCGCGCCCAACTGCGCGCCGCGATCAGGAGCCGTCTGTGACGCGAACTAATCCTGCGAATTCGGGTGAGGCTGGCGAAAGCGGCTCAGGCCCTGTGGGGCCTTATCGGTCTGCGTGGTGCGCGGCCTGTTCAACAGAGCCAGCTTTATCGCGGCTTGAGCAGAACCGATATCGCCATTGTGCAGTGCAGCTTCGATAATCCGCGACGCAGCAACCCGCGTCGATGGCGTGGCCGGGCTGTTGAGAATGCGCTTCGCGGCGTCTTCCAGGGTGAACAGGACGGAGCCGTCATTGAGCCGAATCGGGCTGGTCAGCAGCCGCTTCCACTCAGCGACTTCACGCCTTCGCCGGAGCTCTTCTTTCGCAGGTTTGTATGGTCCAGCCTGTGTCATTGAAATTTAATCTTAGCTTCGATGAGGCCGAATGCTCAATCAAAAAGCAAACGGCTCGCGGACGCTTGGGGAAAATCGCACGGGCAAAATGTCAGTGTGAGGATGTTGGTACCGTCAGACAGCGGGAGGACTGTCTCAACCGGAACGCGAGGCAGCCGAACATGTTCCGCGCGGTACGCGGCTGCCCCTGGTCGATGGCGATTCGTCGCTCGCCGCGCCTTTCACGCACTGGCAAGTCGATCCGAACGAAGGTGAGTTCGCGCCTACTGGCACCAAGTCTACCGGCGCTTGATGCAGCGGCGCGTGCGCTCGATTTTCTTTGTCCCACCAACCTTGACGTGGTTGCCGCCGATGACTTCCTTGATCTGTCCGCCGGGACACGTCCCGTCGTCGACCAATACCCGCTCTCCTTCGCGCATTGCGCCCATGGCAGGCTCGCGCTTCAGGACCTGTTGCGCATCCGCAGTTCCTTGAAAAAGGGCGCAGGCTGCACAGATCAGAAGCCCGCCCATTATGGTGTTGACCCAAGACATATCGGTTCCCCCCGATTGTTGAAGGCCTTCCCAGCGCGCCGACACTGCCGGCACACATTATGGTATCCAGCGCTGTGGCGCGAACGGCGATTTCGGGCGCTCGGACAGGGAAATGTCGGCAGGGCGCCGCCCGGGCGGACGAGGTAAGGGGTCGCTGTTCTGCTCTGGCGGAAGTGGGATAGATTGGGACTGAAACAAGCTTTCCAGTGATGGACATGACCCTTGCGGAAAAGATCATCGCGCGAGCGGCCGGACGGCAGTCCGTGGCGCCGGGCGAGATCGTGACCTGCGCGGTCGATCTTGCGATGATCCATGATTCCGGCGGTCCGCGCCGCGTCGAGCCGATCCTCAGGCGGCTTGGGGTCGATGTCTGGGACCCCGCAAAGGTTGTGCTCATCACCGACCATTATGTGCCGGCCGGCGATGACGAGAGCCGGACCATCCAGGCCATCACGCGGCGGTTTGCAGCCAACCAGGGCATCGCGAATTTCTACGACCAGCAGGGCATCTGCCACGTCGTGCTGCCGGAGCGCGGGCATCTGCGGCCCGGCATGTTCGTGGTCGGCGGCGACAGCCACTCACCGACCGGGGGCGCATTCGCAGCCTATATGTTCGGGATCGGCGCAACCGAAATGGCGGGCGTGCTCGCGACCGGCGAGATCTGGGTGCGCGTGCCGGATACCATCCGCATCGAATGGACCGGGCGCCTCAATCCGGGCGTGTCGGCCAAGGACATGATGCTGCATTTGTGCGCGCAACTCGGCATGGACGGCGGCAAATACCAGGCGGTGGAATATATCGGCGAAGCCGTGCGCGCGCTGCCGATGCAGGAGCGGATGACGCTCTCCAACATGGCGGCGGAGCTCGGCGCGCAGGCGGGATTGATCGAAGCCGACGACACCACGGCGACGTTCCTCGAATCCGCCGGCGTGCCGCGCGATCGCATAACGAATTTGCGCAGCGACGAAGGCAGCCGTGTCGCCGAGCATCATGTGTTCGATGCAAGCGTGCTTTCTCCGCAGGTCGCCGCCCCGCACAGCCCGGCCAATGCGGCGCCTGTTGAACAGCATGCCGGCACGAAGATCGACGTGGCCTATATCGGCGCCTGCACCGGCGCGAAGCTCGCCGACTTGCGGATGGCCGCCGAAGTCCTGCGCGGGCGCAATGTCGCGAAAGGCGTGGAGCTGATCTGCGCGCCGGCATCGCTGCGCGATCAGGAGATCGCGCGCAGCGAGGGTACGCTCGGCGCGATACTCGAGGCCGGCGCGAGCCTCATTGCCAATGCCTGCGGCATCTGCGCCGGTTACGGTGACAACCGGCTCGGCGAAAACGTGGTCGCGATCTCGTCCACGGCGCGCAACTTCAAGGGCCGCATGGGGGCGGCGAGTTCGCAGGTCTATCTCGGTTCGCCCTACACCACGGCGGCCTCCGCCATCGAAGGCCGGATTGCCGACCCGCGACCCTACCTGAAGGGGGCGCGGCAATGAGCGGGCGCGCGTTCGTCTTCGGCGACAATATCGACACCGACGTGCTGGCGCCGGGCCGCTACATGAAGGGCTCGATCGAGGAGCTTGCGAGGCATTGCCTGGAAGCGGTCGATCCCGATTTTGCGAAGAGTGTGCAGCCCGGCGATGTCGTAGTTGCCGGACGCAATTTCGGCATGGGCTCCTCGCGCGAACAGGCGGCGCAGGCGCTGAAGGTTCTCGGCGTTGCGGCGGTGGTCGCCAAATCCTTCGGCGGCATCTTTTACCGCAATGCGCTGAACCTTGGGCTGCCGGTGGTCGTATGCGAAGAGGCGGACACGATCGGTGTCGGCGATCGGCTCAGTGTCGACCTTGCGGGTGGCAAGGTCGTAAACGAGACCAGCGGCCGCACGCTCAAGAGCGAACCGCTACCGCAATTCCTGCTCGACATGCTGGCGGATGGCGGCCTCGTGCCGCATCTCGAAAAGCGGTTTTCGCGGCAAAAGGCGGGCTGATCAGCGCGCCTTCAGCGCGGCAATGAAGTCCGCGCAGGTCATCACCTCGGCCACCGACCGCAGCGTCGCGACATTGGTGCGATGCACGTCGTCGGAGAAGGCGGCGCAGCCGTCCTCCAGCAGGATGCAGTGGAAGTCGCGCACATGCGCATCGCGCAATGTCGAGGCGACGCCGCCATTGGTGACGATGCCGGTAAAGACGAGGGTGTCAATACCGGCCTTGCGCAGCACCCATTCCATGCGCGTCATGTAGAAGGCCGAATAGGCGATCTTTTCGATCGAGAGATCCGCGGGCTGCAATTCGTCGACCAGCGCGTGGCCGAAGCTGCCGGGCGCAAAGTGCCCCTTGCGCAGGAACGGGCGAAGCGTCTTGAGATGCGGCGAGATGAAGGGCTCGCCGCCTTTGCCCGGCACCAGCGTGAAGTGCGTCGAGATCACCCAGCCGCCGGCTGCTCGCACGGCATCCGCTACCGGCTTCACGCGCGCCGGAAGCGCGGCAATGGCGGGCGCGGTCGCACCGCCCTTGGCATAGGCGCCTTCGGGATGCAGGAAATCGTTCTGCAAATCGACGATGAAGAGTCCGACGGATTGCGGTCGCGACAGGTCGATCATGACGATGCCCGCTCGATGATGACATTGCCGAACCGGTCCACGCGCCCGCGCAGGTCCGGTTCGATGAAGATGGTCGCGTCCTCCTGTTCGAGGATCGCCGGGCCTTCAACCACGGCATCGACCGGCAGCATGCGCCGGGTATAGATCGACGCCGTGTGCCACCGGCCATCGACATAGACTTGGCGCTCGCCGTTCTTCGCCGCTTCGGTGCTGCCGGTAGCGGGCGCAAGGCTTGCGAGATCGAGCTTCGGCCGCCGTCCGATCAGCGCCACATGCAGGTTCAGGACGCGGATCGCGATTCCGTCCAGCAGCCGGCCGTAGACCTCGCGATAGCGCGTCTCGAAGGCTTCGCGCAGCGCCTGCCGGTCCACCGGGCGATCGGCCTGCCAAGGGATCGGCACCGAAACGGTATGGGTCTGGCCGAGATACAGCATGTCGCAGGACACGAGAACCTCGCGCCCGTCGAACGCGACGCCGGACCGGTCGAGCAGGCGTTCGCCGGTCGCCGCCTTCTCGGCGATCCCGGCGTTGAACACGGTGAGATCGATCTCGTCGAGCGTGCGGTTCACCGTGTGCACGAAGTCCTGGCGCATGTCGGCGATCACGCAGCCGAGCGCCGAGGTGACGCCGGGATAGGGCGGCACCAGTGCGGCCTTCAGGCCGACCTCCTTCATCAGCGCGCCGGCATGCAATGCGCCGCCGCCGCCGAAGGGCATCAGTGCGAAGTCGCGCGGATTGTGCCCGCGTTCGATCGAAACGAGGCGGATCGCGCCGGCCATGCGGCTGTTGGCGACGCGCACGATCGCTTCGGCCGCGGCCACCGGTTCGAGGCCCAGAGGATCGGCGACTTCCGTCTTGATCGCGGCCTTCGCGGCTTCGAGGTCGAGCCGTTTGAGGCCGCCGCCGATCGGCCGGTCCGGATTGATGCGGCCGAGCACGAGATTGGCGTCGGTGAGGGTCGGGCGGGTGTTGCCCTGCCCGTAGCAGACCGGGCCCGGGATCGAGCCCGCCGATTCCGGGCCGACCTGCAACAGGCCGCCCCGGTCCACATAGGCGATCGAGCCGCCGCCCGCGCCGATGGTAGTGATCTCGATCATCGGCGTGCGCACCACGAGGCCGAAGTCGATCGCTGTCTGGGCGGCGAGCGTCGTTTCGCCATTTGCGATCAGCGAGACGTCGAAGCTCGTGCCGCCGACATCGCCGGTGACGATGTTCGGAAAGCCCGCGGTGTTGGCGATATGCGCCGCGGCGATGACGCCGGCCGCGGGGCCGGACAGTGCGGTGCGGACCGGCATGGCTTTCGCGGTCTCGACCGTCATCACGCCGCCGTTCGATTGCACGATCAGCAACTGGCCGCCGAAAGACTGTTTCCCGAGCTCCGATGCGAGTCGGTCGAGATAGTCCGCCACCACCGGCTGCAGATAGGCATTCAGCGTGGTGGTGGATGCGCGTTCGAATTCGCGGATCTCGGGGAGGATGTCGCTCGAAATGTTCACATAGGCGTTCGGCCAGACTGACCGGATCGCCTCGGCGGCAATTCGTTCGTTGGCCGCATTCGCATAGGCATTGATGAAGGTGACGGCCACCGCTTCAGCCCCCAGCGCGAGCAGCTCGCGCGCGCGCGCCTTCACCTCCTCGGGATCGAGCGCGGTATGCACCGTGCCGTCCGCCAGCACGCGCTCGCGCACTTCGACGCGCCGCTCGCGCGGCACCACCGGCTCGAACTGCCCCCACGGCCCCAGGTCTGCGGACGGTCGCGGCGCCGCATTTCGAGCACGTCGCGGAAGCCCTCGGTCGCGATCACCCCGGCCCTGCCGCCCTTGCGCTCGAGCAGCGCGTTGGTGCCGACGGTGGTGCCATGGACGATGGTCGCGATGTTCGACACGTCGTCCGTGCCTTGCCGGATCCCGTTCAGGAAGCCGGCGGCCTCGCGCCCGCGCGTGGACGGCACCTTGGCGATCCACGACTTGCCGCTTTCCTCGTCGAGGAAGAACAGGTCGGTGAACGTGCCGCCGACGTCTACGCCGATCACAAGACGCCGTGTCATGCCGCGTCCGTCTTGCCGTAGGCGCGACGTGCGGCTTCGCGCGTCACGTATCCATTCTCGATGTCGTGCGCGATCAAGGCCTCGGGGCGCTCCTTCGCCTTTCCGAAGCCGCCGCCGCCCGGTGTCTCCAGCCGCACGCGCTCATTCT
>NZ_DATMRX010000309.1:0-2480 GCF_035565855.1 Pseudorhodoplanes sp.
ATTGCCGCGAGGAACAATGCACGCATGGTGGCCTCTCGTTGAAACGATGCGGCCACGCATAAGGTCCGCGGATTAACAGCGCATTTAAATTCAGTTGCAGACTTGAAGCGTCACGACGCGACGTCGATGTTCCGCGCCGCCTGCGTGTCAGCGCGTACGCATCACGCTTTCTTCAGGAACTCGGTCTTCAGCACGAGGCCCTTCACCTGCTTGGTATTGCACTCGATCTCGTCCGGGTCTCCGGTAAGCCGGATGTTCTTCACCAGCGTGCCGCGCTTGAGCGTCTCCGACGTGCCCTTGACCTTCAGGTCCTTGATCAGCGTCACCGAATCGCCGTCCTTGAGAATATTGCCGTTACTGTCGCGGGTTTCGTCGGTCATCGGGCTGCCCTGATCGCATTCGGGAATCGACGCCTCTTTTACGCGCCGCGGCCCGAAGCACAAACCCCGCCAGCCGCAGCGCACGAAACGCAGGGCGGACACGACGCCGGATTGCGAGACGCTTTTTCCGGGCTACACTGGTCGCCCTGAGGACTAGGGAATGGCACGCAGCGCATCGCTCCTGCTCGCAGCCCTCGCGCTGGCCGCGTGCGGCGACAATCCCGACCGGACCTATAGCGGAGTGCCTGGCGCCACCCACGATTGCGACCAGGAACGCAAGGTCGCAATCAATGGCAGCGGCGGCACCTTCACCTTCTCGGGCACCTGCGAGCGCGTGTCGCTCAACGGAGCAAGCAACACGCTGACCATCGAGGCGACGAAGGCGCTCGATGTCAAAGGTGACGTCAACACAGTCAGGATCGGCGCGGTGGACGCCATCAGCGTCAGCGGCTCGCAGAACAACGTGACGTACAGGACGGGCCTGCCGGGCGAGCAGCCGAAGTCCGCGAGCGCGCGCGGCGACCGGAACGGCATCCTTCAGGCGAAGTAGGATCGGCGGCCAGGACGGGCTTTCTTCTTCACGTCATGCCCGCGCCTGTCGCGGGCATCCACGTCTTTCCTTTGATGCATCACCCAAAGACGTGGATGGCCGGGGCAGGTTTACATTCCGGCCGCGCGGAGCGCGGCGGGTGCCCGGCCATAACATTGGTTGGTAGCCCGCATGGAGCGAAGCGCAACGCGGGACCGCACGCCCCGGATCTCGCTATGCTCCATTCACACCAGGCTTGCCGCGCGTCACGCGGCCTAAACCAGACTCACTTTCCCAGTCGCGAGATCATAAACGCCACCCACCACGCGAAGCTCACCTTTGGCGACCATTCCCGCCAGGATCGGCGTTGCTGTTTTCAGCCGCTCGACATTGTACTGCACGTTGGCGACGACGGCGCGCTGCGCGAGATCGCTTCCCGCGTTCTTCAATGTCGGCTCGATGCCGGGCTTCATCGCTCTGACGAGATCCGCAATGTGACCTGGGAGGGTATTGCCCTTCTGAAGCGCCTCGATCGTCGCATTCACCGCGCCACAACTGTTGTGGCCGAGAACCATGATCAGCTTCGTGCCCAGAACCGCCGCGCCGTATTCGAGGCTTCCCAGGCCGTCGGGCGTCACGAAATTTCCGGCGACGCGCACGACGAACAGATCGCCGGGATTTTGGTCGAACGCCAGTTCCGGTGCGACGCGGGAATCCGCACAGCCGAGGATCGCCGCGAATGGCGCCTGGCCAAGCGTTCGGGCGGCGCGCCCGGCAGAAAAGTCGCGCTGCTGCGGTTGATTGGCGGCGTAGCGGGCGTTACCCGCCTGAAGGAGCTTCAGAGCCTCATCGGGCGTGGCGGCCGCGCGCGCCGGCTGCGCTTGCGCCGGGCCGCCGAATTGCGCCGCAGCCAGCAACCCGGCGCCGGCAAACATCACGGCTCGTCGGCTCGCGGTCTTCTGGAGACATTGGTCACACATGATCCGTTTCCTTCCTTGCAGATTTTTGTCGTCGCGAGAGGTCTCCTACGGCGATTACGATTAAGCATTGGTGAGCGCGACATTAGCGCGCAAGCCCGACCCGCCCTCACCCTGAGGACCGAAGCGAGCGTCTCGTAGGATGCGAGCGGCCCGAGCGTTGGCGCGCAATCACGCGGACAATCTTAAAGCAAATTCGAGATCAGTGGCGGCCCAATGCTGCAGAGCGCATGAGATGCGTGCCACCGCGGCACTCACTTCGCATCCTTGGGCAGCGCGAAGCGCTGTGACGTCATGCTCTGGAATACGCCATCCCGGCGGATCAGCGCGTGAAACAGCGCCGCCGCGATATGCATGAGGATCAGCGCGAACAGCGCGAAGCCGAGATAGGAATGCGCGTTCCATAACAACGTGTGCAATAAGTCGCTCTGCGGCAGGATGGGTGGGACGCGGATGCCGCCATAAAGCACGATCGGATAATCCGCGGCCGAGAGCATGCCCCAGCCGATCAGCGGAATGCCGATGAACATCGCATACAGGAGATAATGCGAGGCCTCCGCCGCGAGCTTCATCGGCTGCGGCAGATCCGCAGGC
>NZ_DATMRX010000310.1:0-10749 GCF_035565855.1 Pseudorhodoplanes sp.
GGCATCGAACCGCCTTGTATACAGGCAGTCAACCACAAAACGTCCCACTCGCCCTGTGGGGTTCAATGTGGGCATTCGCCCACAATCATCAAGGCTTTGATTTGTCGTGTTTTTGGGGCTGGCCTCCATGTGGAGAAGGGACAACTTTCGAGGCGTGTCCGCTGCCCACTGCATCGCCAAAGACGGGCAAATCCGGCGCTGTCATCACGGATTGTGCACAGCGAAGCCGGGAGAAGCTTTGGTACAAGGGGCTCCGATTCCCTCCGCCTGCGAGGCCCAATGCCCCGTTTTGCCGCCAATATCGCGTATCTGTTCTCCGAGCGTCCGCTGATCGAGCGCCCCGCCGCGGCCGCGGCCTTCGGCTTTCGCGCCGTCGAAGGCCAGTTTCCCTATACGACTCCCGCCACCGCCCTCCGGGACCAGATCGAACGGCATGGTCTTGCAATGCTGGGGATCAACACCGAGCGGGGCGGCGAGGGGCAGTTCGGACTGGCCGCGGTCCCGAACCGCGAGCGAGACTTCGACGCGCTCTTTGCACAGGCGCTGGACTACATCACCGCGGTCGGTGGCCGCGCGATCCATGTGCTCGCCGGCTTCGTGCCGGTGAACGAGCGGCCGGCGGCCGAGCGCACCTATATCGCCAATCTGATGCGCGCCGCGGATCGGGCGGCCGAGAAAGGCATCACGCTGTTGATCGAGCCGATCAACAATCGCGACCGCCCGAATTATTTTCTCAACCGCGTGGAGCACGCGGCCGACATCATCGCGAAAACGGGCAAATCCAACATCCGCATTCAGTTCGATTTCTATCACGCGCAGATCATGGGCGGCGACCTGATCCGGCGCTTCGAGGCCCATCTTCCGCTGATCGGTCATGTGCAGATCGCGGCGGTTCCCTCGCGACATGAGCCCGACGAGGGGGAGGTAAGCTATCCCGCGATCTTCAGGGCCCTCGATCGCCTCGGTTATGCCGGTTGGGTGGCGGCGGAATACCATCCGCGCGCGCGAACCGAAGACGGCCTCGCATGGCTGGCGCAAGCCGGGCTTTCGGAGCACCGCTAACGGCGCTACGGTCCGCTCATGTGGGGACGCAAAAAGCGTGAGACGCAGCCGCCGCAGCCGGTTTCGCCGCTGAAGGAGGCGCTGCGCCAGGTTCGGATCGAGGCGGCGGAACGATCGGGGATCGTGCTGGAGATGCGCGATGCCGAAGCCGCGCGTCTCGAACTCCTGAACGAAGCGCTCGACAAGGTGTTCGCCGAAATCCCCGCGGATGTGGATATTTTCGATCGCGGGATCAGCCATGGCGACGTGCCGCGGCTTTGGATCGACATCACCGCCTATGTGATCATGGGCCGCGACAAGCGTGTCTATCGCTTCGTGCAGGACACCCGCTATGGCCGCAAGGTCCTCTCGGAATCCAACGATATCGGCGAGACCGCCAAGGCGATCACGCGTTACATCGCCGCTCGCCTGATCGAACGCCAGCGCGCGTTATCGGAGAGCGGGCCACCGCGCGCCGCCGTGCCGAGGTCAACGGCCTGGCGCACCGGCGCCGCATTCGTCCTGGGGCTGCTGGTCGGGGCGCTGTCCCTTGCGCTTGCCGCGCTGGTGTTGGGCTGATTGGCTTTCGTTCCGACCTCATCCTGAGGAGAACGCGAAGCGCCTGTCATCGGAGGATGAGGGCGGCCCAATCTCCGAGACGCATTGCTGAGTTTATCATCGGGCCGCGCTGCGCGCGGACGCGTTGACAATGCTCCTCAGGAAGAGGCCGGGCCGGGCATCGCCCACTTCTTGTCATGCCCCGCGAAGGCGGGGCATCCGGTAAACTATTGAGCGTTGTGTGTACTGGATCGCCTGCTTTCGCGGGCGATGACAGCCCGAGAGTGACTGCCGTGTGACCCTGAATGTGCTTGTCTACGCGACCGCGAGATCGCGCTTGCCAAGGTCCACGATCGTGTCGGTGTCGTGCTTGAAGCCGCGCGCGGTCATTTCGCAACACCAGCGATTGCCGGACTTTGCGATCGCATAGAGATTGTAGCCGGCGAGATCGCCTTCGCCGCCGATCGCCGAGGCAGACGGAACGCCGCACGCAGGAATCTGTCCCGCGGGTCCGTCCAGCATCACCAGCGAGTGGATATGATCGTGACCGTGCAGCACGAGCTCGGCGCCATGTCTGCGCAGCACGTCGCGGAACTTGTCGGCGTCCATCAGGCGCTTGAACCGGTGCGTGGGTTTTGTCACCGGCGGGTGATGGATCAGCACCACGCGAAACAGCCCTTCTGCGCCAAGCTTGTCGAGGAGGTCCGGAAGCGCATGCAATTGGTGGGTGCCGAGCTTGCCGGTCGCCATGAAGGGGGCCGTCGTGATCGCGCTCGATAATCCGATCAGGGCGATGTCGCCGCGGCGGCGCACGAACGGAAACTGATCCGCACCCGTGGTGTCGCCCTTCATGAAGTCGCCCCAGTGCGAATGCCATTCGCGGGCGGCCTTGCGCACATAGGCGTCGTGATTGCCCGGAACGAAGGTCACGTTCTCGGCCGGACCCACGGTGTCGAGCCAGACGCGCGAGGGCGCGAATTCGCCGGGCAGCGCGATATTGAGGATGTCGCCGGTGACCGCGATATGGTCCGGCTGCTGCGCCTTGATGTCGGCGACGACGCGCGACAGGACCTCGGCGCGGTGGAATGTCTTCCGGCGCCTGTGCCAGTTCATGTAGCCGATGGCCCGCTTGCCCGCGAGGTCGCGGATGCGGGCCGACGGCATGGGGCCAAGATGCGGGTCCGACAGGTGCGCAAGTACGAACATGAGGGGAGGGTGCGGGCTTTCCGGCTTTTAGTCGATTCAGACTATAGTGAGTCGGGTGCGCGCTTTGATGAAACTGTGGTTCGGCGCCACCGAGATCGCTCTAGACCGGCGGGGAGGCCCCTTCGACCAGATGATCCGCCGTGCGATGCATCTATACTGGCGCTTCTCGCGCGGGATGACCCTCGGGGTGCGCGGCATGGCGCTCGATTCGGACGGGCGCATCTTTCTCATCAAGCATTCCTATATCCCCGGCTGGCACCTCCCCGGCGGCGGAGTAGAGCCTGGCGAGACCATGCTCGAGGCCCTGCGCCGCGAGATGATGGAGGAAGGCAATATCGCGGTCGGCGCTGCCCCGGAATTCTTTGCGCTGTATTTCAACCAACGCGCCTCTGACCGCGACCATGTCGGGCTCTATGTGGTCCGCGACTTCACCCAGGACAGCCCGCCGAAGCCCAATGCGGAGATCGTGGCGCACGGCTTTTTCACGCGCGATGCCCTGCCGCCGGATACCGGGCCGGCAACGCGCGCGCGCATCGCCGAGGTGCTGGATCGGACCAGGCCGTCCCCGCTTTGGTGACGGGGGGCGATCGCGCAATCATCGCTGCGGTGATTGGGAAGCAGGCGAGGTTCAACGCCGGAAGGGGGCCTCGCACTGGCGAAGCCCCCGACGATCCGACGATCAAGGTTGCAGCAGCCGGTCAGTACTTGAATTCCGGCATATTCTTGAGCTGATCCTTGTTGGCGTTGATCACGGCGCGGTCCGGATACCATCTGCGATCGCCGTTATTGGCGGCGCCGGTGGTGGTAGAACCTTCGTTGGAAAAGCGCAGCTGGTTCATCGGCACCATCACGTCGCGCTCGCCAAGACCGAGGAAGCCGCCGACACCGATGATCGCGCCGGCGACCTGACCAGACGAATTCAGAATAAGCTCGTCGATCTCGCCGATCTTCTCGTTCTGCTGGTTGTAAACGTTGACGCCGATGAGCTTCGAGGCGCGCCACTGGCCGGTGGCGGGCTTGTTCATGGTCTGATTGGTTGCGGCCGGCGCGTTCTGCTGGGGCGCGGTGTTGGTCTGCGCATAAGCTGACCCCGCAAGCAACATAGCGGCGACGACGAGCGTGATTTTTTTCATGGTTTGCCTCCTTCTGGGCGGTGATGCAGGAGACAAATTCTGAGCTCAGAGCAATGTTCCGGCGCCGGATCGAAAACTACACGAAGCGATCGGAACCGCTTGCAGCGCGCTTAACCAAACCGGCCCCGATCGTGCGGGCGCATGAATTCCAGCGCCGGACCGACCGGCACGATTCCCGTCGGATTGATGGTCTTGTGGCTGCCGTAGTAATGGCGCTTGTACTGATCGATATCGACCGTCTCGGCGATGCCGGGCCATTGGTAAAGGTCGCGGGTGTAATTCGACAGGTTGGGATAGTCGTCGATCCGGCGCAGATTGCACTTGAAGTGCCCGACATAAACCGCGTCGAAGCGAATGAGCGTCGGGAACAGCCGCCAGTCGGCTTCGGTGACGGTCTTGCCGCAGAGATAGCGCTGCGTGGAGAGGCGCCCCTCCAGGACGTCCAGCGTCTCGAAGAGCTGCGCGAAGGCTTCCTCGTAGGCCTCCTGGGTGGTCGCAAATCCGCAGCGATAGACGCCGTTATTGACGGTCTCGTAAATGCGCTTGTTGATCGTATCGATCTCGTCGCGCAGGGCGTCCGGGTAGTAATCCGTCGTATCACCGGTCAGCGCGTTGAATCCGGTGTTGAACATCCGAATGATCTCGGACGATTCGTTGTTCACGATGGTGCCGCGCTTCTTGTCCCACAGCACTGGCACCGTCACGCGCCCGGAATATTTCGGATTGGTCTTGAGGTAGATTTCGCCGAGCGTCGATGCGTCGTAGAGATGATCGCCGGTGGAGCCCTCGGCGCGATTGAAGGTCCAGCCGCGTTCGAACATCATCGGCGAAACAACAGACACCGAAATCAGATCTTCGAGTTTCTTCAGCTTCCGGAAGATCAGGGTCCGGTGCGCCCAGGGACATGCCAGCGAGACATAGAGATGGTAGCGGCCCGGCTCTGCCGGGAACCCGCCTTCGCCGGTCGGGCCTGGCGCGCCGTCCGCAGTGATCCAGTTGTGGAAGCGCGTCGCCTCGCGTTCGAACCGACCCTTGCTTTTGCCGGTGTCATGCCAGGTGTCGTGCCAAATGCCATCGAGGAAAAAGCCCATTCCGCGCTCCCTGGTTGGAACCAAGATATGGCTCCGCCCGGCGGACGAGCCAAGCGGCAAATTGGCATGCCGCATGAATGGATTTCGCTGGCGGCAGATGCTAAGCGCCTGCGAGGACTGGCTGCCATTAAATGACCGATCTCTCCATCACCATCCTGCCGGAAACCGAAGACGACGCGCTCGCCATCGAGCGATTGCACGAACGCACCTTCGGACCCGGGCGATTTGCGAAGACCGCCTACCGGATTCGTGAGGGCATCGGGCACGATCTCACGCTGTCCTACACCGCGCGCGTCGGGACCTTGCTGGTCGGTTCGCTGCGGCTGTCCCCGGTGCGGATCGGCGAAACCCCGGCCTTGCTGCTCGGACCATTGACCATCGAGCCGCCCTTCCGCGATCGCGGCATCGGCCTTGCCTTGATGCAGCGCGCGCTTTCTGACGCCAGGGAGCGGGGCCATCGGCTGGTGATCCTGGTGGGTGACGAGCCCTATTACGCCCGCGTCGGCTTCAAGCGTGTCCCGCGGGGGCAGGTGGCAATGCCTGGCCCCGTCGATCCCGCGCGGCTCCTTGTCGCCGAATTGATCGAGGGAGCTTTCGCGGGCGTCAAGGGCGCGGTGCGGCCCGATTGGCCGGAAGCGGTGTCGGCCTAGCGGCCCTCGCGCGCCCAGGTCGCGGCCAGCGATCCAATCAGCAGCAGCAGCCCGAGAATGCCGGCAAAGACCGGCAGGACGCCGATGCCGCGGAGTACGCTGGCATCCCGCAGCTTCAGACCCATCCAGTCCTGACCGTTGAAGGTCTCGCTAGAGCGCACCCCGACGATCCGCGGGACGGAAACATTGCCGCCGTCGTCGAGCCTGCGCGCATCGCCGCCGGTCGAGGCCGCGAGCGGTCGCAGCGTATCGGCCGTCGATGTGACCTCGGCGAATTCGCGCGGATTGACCGGCCCCACATTGACCAGCGTGGTGAGCTTGCCGTCGCTCGCGCGCCACAGCCCGAGTTCGTTCGCAGGGGTCGTGCCGCGCCACAGGCCGGGCTCGACCTGCTGCAGTAAGATGCTGCGGGTCTCGCCTGACGGCGTCGTCACGAGGACCGGATCGACGGTCTCGGCCATGGTTTGCCGATCGATCGACAGATCCCGTCCACGTGCGGCGACACGCAACGCTTCTTCTTCCAGATCGGGCTGCTTCATCAGCCAGTGCGACAGGCGCCGCAACAGATCGAGATGCGGCCCGCCACCTTCGAAGCCGCGCGCCCAGAGCCAGATATGATCGGAGAGCAGCAAGGCAACGCGGCCTTCGCCTTCGCGTGACAGCACCAGCAGCGGCTTGCCGTCCGGCCCCTCCATCACCGACGAGCCCTGGCCGACCTTGGCATCGACCAGGCGGAACCAGCGGCTCCAATGCGGCGGGTTCTCGGAGCCGCCTTCGAGCGCGCGCGTCACCGGGTGTCGTTTGCCCAATTCGCTCAGCCGCGCGTGATAAGGCGTCTCGATCATCTTGCCGCTCGGCTCGGCGGGAAGCACCACATCGAGCGGCGTGCGCCACAGCGACGTCGGGCTTGCATAATCGGGACCCGCAGCGATCAGCACCGCGCCGCCCTCGCGCACATAGCGCGCGATGTTGTCGAAATAGACGATCGGCAACACGCCCTGCCGCGCATAGCGGTCGAAGATGATCAGGTGGAATTCGCCGATCTTTTGCTGAAACAGCTCGCGGGTCGGAAAGGCGATCAGCGACAATTCGTTGATCGGGGTGCCGTCCTGCTTTTCCGGCGGCCGCAGGATCGTGAAGTGAACGAGGTCGACCGCCGCGTCCGACTTGAGGAGGTTCCGCCAGGTGCGCTCGCCGGCATGCGGCTCGCCGGAGACCAGCAGCACGCGCAGCTTGTCGCGTACGCCGTCGATCGAGACCACGGCGCGGTTGTTCACCGGGGTGAGTTCGTTCTCCAGCGGCGCCGCTTCGATCTCCACGATATTGGGCCCGGCATGTGGAATCTGGATCTGCACGCGCACGGCCGTATTGGTGGTCACGTTGCGCGTTTCGATCTGTTCGCCGTCGCGCCGGATGGTGACGCGTGCGCTCGATGGCCCGACGCCCTGATCCTGCACCCGGAAGACGATGGTCTGGGACTGGCCGACGATGCCGAAGCGTGGGGCGGAGGTCAGGACCACACGGCGGTCGCGTTCGTTGGCTTCGCCGGTCACCAGGGCATGCAGCGGCGCGTTGAAGCCGAGCTGCGCCGCGTCCGGCGGCACGTCGTGGACGCGGCCGTCCGTAATCAGGAAGGCGCCGGCGATCCGATCCGGCGGCACGTCCGAGAGAGCGGCGCCGAGCGCGCTGAACAGGCGCGTGCCGTCGGTCTCGCCATCGGCAACGCCCGCTTCGACCATGCGCACATCGATGTTGGGAATCCGCGCCAGCCGCTCGATCAGCGCTGCACGGGCTTCCTCGGTTTGCTTCGCGCGATTGCCGAAATTCTGGCTGGGACTCTTGTCGATCACCACGGCGACGACGGAGGGGATCGGTTCGCGGTCCTCGCGGGTGAAGGAGGGATTGGCGAGCGCGAGCACGAGCAGCGCCATCGCAATACCGCGCAACACCGCCCCGCGGCTGCGGATGAACAGCAGAAGCGCGGTGATGACCAGCGCAACGGCTGCGGCCGCCCATAACAGATAGGCGGGAACGAGGGGCGCGAAGGAGATCCCGAAATTCATTGTCCGAGGCGCTCCAGCAACGCAGGCACGTGCACCTGATCCGCCTTGTAGTTACCGGTGAGCGTGTACATCACGATGTTGACGCCGGAGCGGTATGCCATTTCGCGCTGCCGTGGCTCACCCGAGACCATCGGCAGCATCTGCTGTCCGTCGGGCCGCATTGCCCAGGCACCGGCGAGATCATTCGAAGTGATCAGGATCGACGATACGCCGTCGCCGGCGCGAGCTGGCCGTCGGTTCTCGCTTTCCTCGTCGAGCTCGTCCTGAGCCGGCAACGCTTCCACCCAGAGCTGACCGGTGTGGAAGCGGCCGGGGAAGTCACGCAGCAGATAGAAGGTCTTGGTCAGCACATGGTCCTTGGACACCGGCTCGAGTTCGGGAATGTCCAGCGACGCGAGGATTTCGCGCAGGGCCAGCATTCCGGGGCTGCGCGCTTCGCCGCCGGGGCCGGGCGGTGCCATGATCGCGTCGCGCGTATCGAACAGCACGGTGCCGCCCTGCTTCATGTAGGCGTCGATCCGTGCCAGCGCCTCGGGCGAAGGCTTTGCCGCGTTCGGGGAGATCGGCCAATAGATCAGCGGAAAGAAGCTGAGTTCGTCGCGCGCGATGTCGAGGCCGATCGGCTCGCCGCCTTCGAGCGCGGTGCGTTGCGCAAGAAAGATCGTGAGGCCGCTCAGCCCTGCCTTGCTGACCGCATCGACCTCCGCATCCCCCGTTATCACGTAAGCGAGTTTGGTCTGGTTGGCCGCTCGCATCGCGAAATCGTCGAGCGTTGCGGGAGGCTGGGTCACTGTGGGGCGTCGCGGCGGCTCGGGTGTCTGCGCCTGCGCTTGTCCATTGAAGGCGAGGGCTACGATGACCGCGGCAAGGACGAGGCTCGCGGCAGCAGCGCGACGCCGCGTGCGGGTCAGGCGTCCGAGCCCACCGGCGAGCCAGAACACCACGAGCGCGTCGAGGAGCAACAGGGCAAGGGCGGCGAGGAAGATCGGACCCCGCAGGTCGACCGGTTCGCTGAGACGGTAGATATCGCGACGGGCATTCAGCGGGCCGATATCGACGACCTCAGGCTTGTCGGTTGCGGTCAGAGTGTTGACCGCAAGCAGGCCTTCAGGCGGCCCGTAGAATCCGGGCGGATGGTCGCCCGAGGCGCGGTTCACGTAATTCGCAGGCACCGGCTTGGCGATGCCGGGCGGAGCGCCCAGCACGCCGTATCCGTCGAGCGTGCGCGCCGGCGCAAGCGTCTCACGGTCACGCTCCGCACTCGCCTGTTCGGCGGTTGCGGACGAGCCCGACAACGCGACGAGCCTTTTGAGCATCTCCACGAACGAGCCCGACAATGGCAGATCGGACCAGCGGGTATCCGCGGTCACGTGGAACAGCACGATCATGCCTTTGCCGCGGCGCGCGCCGGTGACGAGTGGCGTGCCGTCGGCGAGTGTTGCCCAGCTGCGCTCGGACAGTCCGGAATCCGGCTCGGCCAGAACCTGGCGATTGACGGTGACATCGCCCGGCACCGGCATGCCGCCGAACGGGCTTTCGCGCGAGAAGGCGGCCAGTGGCTGCGGCTTTTCCCAGGACAGCGAACCGCCGAGCGTGCGTCCGCCACGGCGGAGCCGCACCGGCACGAGTTCGTCGTCGGAGGCGGCGAGGCGTGGCCCCGCGAACCGCACAAGGATGCCGCCATCCGCCACCCATCGCGCGAGGCGTTCGCGGGCCCCACCGACCACATTGCCCACATCGGCGAGGATCAGCATCGGCACATTCTGATCGAGGAAGCGGGTCACCATGTCCGAGGGCGACACGCGCTCGCCCATCCTGACATCCGCGAAGGGCGAGAGTGCACGCTGCAGATAGAAGGTCGAGGCGAGGAGCGGCTGTGCGGTATCGGCGGTCGCACCGGTAATCACGCCCACCGTGCGCCTGCGCCAGCGCTTGTCGAGCAATTGCACGGCGCCGGCCGAGCGTTCATTGGCGATGTCGAGCCTCGCGATGTCGTTGCGCAACTCGACCGGCAGGTCGAAGGTCGCGACGGTTTCGCGCTCGTTCGGCTTGAGTGCGAACGGCGCCTCGCCGAGCAACAAGCCTTTCAGATCGTAGGCTCGCACATTTCCGGCCCGGTCGTTTCCTGCCGAGGCCCGCAGCACCTTGACGGTCAGGGCTCCGGCATTGTTGTCAGCGGCGCTGAGGGCAAGCGCCTGCGGAACGCCGCCCTCGACGACGGTGATGCTGCGCCCGTCGAGTAGTGTGGAGAGGCCGTTGATGAACTCGCCGGCGCGGCCAAGATGCACGCCATCCGAAAGCCAGACCAGTTCGGCATTCGGCGAGGCGGCAAGGAAGCGCGTCAGCGCCGGCAACGCTTCGACCCGCTCGACGTCATGCGGCTTGGGCGAGGCTTTCTGCAGCTGCACACGCGCCGCGGCGGCGGTCTGCAACGAAACGCTCCGTCCGGCTTCGGACATCGGAATGATCGCCGCTGCACGGCCATCGGCCTCTGCACGCGCGAGCATGTCATCGGCTGTGCGAATGCGTGTGTCCCAGGTGGATGCAGCCGCCCAGCCGTCATCGATCAGAAGCGCGAGCGGACCCGAGCCGCTCGAGGTAGCGACCGACGGATTCCACATCGGACCGGCGGCCGCGAAAATCAGCAGCGCCGCAAGGGTGAGGCGGAGCAGCGTCAGCCACCATGGGGTGCGCGACGGCGTCTCCTCCTTGGGAGCGATGTCGAACAGAAGCCGCGCCGGCGGAAACGCGATGCGGCGCGGCCGCGGCGGGATCAGGCGGAGCAGCCACCACAACACCGGAAGGCTGAGGAGGCCGAGCAGCACGAGGGGCTGCGCAAAGCCGAGCGGCAATCCGCCGATCATGCGCCTGCCTCCGCTTGTGCGGGTCGCGATGCCGAAACGACGACGTCGTCGCTTTGTCCCATGCGGGCATGCAGGGCCAGCACGAGTTCGCTCGCGGCCCGGTCGGTCCGATGGATGATGAAGCTCGCATTGACCCGGTCGGT
>NZ_DATMRX010000311.1:0-3630 GCF_035565855.1 Pseudorhodoplanes sp.
TCGATCGCCGAGAACATCTTCCTCGGCAACGAGCAGGCCCGCTACGGCGTCATCGATTGGGATGCGGTGCGCGGCAAAGCGGCCGCGCTGCTGCGCAAGGTCGGCCTTCGCGAGGATCCGGACACGCTGATCACCAATATCGGCGTCGGCAAGCAGCAGCTCGTCGAGATCGCCAAGGCGCTGTCGAAAGAGGTCAAGCTGCTCATCCTCGACGAACCGACGGCGAGCCTAAGCGAGAAGGACAGCGACGCTCTGCTCAAGCTGCTGATCGAGTTCAAGGACCACGGCATCGCCTCGATCCTGATCTCGCACAAGCTGAACGAGGTCGGCAAGGTGGCCGACCGCATCACCATACTGCGTGACGGCCGGACCATCGAGACGCTCGACAAGGCCGATATCGACGAGGACCGCATCATAACCTCGATGGTCGGTCGCCCTCTCGAGGATCGTTACCCCACGCGCACCCCGCGCATTGGCGAGACCATGTTCGAGGTGAAGAACTGGGTGGTCCATCATCCGCTGCATCCGGAGCGGCAGGTCATCAAAGGCGTGGATATCAGCCTGCGCAAGGGCGAGGTGGTCGGCATAGCCGGCCTGATGGGCGCCGGACGCACGGAATTCGCCATGAGCCTCTTCGGCAGGAGCTACGGCACGAAGATCAGCGGCGAGGTCTACCTCCACGGCAGGAAGGTCGATGTATCGAGCGTCGGCAGGGCGGTAGGCCAGGGTATCGCCTACGCCACGGAAGACCGCAAGACCTACGGCCTGAACCTGATCGACCACATCAAGCACAATATCTCGATCGCCAATCTCAAGGGCGTCTCGGCTGGCGGCGTGATCGACGACATCAAGGAACTCAATGCCGCCAACGACTATCGCCGGAAAACCAACATCCGGTCTTCCAGCGTCTACCAGATCACCGGCAACCTTTCCGGCGGCAATCAGCAGAAGGTCGTGCTGTCGAAGTGGCTCTTCGCCAATCCCGAGGTGCTGATCCTCGACGAGCCGACACGCGGCATCGACGTCGGCGCCAAATACGAGATCTACACGATCATCAATCGGCTTGCCGAGGAAGGCAAAGCCATCCTGGTGATTTCGTCGGAGATGCCGGAACTGCTCGGCATCTGCGACCGCATCTATGTCATGAACGAAGGACGCATCGTCGGCGAGATGGCCGGCAGCGAAGCCTCGCAAGAGAAGATCATGCGCGCTATCGTTCGCGGGGAAGGAAGAGCCGCATCATGAGCACGGAAACAGCTGGCAAGGCGGTGAGCCCGGCCAAAGCTTCGGCGCAGGCGGCGCTGAAGGAGAACCTGCGCGATTACGGCCTGGTGCTGGCGCTCATCGCCATCATGGTGTTCTTCCAGTTCACGACCAACGGCACGCTGTTCAAGCCGGTGAACCTCACCAATCTGGTGCTGCAGAACTCCTACATCATCATCATGGCTCTCGGTATGCTCCTGGTGATCGTCGCCGGCCATATCGACCTGTCGGTCGGCTCCGTTGCCGGCTTCATCGGCGCGGTCGCAGCGGTGCTGATGGTGCGGTACGGCGTCAATCCGATCCTGGCGGCGTTCATCTGCCTGATCGTCGGTGGCCTGATCGGTGCCTCCCAGGGTTACTGGATCGCTTATATGAAGATCCCCTCCTTCATCGTCACGCTGGCGGGAATGCTGGTCTTCAAGGGCCTGTCGCTGGCGCTGCTCGGCGGCCAGTCGGTCGGGCCCTTTCCGCGCGAGTTCCAGTTGCTCAGCGCCGGCTTCATCCCCGACGTGATCGGCCCGATCACGATCGGGGGCGTCACGCTGCACTCCACGACGCTCCTCATCGGGGTCGCGATCGTGGCGGCGATGCTCTACTTCAGCCTGAGAAGCCGCCGCAACCGCGAGAAGCACGGTTACGAGGCGGAGCCTTTCGCCCTGTTCGTCGTCAAGAATGGCTTCATCTCGGCCATCGTGCTGTTCCTGGTCTACATGATGGCGTCCTACAAAGGCCTGCCCAACGTGCTGATCGTGATGGGCGTCCTCATCGCGCTCTTCGTCTTCGTCACCAAGCGCATGACGTTCGGCCGGCGCATCTATGCGATGGGCGGCAACGTGAAGGCGGCGGCGCTGTCCGGGATCAAAACCGAACGGCTCACTTTCACGATCTTCGTCATCATGGGCGCTCTGTCGGCTCTCGCCGGCCTCATCTTCGCCGCGCGGCTGAACACGGCCACGCCGAAAGCAGGCCTCGGCTTCGAGCTCGACGTGATCGCGGCCGTGTTCATCGGCGGCGCCTCGGCCATGGGCGGCGTCGGCCAGGTGGCGGGCGCCGTCATCGGCGCGTTCATCATGGGCGTCATGAACAACGGAATGTCGATCATGGGCGTCAACATCGACTGGCAGCAGGTCATCAAGGGCCTGGTCCTGCTCGGCGCCGTCGTCTTCGACGTGTACAACAAGAACAAGACTTGAGCGGCTCGGGACGGAGCGGCCGATACAGGCCCTCTATTTTCCAGCGCCCCATGGCGCGCGACTCGTCGGTGTAGGAGCAGGGAATGCTGATTTCTGAGATTGTCGACGCGAACGGAATCGTGCGTGTGGCCATTCGTAGCGGAGACACTGCGCGGATCGTGCGGGACGCGGCGAGCGTCTACGCCCTTGCAATGGAAGCCACCCGCTCCGGAGAAGGGCTTGTAGCTCTCATCCATCGCAAGGGCCTCGGCGATGCCGTGGATCTCGAGGCTGCCTATCGCGACGGGCGCCTGCGCTCGCCGATCAGCCATCCAGATCCCGCGCACCTCCATCTGACGGGCACTGGTCTCACCCATCTCGGCTCGGCCGCGACGCGCGACGCCATGCATAAGAAACTCGCCGACGACGGCGAGGAGGACCTCACCGATTCCATGAAGATGTTCCGCATGGGCATCGAGGGGGGCAAGCCTGCCGCGGGCACCGTCGGCGTGCAGCCCGAATGGTTCTACAAGGGCAACGGCGCTTTTGCCGTCGCGCCGGGCGCGCCGCTGGTCTCGCCCGACTTCGCCAAGGATGGCGGCGAGGAGCCGGAGATCGCGGGCATCTATGTGATCGGCGACGACGGCACGCCATTCCGTGTCGGGTTCGCGCTTTCCAACGAATTCTCCGATCACGTGACGGAACGCGTCAACTACCTGTATCTCGCGCACTCGAAGTTGAGAAACGCCTCTTTCGGACCGGAGATTCTGGTTGGCGCGTTGCCGGAAGACATCCGGGGAACGTCGCGCATCCTGCGCGGCGGCAAGCCGCTGTGGGAGAAGCCGTTCCTTTCAGGCGAAGCGAACATGTCGCACAGCATCGACAATCTGGAGCATCACCATTTCAAATACGCCCTGTTCCGCCAGCCGGGCGATGTGCACGTCCACATGTTCGGCACGGCCACGCTGTCCTTTGCCGACGGTGTCCGAACCGAACCGGGCGACGTATTCGAGATCTCCGCGCCGGATTTCGGACTGCCGCTGCGCAATCCGCTCAGCATGGCGGATGCCGTGCCGGTTCGAGTGAAAGCTCTCTAGAGCAGGATCATTTTAGGTTGCCGCGTATCCAGCGTTGACGAGATAGTTCGCGCATTCGTTGGGGGTGAACTGATCGAGCAGGGCACCGATGCGCTTGC
>NZ_DATMRX010000312.1:0-2998 GCF_035565855.1 Pseudorhodoplanes sp.
TTCAGGTTAACGAAAGCTTGCTAGGAGCAAGCTGATTAAACGGTCTGGCGCATCTGCAATGCTTACACATTGTTGCTATCCAGGACCGCGATGGCGACGCAACCGCAACCCTATCCCGGTGAAAATGCCAGTGCCGAGCAACTCTTCCTTTTGGCGGAAGAGTATCGCAAGGCAGCGGACGTCCTTGTCAATATTGGTCGTCGTGGCAAACCGCTGTCTCGTGCGCCCTTCCGGCTCACCGCGATCCATGCGATCGAACTCTATCTCAGCGCATATCTTCTGATCGAGGGCGAAAAGCCGTGCGGCATCCGGGCGCTTCAACATGATCTGGAAGCCCGCACGAAGCACCCGCGCGCATCCAGTCTTTCCCTCAGCAACCGCACCACTACGCATCTAATCACGATGCACCGGGGGCGGGAATATCTGATCAGCCGCTACGGCATCGATCAGATGCATACGGTTTCGCCAATCACTCGCTTGCAGGCGACACTAAGGGAGGTTCGCGAGAAGGTCGGCAAGCGGCTTGGGATCGCCTGCAGCTAAGACTTACGGGCGCCGCCAGAGATCATCTCGGGCGTTAAAATTCACTCCCACTCGATCGTCCCGGGCGGCTTGCTGGTCACGTCATAGACCACGCGGTTGACACCCTTCACCTCGTTGATGATGCGGGTCGCGACGTGGCCGAGGAACTTCATGTCGAAAGGATAGAAGTCCGCGGTCATACCGTCGGTCGAGGTCACCGCGCGCAAGCCCACCACATAATCATAAGTGCGGCCGTCGCCCATCACGCCCACGGTCTTCACCGGCAGGATCACCGCAAAGGCCTGCCAGATATCGTCGTAGAGAGCGTGGCGGCGGATTTCCTCGATGTAGATCTCGTCAGCAAGCCGCAGGATGTCGAGCTTGTCCTTGGTCACAGGTCCAGGACAGCGGATCGCAAGTCCCGGCCCCGGGAACGGATGGCGGCCGACAAACACCTCCGGCAAACCCAGCTCGCGGCCGAGCGCACGCACCTCGTCCTTGAACAGTTCGCGCAGCGGCTCGACGAGCTTCATGTTCATGCGCTCGGGCAGACCGCCGACATTGTGGTGCGACTTGATGGTGACCGAGGGCCCGCCGGTGAACGACACGCTCTCGATCACGTCCGGATAGAGCGTGCCCTGCGCGAGGAAATCGGCGCCGCCGAGTTTCCTGGCTTCTTCGTCGAACACATCGATGAACAGCTTGCCGATGATCTTGCGCTTCTTCTCCGGATCGTCGACGCCGGCAAGCTCCTTCAGGAACATGTCCTCTGCTTCGACATGGATCAGCGGAATGTTGTAATGGCCGCGGAACAGCGCCACGACCTTCTCGGCCTCACCGAGACGAAGGAGGCCGTGGTCCACGAACACGCAGGTGAGCTGGTCGCCGATCGCTTCGTGAATCAGCACCGCCGCGACCGCCGAATCGACGCCGCCCGACAGGCCGCAGATCACCCTGCCCTTGCCGACCTGCTTTCTGATCTTCTCGATCGCCTCGTCCTTGAAGGCGCGCATGGTCCAGTCGCCGCTGAAACCGGCAATCTTGCGCACGAAGTTGCGGAGCAGCGCAGCGCCGTGCGGGGTGTGAATGACCTCGAGATGGAATTGCGCGCCGTAGAATTTCCGCGCGTCATCGGCGATCACCGCGATCGGCGCATTGGGCGAGGTCGCGATGGTGCGGAAACCTTTCGGCGGCACGGTGACGCGATCACCGTGGCTCATCCACACTGGATAGCTCTGGCCCTTTTCCCACACGCCGTCGAACAACGGCGACTCGTCCGTCACCGTCACTTCCGCGCGGCCGAATTCGCGATGGTGGCCGCCCTCGACCTTGCCGCCGAGCTGTTGCGCCATCGCCTGCTCGCCGTAGCAGATGCCGAGCACCGGAATGCCGGCCTCATAGATCGCGGTCGGGGCGAGCGGTGCGCCGTTCTCGTGGACGGAAGCGGGCCCGCCGGAGAGGATCACGGCCTTCGGCTTCATCGCGCGGAAGGCTTCGTCCGCCTTGTTGAACGGGACGATCTCGGAATAGACGCCCTCCTCGCGGACCCGCCTTGCGATCAGCTGGGTGACCTGCGAGCCGAAATCGACGATGAGGAGCTTGTCGTGCTGGGGTGCGTGCGCCATGGCGGGTTCTAGAGCATGATTCCGAAAAGTGGAACCCGGTTTTCGGATGACATCATGCGTCCGTACGAGGGAGATTCGCGGGCTTTGTTCCGGCTCTGCCGACGGACAGGCGTAGCGCCAAAGCCCGCCCGAAATGAGCCGGTTCCAAACGATATCCACGTAAAATATGGGACCTCGGCGGGCGCGGCGCCACCGGCCCGAACCGGATGACATTCCCGACCCGGTATGCTGCATGTCCCATCCGCTGATGCGACCGCTACGGGACCGAACCGATGACGACCTCCAGACCTGCCAGCCTTGCCGACGACGCTGCAGCCCTTCTGGCCAAGCTGGGGCTACCTTTCGACCGCCACCGTGGGGGCCTGCCGACCCGCTCGCCGATCACCGGCGAAGTGATCGCCGAAATTGCCGAGACCACCCCCGATACCGCCCGCGACGCCATCGAGCGTGCCCACGGCGCCTTCCTGACCTGGCGCAACGTCCCTGCCCCGAAGCGTGGCGAACTGGTCCGTCTGCTGGGCGAGGAATTGCGGGCCAACAAGCAGGCGCTCGGCCGGCTGGTCTCGATTGAGGCCGGCAAGATCGTGTCCGAGGGGCTCGGCGAAGTGCAGGAGATGATCGACATCTGCGACTTCGCAGTCGGCCTCTCGCGCCAGCTCTACGGCCTGACCATCGCGACCGAACGGCCCGAGCACCGGATGATGGAGACGTGGCACCCGCTCGGCGTCACCGGCATCATTTCGGCGTTCAATTTCCCGGTCGCGGTCTGGTCATGGAATGCGGCGCTCGCGCTCGTGTGCGGCAACAGCATTGTCTGGAAGCCGTCCGAGAAGACACCGCTGACGGCGCTC